>JAZUEB010000057.1:0-19151 GCA_045639965.1 Vescimonas sp. | reverse complement strand
GGGGTGCATCCGGGGCTGTCGCTTCTGCCAGGCGGGGTACGTTTATCGCCCGGTGCGCAACCGCAGCCGGGATCTGTGCGCGGAATACTGCCGTCAGGCGGTAGAGGACTCCGGCTATCAGGAAGTGACCCTTTCCAGCTTGTCTACTAGTGATTACCGGGATCTGACCCGCCTTATTGACGATTTAGAGCCCATGTGCGAGAGCGGACACGTGAACCTGTCCCTGCCCAGTCTGCGGGCGGATAACTTCTCCATGGAGCTGATGCAGCGCCTTGCCAAGGGACGGAAAACGGGTCTGACCTTTGCACCGGAGGCAGGAACACAGCGCCTGAGGGACGTGATCAACAAGAATGTGACGCTCCAGGACTTGCTCCAGTCCTGCCACACCGCCTTTGCCGGCGGGTACAGCGCCGTGAAGCTGTACTTCATGCTGGGTCTGCCTACGGAGACCGACGAGGACGTGCTGGGGATCGCCGACGTGGCGGCGCGGGTCATGCACGAATGGCGGGAAGCTGCAACCAATAAGAATCGCGGCGTACGGATCACCGTATCCACCAGCTATTTTGTGCCGAAGCCCCACACGGCGTTCCAGTGGGAAGGTCAGATCACCCGGGAGGAGTACGAGCGGCGTGTGACGCTTTTGCGGGAGAATATGAACACCAAGACCGTCACCTATAACTGGCACGACGGTGAGACTTCATTTATCGAGGCGGTGCTGGCACGTGGGGACAGAAAACTCTGCAAAGTATTGGAAACCGTATGGCGTAAAGGGGCAAAGCTTGACGCCTGGGAGGAGTATTTCTCCTTACAGCGCTGGCAGGAAGCTTTCCAAGAATGCGGCATTGACCCTGCATTTTATGCCTATCGACAGAGAGAGCGCAGCGAGGTGATGCCGTGGAGCATGATCTCCAGCGGTGTCAGTGAGGACTATCTGTGGCGTGAATATGAGCAGGCGAAGAAGGGCGTGACCACGCCGGACTGCCGTACCCATTGCAACGGCTGCGGCGCCAACAAACTGATAGGGGGAAAGTGCGATGTCTAAACTGCGGTTATTGTTCAGCAAGGAGGCACAGGCGTCCTATATCTCCCACCTGGATCTGATGCGGACGTTCCAGCGGGTGTTTCCCCGTACGGAACTGGAGATCAAGCACTCTCAAGGCTTTCATCCCCACCCGATCTTATCCATCGTATTGCCGCTGCCGGTAGGACAGAGCAGTGAGTGCGAGCTGTTGGATTTTGAGGTGACCCAGGACTGTGACGGCAGCGGTATCGCGGAAAAGCTGAACGAGGGAATGCCCCGGGGCATTCGTGTCCTGGACTGTTACAAGGCGGTGCGCCCTATTCGGGAGCTGGCGTATCTGGAGGCGGATGTGGTACTGGAATATGACAACGGGGTGCCGGAGGGTGTTGTTTTCCAGTTGCAGGAGTTGTTTGCCCAAAAAGAACTCGTCATTCAGAAAAAGACCAAGCGCAAGGAACTGGCGGATGTGGATGTCGCGCCCATGCTGCAAAGGGTGGAGCTGGCCGAGCAGGAAAATGCCGTCATCGCCCACGTTATCGTGCAGGCACAAAACCCGGGATTAAATCCACAGCTGTTGGAAAAACTGATCGCGGCTTACTTGCCGGATCTGATGCCGGACTTCGTTCGGGTACGCCGCAGACGGATCCTGGACGCAGAGGGCAGAGATTTTCGCTGAAAGTTTGTCAAAGAGAAATCAAGAAAAGCAGGCAAAGGGGAGCAGATGGAAAAAACGATTTTATATCTTCACGGTCAGGGCGGAAGCGCCGAAGAAGCGGCACATTATCAAACGATTTTCCCAAACGACAAGGTGATCGCCTGGGATTACGCCGCACAGTCGCCGTGGGAGGCAAAGGATGAATTTCCAAAGCTGCTGGAGCGGACAATTGGACGGCATGAGACTGTCACGCTGATTGCCAACAGCATCGGTGCTTACTTTGCTATGGCTGCGCTGCCGGTCCGGCAGGTAGAAAAAGCCTACTTTATCTCGCCTGTCGTCAACATGGAAAAGCTGATAGAAGATATGATGGCAAGCACGAATGTGAGTGAAAAAGAGCTGCGTGAAAAAGGTACGATAGAAACGCCGTTTGGACAAAATCTATCATGGGATTATCTCTCTTATGTAAGGGAACATCCAATAAATTGGTGTGTGCCGACCCATATCCTGTACGGCGAGAAGGATAACCTCATTTCCCGGGAAACGATTTCCGCGTTTGCCCTGAAAGCGGGCGCTACGTTAACGGTGATGGAGAGCGGGGAACATTGGTTCCATACGGCAGAACAGATGCGCTTTCTTGACGACTGGCTGAAAGTGCTGCGCTGAGATATGCGGTTTTTCCGGGTGAAAGGAGAAAAAGGGACGATTTTGAAAAAAAGACTTGCAATCGAAGAATAAGTATGGTATTCTATCATGGCGTGAAAAGGGCGGTCCTCTGCCGTTGACAGCTAAGAAATGTCGGCTGTCGCAGTAATAACGGCATGAACACCTATAAATAGGAGGAAATATCCATGGATTTGTTGAAGGCATTTAACGAAAAGCAGATCAAGGGCGAGGCCCCTGCTGTGGAAGTCGGCGACACCGTTCGTGTGCACGTGAAGGTCAAGGAAGGTTCCCGTGAGCGTATCCAGGTCTTCGAGGGCATCGTGATCGCCAAGAAGCACGGCGGCATCGAGGAGACCATCACCGTCCGTCGTATCTCTTACGGCGTGGGTGTGGAGAAGGTCTTCCCTCTGCACTCTCCCTCTATCGACCACATCGAGGCTGTGCGTCACGGTTACGTGCGCCGCGCAAAGCTGTACTATCTGCGTGGTCGTGTCGGCAAGGCTGCCAAGATCCGCGAGAAGCTGTAAGCCAAAAACAAAAAGAGACCCGCCTGTTTTTCGGGCGGTTTTTTCTTTGCTTTTTTGGAATGTTGTGGTATACTTATTTTGAAGAAGTATGCGAGGTGAGACGATGCAGATCGAAGGCTTGAGCTGGTTTCCCGGTCATATGACCAAAACCAAACGGATGATCGTTGCCGA
Source organism: Vescimonas sp. (assembly GCA_045639965.1). Classification (GTDB taxonomy): domain Bacteria; phylum Bacillota; class Clostridia; order Oscillospirales; family Oscillospiraceae; genus Vescimonas. The sequence goes on along the minus strand of JAZUEB010000057.1, from coordinate 16,111 downwards.
AATCAAGAATATGGACGCGGTATGCGAGATCGTGGACGCTCGGATCCCGCTTAGCAGCCGGAATCCTGATGTGGACGAGATGGTGGGGGAGAAGCCTCGCATGATCGTATTAAACCGGGTGGATCAGGCCGATCCAAGGGAGACAAAACGCTGGGCGGCCTATTTCCGCGGAAAGGGTTACGCCGTGCTGGAGGTCAACGCCAAAAACGGCGTAGGCACCAAACAGTTCGCTTTTGCGGTGCGGGAGCTGCTGAAAGAGAAGATCACCGCGTGGGAGGCAAAGGGTCAGATCGGCCGCACCGTTCGGGTGATGGTGCTGGGCATCCCCAACGTGGGGAAGTCCACCTTTATCAACAAGGTGGCCAAGCGCAAGACCGCCAAGGCGGAGGATCGCCCCGGTGTGACCCGTACCAAGCAGTGGGTTCCTGTGGACAGCACGCTGGAGCTTCTGGATACACCGGGTATTCTGTGGCCGAAATTCGACGACAAAGAGGTGGGTATTCGCCTGGCCTTTACCGGCGCCATCAAGGACGACGTGATGGACATTGAGGAGTTGGCCTGCTACCTGATGGAATATCTGGGGAAGCACTATCCCGACGTGCTGACCGAGCGCTATAAGGTGGAGATCGAGGACGGTGACAGCGGCTACGATCTGCTGATCAAGGCGGGACGCAAGCGGGGTTTCCTAATGCGTGGCGCCGAGGTGGATACGGAGCGCATGGCGCGGATCCTGCTTGACGAGTTCCGTGGTGGAAAGCTGGGTACCTTTACACTGGAGACGGTGGAAGAATGCAGATGAGAGAGCTTTGGAACATTGAAAAAGCGTGTTTTGAGCGTGGAATTCAGTTGATATGCGGCGTGGATGAGGCCGGTGCCGGACCGCTGATGGGTCCCGTCTATGCTGCGGCGGTGATCCTGCCGCCCTACTGTGAGATCGAGGGCCTCAACGACTCCAAGAAACTGACGCCGAAAAAGCGGGATCTGCTGTATGAAGAGATCATTGCCAAGGCGGTGGCATGGTCTGTTGCCCGGGTGGAAGCGGCGGAGATCGACGCCACGGACATTCTCAGCGCCCGGATGAAGGCCATGCAGCTGGCGATAGAAGGTTTATCCGTGCAGCCGGAGCTGGCGCTCATCGACGGCAACCGGGATAAGGGAAAGTCGGCGAAAATTACCGCGGCGCATGAGTGCTTTGTCGGCGGTGACGGCAAAAGCGCCAGCATCGCGGCGGCATCGATCCTGGCGAAGGTGAGCCGTGACCGCTATGTGAAGGACGTATTGGACAAACAGTATCCGGCGTACCAGTTTGCCAAACACAAGGGATACGGCACGGCGCTGCACTATGAAATGCTGGACAAGTACGGCCCCTGCAAAGAGCACCGACTGACGTTCCTGAAGAAGTGGGAGGCGAAGCGATGAGCCGGCAAGAGGGTACCTGGGGCGAAGCGCTGGTGGCAAACTATCTGCGAGACAAGGGATGGAAGCTGATTTCCGCCGGATATCAGTGCCGGTTTGGGGAAATCGATCTGATCGCGTTGGATGGTGAGATGTTGTGCTTTGTGGAGGTCAAGACTCGCTCCAATCTGGATGTGGCGCTGCCCCGGGAATACGTGACAAGCGGAAAGCAGAGTCGGATCAGAAAGACGGCTCTGTACTATTTGCAGCAGCACCCGGAGTATGCGGATACCTTTTGCCGATTTGACGTGGCGGAGGTGTATGCGGCGAACGGACATGAGCGCGCCCGCGTAGAATACTGGGAGAACGCTTTTCAGTGAGGAACAGGATGATTTCTTATTTTGATGCCCATTGCGATACCATCTACCGCTGCCGGGAGACCGGGGAAAGTCTATGCCGAAACACCGGACATATCGATCTGGAGCGGGCGAAATGCTTTGGCCGCTATGCCCAGTTTTTTGCGCTCTATGCCGATGCCGCCGAAACACCGGACCTCTGGGGCAGGTGTAACGAGCTGCATAACGTATTTGTGTGGGAGATGGCGGAAAATGCTGATCTCATTACCTATTGCCGCACCGGTGCAGAGGTGGACGCAGCGGTATCGGTGGGGAAGTGCGCCGCGATGCTCTCTATCGAGGGTGCTGACTTGCTGGAATGTGACAGCGGACGCATCAAAACGGCAGCGGACTGGGGTGTACGGTTTCTCAACCCCGTGTGGAACCGTGCAAACGTACTGTCGGGGACAAATGTTGAGGACACGGGCAGAGGTCTATCCCAGAGAGGAAAAGAGTTTGTCCGTGAATTGGAAGTCCATCATATCTATGCCGACGTGTCCCACATCTCCGATGCGGGATTCTGGGACATCATACGCATGGCGCAAAGACCCGTTGTGGCAAGCCATTCCAACTCCCGGTCAGTTTGCGCCCATCCGCGCAATCTGACCGATGATATGTTCCGCGCCATTCGGGATACCGGCGGCGTGGTGGGGATCAATCTCTATCGGAATTTCGTGGGAGACGATAGCATGGACACGCTGCTGCGGCACATTGAGCATTTCCTTACTCTGAACGGGGAGAAGACCGTGTGTATGGGCGGCGATCTGGACGGCTGCGAGGTGCTGGCAGGCGGATTGCAGGGCTTGCAGGACATTCACAAGATTTACGATGCCCTTTGCACAAGGGGATATGGGAAAAAGCTGCTGGACGATATTTTCTTTTACAATCTGCGGCGGCTGCTGTGAGAAAAAGGGGTAAAGTTATGGCACTTTACACAATTGGAGATTTACATCTTTCCCTCGGGTCAAACAAACCTATGGAGATCTTCGGCGAGGGATGGGCAAATTATGTGGAGCGCATCCGCCGGGGATTTTCCGCGCTGCGCGAGGATGACGTGACGGTGCTGTGCGGTGATCTGAGCTGGGGCATGAGTTTGGAGGAATCTTTGGAGGATCTCCGTTTTATCGACTCGCTGCCGGGCAAAAAGATCCTGCTTAAGGGGAACCATGACTACTGGTGGAATACCGCAAAAAAGATGGAGTCTTTTTTTGCTGAAAACGGATTGGACACGCTGCAGATCCTGCACAATAACTGTTGTACCTATGGGGACTATGCCCTGTGCGGGACACGGGGATGGTTCTATGAGCTGGATAACGAGGGTACCCACAACGAAAAAATGATGGCACGGGAAGTGGGGCGGCTGGAGACCTCGCTGCGCTCGGCAGGAGAACGGGACAAGCTGTGCTTTCTCCACTACCCGCCGCTGTATGCAGGCTACCGCTGCCCGGAAATTCTGGCGCTGCTGCAAAAATACGGCGTGAAGATATGCTGCTACGGGCATTTGCACGGCGCAAGCCACAAGCGTCGGGTCGAGGGAAACTTTGCCGGCACGGACTTTTCTTTGGTGTCTGCCGACTATTTGCAGTTTTGTCCGAAAAAAATTTGCGATTGATACAAAAAAGTGTGGAAATTTCGGATAATATCTGCTACAATATTAAATTGCGTATAAAAACAAATCGCCTTACCCGGCGATGAGTAAAATTGGAGGAAACAAACCATGAACGTAAAGAACTGCGAAAAACTGGAAAAGAGCAAGGTCGCCCTGACCATCGAGGTCGGAGCAGAGGAGTTTGAGGCTGCTGTCCAAAAGGCCTATCTGAAGCAGCGCGGCAAGATCAATGTGCCCGGCTTCCGCCCCGGAAAGGCTCCCCGCAAGATCATCGAGAAGATGTACGGCACCGAGGTCTTCTATGAAGAAGCAGTGAATATTATCCTGCCCGACGCCTATGAGGCCGCTGTGGCTGAGCAGAAGCTGGAAGTCGTCGGTTATCCCGATGTGGAGTTGGAGGACGTGGGCGCCAACGGCTGCACCTTTAAGTGCACCGTCGCCGTCTATCCCGAGGTGAAGCTGGGCAAGTACAAGGGTCTGGAAGCCCCCAAGGCCGAGGTGAAGGTAGCTGCCGCCGACGTGAATGCCCGCCTCAATGAGATGGCAGACCGGAACAGCCGTTTGGTCAGCGTGGACCGCAAGATTAAGAAGGGCGATACCGCCAACATCGACTTCGAGGGCTTTGACAACGGTGTCGCTTTCGAGGGCGGCAAGGGCGACAACTTTGATCTGGAGATCGGCTCCGGCAGCTTTGTGCCCGGCTTTGAGGATCAGCTCATCGGCATGAAGTCCGGAGACGAGAAGGATATCGACATCACCTTCCCCAAGGATTACACTCCTGAGCTGGCCGGCAAGCCTGTGGTATTCCATGTGAAGATCAACGAGGTCAAGGTCAAGGAAGTTCCCGCTCTGGACGACGAGTTTGCCAAGGACGTCAGCGAGTTCGATACCCTGAAGGATCTGAAGGCCGACATCAAGAAGAAGCTCACCGAGGGGCGTACCAATGCTGCCCAGCGCGCCTTTGAGGACGCCCTGATGCAGAAGGTCGCCGACGGTATCAAGGCCGACATCCCCGACGAGATGGTGGACGCTCAGGCCGAGCAGATGGTGGAGAACTTCAAGCAGCAGATGGCCTCTCAGGGCATTCCTTTTGAGCAGTACATGAAGATGACCGGCACTACCGCCGAGGAATTCAAGGCACAGGCCAAGGCTCCCGCTCTTGGCCAGGTGAAGATGGATCTCGCCATTGCCGCCATCGTGAAGAAGGAGAAGCTGGACGCTTCCGAAGAAGAGATCGAAGCCGAGATGAAGAAGATCGCCGACCAGTACGGCATGGATCTGGACACCGTGAAGAAGTATTTGCGTACCGAGGACGTGAAGGATCAGCTGGTCCGCGAGAAGGTCATCAAGCTGGTTGCCGATAACGGCAAGGCTGTCGCTCCCAAGGCTGAGAAGGAAGAAAAGACTGAGGAGAAGGCAGAGAAGAAGCCCGCCGCCAAGAAGGCTCCCGCTAAGAAGGCAGAGGACGGCGAGAAGAAGCCCGCTGCCAAGAAGCCGGCCGCAAAGAAGACCACCAAGAAGACCGAAGAATAAGAGAGATTAAATCGCATTTGGGTGGGGTATAATTCAACTACGTCAAAACAGGAGGTATTACCCATGAGTTTAGTTCCCTATGTTGTCGAGCAGACCAATCGCGGCGAACGCAGCTACGATATTTTTTCCCGTCTGCTGAATGACCGTATCGTTTTCCTGGGCGAAGAAGTGAATGATACTACTGCCAGCCTTGTGGTGGCGCAGCTCCTCTATCTGGAGGCACAGGACCCCGACAAGGACATTCAGATGTACATCAACAGCCCCGGCGGCTCTGTCACCGCGGGTATGGCGATCTGCGGCACCATGCAGTATATCAAGTGCGACGTTTCCACCATCTGCATCGGCATGGCTGCCAGCATGGGCGCATTTTTGCTCAGCTCCGGCGCCAAGGGCAAGCGCATCGCGCTGCCCAATGCCGAGGTGATGATCCACCAGCCCTCGGCAGGTACCAAGGGCAAGGTCACCGATATGGAGATCGACGTGGAGCATTTCCTGAAGATCAAGGAACGCCTGAACAAGATCATGGCGGAGAACACCGGCAAGACCCCCGAGCAGGTGAAAGCCGATTCCGAGCGGGATCATTGGCTCACCGCCGAGGAGGCCAGGGATTACGGTCTGGTGGATAAGGTGATTTACAAGCGGTAAGGAGAATTCCTATGGCTGAGGAAAAGAAAGCGCTGCGCTGTTCCTTCTGCGGAAAAGCGGAAACCCAGGTACACCGCATGATCCAGGGACCCGGCGTCCGGATCTGCGATGAGTGTGTTAACCTGTGTATGTCCATTCTGGACGACGGCTATGCTGCGGAACCGGAAGAGATTTTCGACTCCGTGGATCAGTTGCCGACCCCCAGGGAGATCAAGAACGTACTGGATCAGTACGTGATCGGGCAGGAAGCGGCCAAGGTGGCGCTGAGCGTATCTGTTTACAACCACTATAAGCGCATCTATTTCGGCGGCGATGAGGACGTGGAGCTGCAAAAGAGCAACATTCTCATGATCGGGCCTACCGGCAGCGGCAAGACCCTGTTTGCCCAGACCCTGGCCAGAACGCTGAAGGTGCCCTTTGCCATTGCCGACGCCACTACGCTGACCGAGGCCGGTTACGTGGGCGATGACGTGGAGAATATCCTGCTGCGGCTTTTACAGGCGGCGGATTTCGACGTGGAGCTGGCGGAGCACGGCATCATCTATGTGGATGAGATCGACAAGATCGCCCGCAAGAGCGAGAACACATCCATCACCCGCGATGTCAGCGGGGAGGGCGTACAGCAGGCGCTGCTGAAAATACTGGAGGGAACGGTTGCCAACGTACCGCCGCAGGGCGGACGCAAGCACCCCCATCAGGAGTTCATTCAGGTGGATACCCGCAATATCCTCTTCATCTGCGGCGGCGCCTTTGACGGATTGGAGAAGATCATCGAAAAGCGCACGGACCGAAAGGGCATCGGCTTTGACGCCATCGTGGAGAGCAAGGCGGAGCGCCGTACCGGCGAGCTTTTGAAGGAGGCACAGCCCCACGATCTTTTGAAGTTCGGCATTATCCCGGAGCTGGTGGGACGGCTGCCTGTCATTACCGCGCTGGACGGTTTGGGACGCGAGGATCTGGTACGGATCCTTACCGAGCCGAAAAACGCGCTGGTCAAGCAGTATAAGAAACTGTTTGACTACGACGATGTGGAGCTGGTGTTTACCGACGAGGCGCTCCGGGCGGTGGCGGATAAGGCCATTGAGCGCAACATCGGCGCCCGTGGTCTGCGTGCCGTGATAGAAGGCGTTCTGACACCGGTGATGTACGATATTCCGTCCGATCCCACCATTGAGCGTGTGACCATCGGTGCGGATTGTATCAAGGACGGTGCCGCTCCCGTTATCGAGAAGGATCCGGAGAAGAAGACGCGGCGTGCGAAAGTGAAAGGTGCAAAGCAGGAGGAGAGATCCCCGGCATCAGCAAGTTAAGCAAATAGAGGAGCGACGGGACCGCCGCTCCTCTTTGGCACAAAAAGGAGACCCCTATGGAAGAAAGAATGACGTTGAATTTACCCGTTCTGGCACTTCGCGGCCTGACGGTTTTTCCTGAGCTTACGCTGAGCTTTGACGTGGAGCGTGAGATCAGTATTTATGCGCTGGACAGCGCTATGGAAGCAGATCGCCGCATTTTTTTGGTGACCCAGCATGACATTTCCACCGCAAGGCCGATGGAGGACGACCTCTATAAAATCGGTACCGTTTGCCATATTTTGCAAATCATCAAGACCTCCGACAGCACAGTGCGCGTCATCGCTGAGGGCGAACAGCGCGCCATGATCCATCGGCTGTGGCAGGTCAAGCCGTTTTTACAGGCCAATGTGGAGCTTCTCGAGGAGGATTTCCCCGGGAAGTTGACCAGCCGTACCGAGGCGCTGCTGCGCCAGACCTACGCCATATTCGGTGAGTACAAGGAGCTGGTCAGCAATCTGAATGACGAGTTCGTTGCCGCCGTGCTGGATCAGCGGGACCCCGGCAGACTGGCGGATTTTATCGCACAGAACGTGACGCTGCGCCATGAGGATCGGCAGAAGATCCTGGAGGAGCTGAACCCCGTCAAGCGCCTGAAAACCGTCAACGGCATTTTGTCCCATGAGGTAGAGGTTCTGCAGATCGAGATGGATCTGCAGGAGAAAGTCCGCGCCCGTGTCGCCCGCGTACAGAAGGATATGATCCTGCGGGAGCAGGTGAAGGTGCTCCAGCATGAGCTGGGAGACGATGGAGACCTGGAGATCGACGAGTACAACGAAAAGATCGCCAAACTGACGGTCTCCGGGGAGATCCGCAAGAAACTGGAAAAAGAGGTGGATCGCCTTGCCAAGCAGCCATACGGCAGCGCCGAGGCGTCCGTGATCCGCAACTATCTGGACGTTTGTCTGGAGATGCCATGGGGAAAATATACCCGTGACAGGGCGGACGTTGCCAGGACCCGCACCATTCTGGACCGCGATCACTACGGGCTGGATAAGGTCAAAGAACGTGTGCTGGAATTTGTAGCGGTCCGGCAGATCAATCCCGATGCAAAGGGCAAGATCCTGTGCCTGGTGGGTCCTCCGGGTGTGGGCAAGACCTCCATTGCCATCTCCGTTGCCGGCGCCATGAACCGCAAGCTGGCCCGGCTTTCTCTGGGCGGCGTACGGGACGAAGCGGATATCCGCGGGCACCGCAAGACCTATATCGGCGCTATGCCCGGCCGTATTATCGAGGCCATTACCCGCTGCGGCGCCATGAACCCGCTGATGGTGCTGGACGAGGTGGATAAGCTGGGCAATGATATGCGGGGTGATCCCGCCAGTGCCCTTTTGGAAGTTCTGGACAGCGAGCAAAATTATGCATTCCGCGACCACTTTTTAGAAATCCCCGTGGATCTGAGCCGGGTGATGTTCATCACCACCGCCAACACCACAGAGACCATTCCAAGACCCCTGCTGGACCGTATGGAGGTCATTGAGCTGAGCAGTTACACCGACGAGGAAAAGGTACAGATCGCCAGGCAGCACCTGATTCCCAAGCAGCTCAAGGAGCATGGCCTGAAAAAAAACCAGCTCCGCATCAGCGATAACGCCCTGCGCGGCATTATCACCGGCTACACCAAGGAGTCCGGCGTCCGCGTACTGGAACGGCAGATCGGCAAGCTGTGCCGGAAAACCGCAATGGAGCTGGTATCAACAGATGTAAAGTCAGTTGGCGTTACAGAGAAAAACCTGAAAGACTACCTGGGTGTGGTGCGTTACATCGATAGTGTACATAGCAAACAGGACGAGATCGGCGTGGTGAACGGTCTTGCCTGGACGGAGGTCGGCGGCGAAATTCTGGAAGTGGAAGTAAACGTGATGGAAGGCACCGGCAAGCTGGAGCTGACCGGCAATCTGGGCGCGGTGATGCAGGAGAGTGCCAAGGCGGCGCTGAGCTGTCTGCGCAGCCGCTGCGCGGAGCTGGGCATCGACGGCGAGTTTTACAAGAACCGCGATCTGCACATCCACTTCCCTGAGGGTGCCGTGCCGAAAGACGGCCCCAGCGCGGGTATCGCTATCACTACCGCCATGCTGTCGGCTCTCACGGGGCGTAAGGTGCGCCGTGACGTGGCCATGACCGGCGAGGTGACCCTCCGGGGACGGGTGCTGCCCATCGGCGGATTGAAGGAGAAGACTATGGCGGCGCTGCGAAACGGTATCCAAACCGTTATTATCCCCAAGGAAAACGAAAAGGATCTGGAGGAGATCGACCAGACCGTCCGCAAGGCGCTGCGTTTCGTATCGGTGGAGACGGTGGACGCCGTATTCGCCGTGGCGCTGGTGCCGCAGGAGACGAAACAGACGGTAGATCGTCTTGCCGCTATCGGTGCCGAGCCGAGAGAGGAGCTGCGCTGTGGCAATCAACTTTAATCAAGCGGAGTTTGTACGCAGCGCGGTGAAGCCGGAGCAATTCCTCTACGACGGCAGGCCCCAGGTGACCTTTGCAGGACGCTCCAACGTGGGCAAAAGCTCGGTCATCAACCGCCTGCTGAACCGCAAAAACTTTGCCCGTGTAGGAGCAACCCCCGGTAAGACCAGCCAGATCAACTATTTCCGTATCGACAACAAGATCTACTTTACCGACCTGCCCGGCTACGGTTACGCACAGGTTTCTCAGGCAGAGCGTGACCGCTGGGGCAGGCTGATGGAGAGCTATTTTGCCGCCGAGGGTCTGGTGACGCTGGGCGTGCAGATCGTGGATGCACGACACAAACCCACCGCTGACGATGTGACCATGCGCGACTGGTTCAGGCAAAGCGGCTGCCCTCTCATCGTAGTGGCCAACAAGCTGGATAAGCTGAAAAAGAGCGAGATCGCACCCAATATGCAACTGATCCGCGAGACGCTGGAATTGGGCGAGAACGATCTGCTGATCCCGTTTTCCGCAGAGAAGGGAACGGGGAAGAACGAGCTTCTGGCGGCGATCACGCAAAATTGCAATCCGTGAAAAGAGACCCTTGCGGGTCTCTTTTTTCTGTGGTACAATATTCTTAAAAGAGAATAACGCAAAGGAGATGTTTTTGATGAACACGATTCTCGATGCACGCGGTATGGCGTGCCCGCTGCCGGTGGTCAAGGCCAATCAGGCGCTTGCCGGCATGACCGAGGGGGTTTTGGAGGTCCACGTGGACAATGCCGTTGCTGTGGAAAATGTGAAGCGTATGGCACAGCAGAAGGGACTGACGCCCTCCGTTGACGAGGTGGGGGAGAAGCACTTTGTGGTGAGCATGGAAGTCCGGGGTGCCGTGACAGCGGAAACGCCGATCGTTTGCCAACCCATGGGGAACGACTATGTGGTGGCGGTTGACACAGACGCGATGGGCCGCGGTGCTGAGGATCTGGGCCGTACGTTGATGAAAGGATTTCTCTTTGCACTTTCCCAGTTGGAACAGCTGCCGAAAACCATCCTGTTCTATAACGGCGGTGCCAAGCTGACGGTGGATGGTTCCGACTCACTGGAGGATCTGCGCAGTATGGCCGAAAAGGGTGTGGAGATCCTGACCTGCGGCACCTGTCTGAACTTCTACGGTTTGACGGAAAAACTGGCTGTCGGCAGCGTGACCAATATGTACACCATCGTGGAGAAGCTGACAGAGGCGGGTAAGGTGATTAAACCATGATCTATCTGGACAATGCTGCCACCACGATGCGGAAGCCCCAAGCGGTGATCGACGCGGTGGTGAGCGCCATGCAGACCTTCGGCAACAGCGGCAGGAGCGTACACGAGGGGGCGCTGGACGCCTCCCGCACCATCTATGCCTGCCGGGAGAAGCTGGCGGCTCTGTTTGGCTGTACCCGACCCGATCATGTGGTGTTCACCGCCAACTCCACCGAGGCGCTGAACATCGCCATTGCAGGGGTTTTGGAGCCGGGAGACCACGTGATCTCCACCGACTGCGAGCACAACTCCGTTCTGCGGCCGCTCTATCGCCATGGAAACGTAGATTTTGTGCCGGCGGACCAAAAGGGAACTGTAAAGTTAGATGACTTTACAAAACTGATAAAACCGAACACAAAGGCAATCGTCTGTACCCATGCCAGCAACCTCACCGGCAACGTGATGGACATTGCCAAAATCGGGCAGATCGCCCACGAAAACGGTTTACTTTTCATCGTGGATGCCAGCCAGACGGCGGGCGTTTTTCCCATCGACATGGAGAAAATGCACATTGACATGCTGTGTTTTACCGGCCATAAGAGTTTGATGGGTCCCCAGGGAACCGGCGGACTGTGCGTCCGTGAGGGTGTGGAGATCCGACCGTGGAAGGTGGGCGGTACGGGGGTACAGACCTATCTGGAGACCCAGCCGTCCCAGTATCCCACTCGTCTGGAGGCGGGTACGCTGAACGGTCACGGTATCGCGGGACTCTCCGCAGCGCTGGATTTTCTGACGGAGACCGGTATTGACACCATTCGTACCCACGAACAGGCGCTGATGCGGCGCTTTTATGAGGGCGTGTGTCAAATCGGCGGTGTTGCCGTCTACGGCGATTTTTCCACTTTTGACCGTGCGCCTGTTGTGACGCTGAACGTGCAGGATTACGATTCCGCCCGGGTCAGCGATGTGCTGGCGGAGCAATTCGGTATTGCCACCCGTCCCGGCGCCCATTGTGCGCCGCGGCTCCACCGAGCACTGGGCACGGAGAAGCGGGGGGCAGTGCGCTTCAGCTTTGGGTATTACAACACCGCAGATGAAGTGGATGCCGCCATCGCCGCCATCAGGGAGATTGCAAAATGATCAAAAAGAAAATGTGGCTTTTGGTGACTTTTCACACCACGGCGGGTGCCATGGAGATGGAAAAACGCTGCAAAGAGGCAGATCTGCCGGGGCGGCTGATCCCGGTTCCGCGCAGTATTACCGCGGACTGCGGGATGGCATGGCGTGCTGAGGTAACGATGCGTGAGGCGCTGGAAAAGCTGACGGCGGATTTAGACGCAGACGGCTTTTTTGAACTGGAAATTTAGCGAGCAAACGGACAGCATCTGCTGTCCGTTTATTTTTGAAAATTCAGTAAGGCTTCCAACAATTTCTCTTGCGAAAAGCTAAAAATTATTGTATAATACCTAAAAAAGTTTTAGGAAAACATTTCCCACACACGAGGTGAAGAAAATGGCAAGATTTACGGTAAACGGCAGGGAATACAACGTCGAGAAAAACCAGAAGCTGATCCGCTTTCTGCGGGACGAGCTGCGCCTGACCTCGGTGAAGGACGGCTGCAGCGAGGGTGCCTGCGGCACCTGCCATGTGCTGATCGACGGGAAACCCACCAAGGCGTGCGTGCCCCAGACGGACAAGCTGGAGGGGAAAGCCATTGTAACGGTGGAGGGTATCTCCGACTGGGAGAAGGAGGTCTATTCCTATGCCTTCGGGAAAGCCGGCGCGGTGCAGTGCGGCTTCTGCATTCCCGGCATGGTCATCTCCGCCAAGGGACTGCTGGACACCAATCCCGACCCTGCCCGGGAGGAAGCCGCCTATGCCATACGCAACAATATCTGCCGCTGTACCGGCTATGTGAAGATCATTGACGGCATTTTGCTGGCAGCAAAGATCTTCCGGGAAGGCCGCATCCCCGAAGAGGATACACCTAACCGTGTAGGCCGGTCCATGCCCCGTGTGGATGCGGTGGAGAAGGTACTGGGTACCGGTAATTATGCTGACGACCTCTATCTGGACGGCATGATCTACGGCGGTGCTGTGCGCAGCAAGTACCCTCGTGCCCGGGTGTTGGCGATCCGCAAGGAAAAAGCCGAGGCGCTGCCCGGCGTCATCGGCGTCTATACCGCGGACGATATCCCCGGACAGGTCAAGGTAGGCCACCTGAAGCAGGACTGGGACACCATGATCCCCGTGGGAAAGATCACCCACTACTTGGGTGATGCCATCTGTCTGGTGGCGGCGGAAACGCCGGAGATTTTAGCCCAGGCAAAGGCGCTGGTGGAGGTGGAATACGAGGTCCTCAAGCCGGTGTTCAGTCCTACCTATGCCGCTCAACCCTATGCACCTAAAGTCCATGAATCGGGCAACCTGCTGTGCGAAAAGCACGTCTCCCGCGGCGATGCGGATCAGGCGATCCGTGACGCGGATTACGTGCTGATGTACCACTACGAGACCCCCTATACCGAGCATGCTTTTTTAGAGCCGGAGTGCGCGGTGGCTTACCGCGATGGCGACGGTGTGACGATTCTCTCCTCTGATCAGGGCACCTATGATACGGCCCGGGAGACCTCCTATATGCTGGGCATTCCCCAGGAGAAGATACACGTGACCAATATGCTGGTGGGCGGCGGCTTCGGCGGCAAGGAGGACATGACGGTACAGCACCATGCAGCGCTGATCGCCTGGCTTTCCGGCAGGCCTGTCAAGGTGAAGCTGAGCCGTCAGGAGAGCATTCTTGTTCACCCGAAACGCCATCCCATGAAGGTGACCATCACTATGGGGTGTAATCGTGACGGCATCATTCAGGGCGTCAAGGCGGAGGTTACCGCCGATACCGGTGCGTATGCGTCTCTGGGCGGACCGGTGCTGGAGCGCGCCTGTACCCATGCGGCAGGTCCTTACAACTATCAGAACTTTGAAATCACCGGCCGTGCCTATTATACCAACAATCCGCCGGCGGGAGCATTCCGCGGTTTCGGCGTGACCCAGACCTGCTACGCCATGGAGATGACACTGACCAAGATGGCGCATGAGCTGGGCATCTCCCCTTGGGAGATCCGTTACCGCAACGCCATCCGTCCCGGTCAGGTGATGCCCAACGGACAGATCGCACCGCCGTCCACCGGACTTGTGGAAACCCTTGAAGCCGTCAAAGACATCTGCGAAAAGAACAAGAATGTCGGTATTGCCTGCGCCATGAAGAACGCCGGCGTTGGCGTGGGTATCCCCGATACGGGACGCTGCATTTTGGCGGTGCGGGATGGCAAGATCCACATCCGCAGCGGTGCTTCCTGCATCGGACAGGGCTTGGGTACAGTACTGACCCAAATCGTGGGTACCATGCTCCATTGTGACCGCTGCGATATCATTTACGAAGCCGCCAACACGGTGAATGCGCCGGATTCCGGCACCACCTCCGGCTCCCGTCAGACGCTGGTCACAGGCGAAGCCTGCCGCCGTGCCTGCCAGGAGCTTCTGGGGGGAGGAGGGGCAGACATCACGGTTTCCGACTATGCCGGTATTGCCAACGCTGCCGCGTGCAGCGAGCTGCCGGGGCAGAACTGCGGCAGCGGCGTCATCGGTACGGAGCTGCCGTCGGATGCGACCGTGGACTGGAGACAGCTGGAGGGGCAGGAGTTCTACGGTGAGTATCTGGCTAAAACGGACGCTTTGGGCATTGAGGGTGTGGAAAATCCCGTCAGCCATGTGGCCTACGGCTACGCCACCCAGGTCTGCATTCTGAACGAGGACGCGACCATAAAGGAGATCGTGGCGGCGCACTATGTGGGCAAGGCCATCAATCCCAGAAACTGCGAGGGACAGATCGAGGGCGGCGTCACCATGGCGCATGGCTTTACCCTGACGGAGCACTACCCGCTGTATGATTGCATTCCCAGCGCAAAGATGGGGACGCTGGGTTTGTTCCGGGCCCATCAGGTGCCGAAGATCACCAGCATTCTGGTGGAAAAGCCGGGACAGGATATGGCCTGCGGCGCGATCGGCATCGGTGAGATCACCACCATTCCCACGGCACCTGCCGTGGCAGGCGCCTACTTCGCCATGGACGGCGAGATGCGCACCAGTCTGCCTCTGATGAAAACGCCCTATGAGCGTCCCAAGATGCCGCGCTACTGGTGGTAAATAAGAAGCGGCGGCACTTTTTGTGCCGCCGCAGATATCAAAACAGGTTCCATTCCTCGGGGGAATCCACATCCGTCAGTTCCTTTGGGGATACCTCCAACAGCATCAGCGCATTTTCATGCCTGCGAATGACCACATTGCCGCCGTGGTCGCCCTCGATCTCCATAAGATTGGGGAAGTAGGTGGCAGGGAAGATGCAGGGATTACCGCGCTGTCCCTGGTAACCCAGGGCAACGATATTCTTCGGGTGCTTGCAATAGAAGTCGATGAGCGCACTTACGCTCTCCCTTTGCAGCAAAGGCTGATCGGAGACCTGGAACAGAACCGCATCGTAATCGGAGAGGGCCTGCAAGCCCAGCTTGACGCTGTAACTTTGTCCGAAGTCCGGGTGCTCGTTGCAAATTGGTGTAAAGCCTTTTTCCTTTGCAAGCTCCTCAATTTCACGGTATTGTGTTACGACTACCACGTTGGCGATCTTCTCTGTGGGAATGGCGTCAAGCGCGCGGGAGATCATGGTCTGCCCTGCAAACTCCCGCAGCAGCTTGTTCTCACCAAACCGTGCGCTGTTTCCGGCGGCCAGTACTACGCAGCCGATTTTCATGGGTATCACATCCTTCTGCGCTTAGTATACCCGAAATCATAAAAAGCTGTCAAATGATTTCCACGCTATTCACAAATTAGAATTACGCTTTCCCTTTTCAAACAGAGCAGAATGTGCTAATATTAATGTTGTTAATATGTGATATAATTTTTGCTTTTAAAATTCACGATAAGGAGGCAGACAAATGCCGGTAACAAAAATTGACGACAAGGTCGTCCGTGTAGATGCCCGACAAAAGGCACGCGGCGAGGCAAAATATGTCTGTGACATGGTGTTGCCCGATATGCAGTATGCCTATATGGTGCGTTCCGCCGTTCCCAGAGGAAAGATCAAGGCGATCCATCTGCCGGAATTTCCGGCGGGGTATCATTTTATCTCCGCCAAGGATATTCCGGCAAACGGCAAGAACGAGTTGTGGATGATCCTGAAGGACTGGCGCTGCTTTGCTGAGGATTACGTCCTGTATGTGGGCGAGACCATCGGTTTGGTGGTGGGTCCCGACCGCGCAACGCTCAAGGAGCTGAAAGCGCAGATCAAGATCGACTACGAAGAAGAGGTCCCCGCCGTCACCATTGACGACGGCATCAACTGTGTGGGCGGCCCCATGTTCCCGGAGAAGAACAGCAACGTGATGTGTGAGCTGTTCTGCGAAAAGGGCAGACCCATGGACGAGGTCTTTGCCGAGGCGGATGAGATCTTTGAAGAGACCATTGAGACGCCCTATCAGGAGCACGTCCATCTG
>JAZUEB010000056.1:0-13241 GCA_045639965.1 Vescimonas sp. | reverse complement strand
CGTACGGGAAGGAATGGGTTGGCAAAAAGTAAGGGCGGACAGAGTCGTCCGCCCCTACGGAAAAACAGAAATGTTCCAAGAAAAATGTACAGCAGCGCGCCATACAAAGAATGCGGGCGACCGCAAGGGTCGCCCCTACGGAGAATGCGGTGAAAACAGGCGCAACGAGGGCAAGGGGGAAGGACACAAAAAAACGCACCACCTTGCAGGGGAAGGTGGTGCGTCTTGTGTGTAAGGGGATTACTGTTTGCCGTTTGCTATGAGCCAGCCAATAACAGAAGCAATATCACCTTCAGCATCAGGCAGCAGATGGAAAAGCTGATCTCCTTCTATTGTGTCAGCAGTAGCTTCCTTTGCGTTAATAATATTATACATATTAGCGCCTGCGCTGTAGGACTGCCCACTCACCCCACCGGTCAACTGCACGTATGGCTCACCGGTAATAAAATTATTATCGATCATAAGGATTAATTGGCCCCCCCCCGAAAGTTGCCAAATTCCAGTATTATAACCAGTTGAATCTTTCACCAAACTCTGAGTTACCTTAAACCACGCCATAGGAGTGCCGCTGGTCATAATCACATCCTGCGCATCGAACGTGACAAACTCCATGCTTGCATTTTGCATTCTCATATTCGTTATTTCTCCTTTCCTTTCGCCCCGGGGCCGTTTTCGATTTTCAGCTGCTAAACCGAAACCCAACAGACTCACTCTGCCCCGCCAGAGACCTCCGTCACCGCCAAAGCGAAAATATTGTTTGTAACAACAGATGTGTTGCAACATACATCCATCATTACATGGTATATAATACCATATCCGAAAAAGAAATGCAAGACAAATTACCATAAAATTTTATCGGATTTTTCGGCGTATCGTGTGGGATAAAAACGTGCCGTCGGCACGCTTTTACCCCACACGCTCTACGATCCGTTTTCCTCGATTTGGCGGTACAGGCTCTCCAGGGCGTCGGAAAGTCCGCCGATGCGCTCGATGATGCCCAGCGCCACCGCCTCTTTGCCGTAGATCACGCTGCCCACGTCGTTTGCCATATCTCCTACCGACAGCATCAGCTCCCGAAACTTTTCGGCACTGATGCGGGAATTGCGCGCCACGAAGTCGATGATCCGCTCCTGCAGCCGCTCAAAATAATGATAGGTCGCCGGGGCGGCGATCACCGTACCGGACATCCGCACGGGATGTATGGTCATGCTGGCGCTGGGTACAATAAAGGTGTGTCCGGCGGAAACTGCCAGAGGGACGCCGATGGAATGGCTGCCGCCCAGCACCAGGGTCGCCGTGGGTTTTTCCATGCCCGATATCAGCTCGGCGATGCCCAGTCCCGCCTCGATGTCGCCGCCCACGGTATTCAGCAGCAGCAACAGGCCGTCCACCTCGTCCGAAGCCTCAATGGACGCGATGAGCGGCATAACGTGCTCGTATTTTGTGGTTTTGGTGGTGTTGGGCAGGAGCATATGCCCCTCGATCTGCCCGATGATCGTCAGACAGTGGATGGTGCCCCGCCGATTTTTCACCACGGTGCTGCCCATCTCGATGATCTGCTGCTGCGGTGTGTCTCTGTTTTCCTCGCGCTCGTCGTTTTGATACATGATACGCCCTCCCTTTTGCGGTAGCTTGCGCAAGGGAAGCGCATTTCATACAAGTTTTCCGTGACATGACGGCAAAACTGTGCTATACTTATTGGGAATTTTTTTAGGACAACTTGCCCTATCACGATAAACGGAGGAAATACATGAAACTTAAACATATTTTGTCCCTGCTCCTGCTGCTGGGCCTGCTGCTCACTGCGGCAGGCTGCGGTGAAACGCAGACAGCTGAAACGGAGGAGGCGGAAGATCCTATCACCCTGACGCTGTGGGCCTATCCCATGGGACAGTGGGACAGCGAATCGTCCGTTCGGACGCTGCTGCGGGAATTTTCCGATACCTATCCCAATGTAACAGTGGAACTCACCTGCCTGAGTGAAGAAAGCGGCAGCTGTGAGGTCAGCTCCGCCATTGAAAGCGGCGATTGCCCCGACCTGCTGCTCGGCAGTTTGAGTCAGCTTCAGCACGCTCAGCGCCGCGGCGGTGCTGCCGTCGATCTCGCCGATCTGTGCAAAGGCACCACTTACCGTTCGGTCAAGGATGCCTGCACCGACAGTGAGGGTCTGTTCTACGCTCTTCCGGCTGTGATGGACGTGACCTGCATGGCCATCAACTATGAGATGTTCCGTGATGCCAATGCCCTGCAATATATCGACGAGGTCAATCACACCTGGACCACCGAAAACTTTTTCAGCGCTGTCAAGGCGCTGAAAACGCTGGATCAGTCGCCGGACGTGCTCGCTTTATACTGCGGCGGGCAGAACGGCGATCAGGGAACGCGGGCATTGGTGAACGATCTCTATGGCGGCAGCTTTACCGACGACACCCACAGCCGCTATACGCTAGACAGCGAGGAGAATATCCGCGCCCTCACCGAGCTGCAAAAGCAGCGGGGCGTGATCTTCGACGAAAACATCGTGGCACAGGACGAAAACCTCCTGTTTGCCAAGGAGCAGCTGGCCATGAGTCTGTGCTGGAGCAGCGAAAGCGAATTGCCCGAGAATTTCACCGCCTTCCCCATGGCATACCCCACGGAAGAGGGCGATGCCCGTATGCCCGGTGAGGTCTGGGGCTTCTCCTGCTTCGATAACGGCGACGAGGACACAGTGGAGGCGGCAAAGTCGCTGCTGACCTATCTCACCGACAAGGATGCCGTGTACGGTAAGCTGGTCAAGCTCTGCGGGCACTACGGTGTGCGGCAGTACAGCGGTGCGGTGACGGATGACTTCTCCGCTTTCATGCCCATGATGGGCAGCTACGACCTCAATACCCCCGGCTTTGCCGTTGCACGGACCGAGTGGTACGAGCTGCTGCAGCGATTGGGCGATGGGGACGATGTGGCGCTGGAGGTGGAAACCTTCTGCACCAACGCCAATGCGGCGGCAAGGGAAATGGAATAAAAAAACGGCAAAGAGAAACGCCGGAGCGTCAGCTCCGGCGTTGTATCTTGTTCTCTATTCCGCTTCAAAAATGGCCTTGCAGCCCTTGTAAGTCATGTAGCAGTCCAGCTTGGACACCACCTCAAAGGGGGCATGCATACTCAAAACGGGTACGCCGGCATCCAATGTGGCGATGTTGCGGTTTGCCATGTACTGCGCCACCGTGCCGCCGCCGCCGATGTCCACCTTGCCCAGCTCCGCGATCTGCCAGATCACGGCGGCATCGTCCATCACCCGACGGACGTAGGCCACGGTCTCAGCGGAGGCATCGCTGGCGCCGGACTTGCCGCGGGCGCCGGTGTACTTGCAAAAACCAATGCCGTGGTTGAGATACGCGGCGTTCTTCTTCTCAAACACCTCGGCAAAGTTGGGGCCACACGCCGCCGTCACGCCGGCGCTGAGGCAGAAGGCGTTTTCGTAGCACTCCCGCAGCAGGACGTTCTGCCCGTCGCACAGATCGTTCATAAAGGTATCAAAGCCGGCGCTCTGCATCCCCGTAACGCCCATGGAGCCGATCTCCTCCTTGTCCGCCAGCATACACACGGCGGTCTTTTCCGGCGTGTCGATATCCAAAATCGCCTGCAGCGCCGCGTAGCCACACACACGGTCATCGTGGCCGTAAGCGCCGATCATGCTGCCGTCGATACCGATGTCGGTCACGTTCAGCGCGGGAACGCATTCCAGCTCAGCGGAGGTGAAGTCGTCCTCGGTGATGCCGTACTTCTCGTTCAGCTTTTCCATGACGGTCAGTTTCACCCGGTCGCTGTCCTCCCCGCAGACGGGGCGGGAACCCAGCAGGATATTCAGGCTTTCGGCGGGAATGGCCTCGGACAGTGGCTTTTTGCCCTGTTCCTGTCCCAAATGGGGCAATAAATCGGTGATAACGAACTTGGGTTCGTTGCCCTCACCCAGCGTCACGTTCACCACGCCGCCGTCCTTCAGCGCCACCACGCCGTAGAGTGCCAGGGGCATGGTCACCCATTGGTACTTGCGGATGCCGCCGTAGTAGTGGGTCTTGAAATACGCCAGCTCGCTGTCCTCATACAGGGGATTGGGCTTCAGGTCCAGTCGGGGCGAGTCAATATGTGCCGCGGCGATCTGACACCCCTCGGAGAGGGGACGCCTGCCGATGACCGCCAGCATCACGCTCTTGCCGCGGTTGCAGGAATAAACCTTGTCGCCTGCCTTGAGCGCCATGCCGCGCTTATACTGCACGAAGCCGTTTTTCTCCGCCAGCTTGACGGTAAGATCGGCACAGAGCCGCTCGGTCTTGCCCTTTTGCAGGAAGTCCATGTACTTGGCGCAGTAATCCCGAAGCGCCGCTTCCTCGGCGGCAGGCATCCGATCATAGCCGTTTTTGCCCACGGCAAAGAGCTTTTCCTTGCGCGCTTTCAGTTCTTCACTCATAGGGAATTCTCCTCCTTGCATAGCATCAGGAACGTAGCGTAGGCCAGTTCCTCAAAAGCCGAGACTGTCCCGGCGTTGTTGAGCAGAATATCGGTACAGTTCTCCCGATAGAAGGCGTCGTCCTTCTGCGCTTCCACACGCAGTCTTGCGTAGTCCTCGGGGATACCGTCCCGCGCCATGATCCGCCTTACCCGATCCTCTTTCGGGGCAAGCACGGCAAGGGTGCGTTTGCAGAGTTTGTACAGCCCCGACTCGATGAGATTGATGGCATCCACCGCGATAAGGGGTGCCGTACCGTATGCCGCCATACGGCGCTCCAGTTCACGGGGCAGGAAGTCGTAGATGATGCCATTGAGCTTTTGCAGCTCCGCCGGATCCCCGAACACGATCCTGCCCAACTTTTGACGATCCAGTCCCGTTTCGCCGAACACGTTGCCAAAGGTGTCGGTCAGCGCCTGACGCAGCGCGGTATCGCTTTTCAGCAGTTCATGGTAAATGGCATCGCAGTCCAGCACGGCGCCGCCCAGCTTCCGCACGGCACGAAGGGCGCTGGTCTTTCCTGCGCCGGTGGGACCTGTAATGCCCACGATCAAGGGTTCGCCTACGTCCACGGTGTGGAAACCCGCTGCCTTTTTCAGTCGGTTGCTCACTGCAAGACCCAGTCCTCGCTCATCGGGACACTGGGCATAAATCTCCTCTGCGTTCGTACCGTCAAAGGTACGCAGGGCGTCAAAGACCTGCTGCGCCTGGGTTTTTTTATCCGCAGCAGCACCCAGCTTATGTACGATATGTCCTGCAAAGAGCGGTACATATTCGTCAAAGCAGATGACCCCTGTTTTCTCCGCCAGGTGGGACGCGATATAGCCCGCCGAACGCATGGGGGCGCCCAGCACCACCGTAACAGGCGCTTTGGGGGCATAGTGGCGGTATTTCATGCCGGGTGCTTTGGCTTTCTCGCCGTCCGCCAGCTTTTCGCGTACCGCCTTATCCACGGTAACTTCGCCCAAAACCGCCTCCAGCTCCTCCAGAGGTAATCCGCCGGGGCGCAAAAGCCGGGGCGGTGTCACGGTCAGGTCGATGATCGTGCTCTCCACACCCACCTGACACGCACCGCCGTCCACGATGCCGTCGATCTTGCCGTCCATGTCCTCGATCATGTGCTGCGCCGTGGTGGGACTGGGGCGTCCCGATGTGTTGCCGCTGGGTGCGGCAATAGGTACCCCGGCGGCGGCGATGATCGCCTGGGTCATGGGGTGGTCGGGACAGCGGATGCCAACGGTATCCAGTCCGCCGGTGGTGCGCAGGGGCACGATCTCCCGCCGGGGCAGGATCATGGTCAAGGGGCCGGGCCAGAACTTCTCCGCCAGACGGTATGCCGTTTGGGGTACATCATGGCAGTAGCGCTCCAGCCAGGCCACATCGTTGGGAACATGGAGGATGAGGGGATTGTCCTGGGGGCGTCCCTTCGCCTCAAAGATACGGCACACCGCATCCTCGTTCAGGGCATCGGCACCTAAGCCGTACACCGTCTCCGTGGGTATGCCCAAAAGACCGCCGCGCCTGATGATAGCGGCGGCTTCGGCAATCGCATCTGTTTCTTTTTCCGGATGAAAAATTTTGGTTTCCAATTTTACTTCTTTCTTTCTTAAAACCCTAAATCTTCGCCTACCAGCACCACCTTGATGCGGCCGGCGGGACGGACACCGCGGGTAATGACGATCTGGTTACAGATACAGTCGGGACTGACACAGTCGGCGCACTGACCGGTGACGCTGCAGGGGGTCTTGCCGTCAAAGCGCTGGGCGTTCATGGGGGCGGCAATATGACGGGCGCGGGAGATAGCCGCGTCCAAAGTGGGCGCTACCTTGTTCATACCCGCTATCACCACCACGCTGCGGGGTCCGTAGCATAGAGCGGCTACCCGGTTGGCAGCGCCGTCGATGTTCACCAGCTCACCGGTCTCGGCGATGGCGTTGGCGGACATCAGAAACGTACCGCAGAAGAGAGCTTCCCGCATAATAGCATCCCGTTCCTCCGGCGTTTGGGCTGTGTCGCGGTCAATGAGCTTCTGCCCCCTCTTGGCCAAAAGCTCCTTGACACCCAGCTGATTGACTGTCATGGTGCCGCCCCAGGACACGCTGTCCTCCATGGGGATCAGCTCCAGCACTTTTGCCACGGCCTCCTCTGCCGTGGAGCAGTAGTAGGCTTCCATACGGCGGCGGCGAATGGCCTCTGCCACCTTGGGACCGGCCTTGTCATACATTTTTTTCGTCCATTCCAGCATATTCGTGTTCCTCCTTTATCGGTTTTCCTGTTGTTCCAGCAGCTGCGCCTGCTCCGCAAGTGTCAGCGCATCAATGATGGTGTCCAGGTCGCCGTCAAAAAAGGCTGCAACCGGGACGGATCTGTTTTCACCGCTCAGGCGGTGGTCCACCACGATCTTCTCCTGAAAGCGGTAGGTGCGAATTTTCTCGGCCCGCTCTGCCCCGCCGATCTGTCGTCTCCGGCGGGCAGCGTACTCCGCGTCCTGCTTTTCCCGCTCCGCCTCTTTCAAACGGGTACGCAGTATCTTCATGGCACGATCCTTGTTTTTGTACTGGCTGCGCTCGTCCTGGCACTCCACCACCATGCCGGTTGGCAGATGGGTGATGCGGATAGCGGACTCGGTCTTGTTCACGTGCTGACCACCGGCGCCGGAGGAATGATAGGTGTCGATCTTCAGATCCTTTGGGTCGATGACGTACTCCACTTCCTCCGCCTCCGGCATGACAGCCACGGTGGCTGTGGAGGTATGGATACGGCCTGCGCTCTCCGTCTGGGGTACCCGCTTGATGCAGTGGGTGCCCGCTTCAAATTTCAGGCGCGACCATACACCTTCGCCCTCTACGGTCACGGCGGCTTCCTTCACACCGCCCAGCTCCGTTTCGTTTACATAGACCACGTCAAAGACAAATCCCCGCTTCTGGGCATACATCCGGTACATCCGCAGAAGGTCAGCGGCAAAGAGTGCGCCCTCTTCCCCGCCTACACCGGCACGGATCTCCAGCACCGCAGAGCGGTCATCATCCGGGTCAGCAGGCAGCAGCAGGAGACGAAGCCGCTCAAAATGCTTCTCCTGTGCCGCCTTTGCAGCGGAAAGCTCCTCCTGAGCAAGAACGTGCATCTCCGGGTCAGCCAGCAGCTTCTGTGCCTCCTCCTGTTCTTGTATCGCTGCCAAATAGGCGCGATAAGTCTCTATCAGGGGCTGCAGTCGGCAATGCTCCCGCTGCAATCTCGTCAATTCGGCATGGTCTGCATAGGCGGTGGGGTCATTCAGCCGCTCACATAGCTCTATATAGTGCTGTTCTATTCCGGCAAGCTTCTCAAGCATTTCCCTGCTCCATATAACGCTGCACATCGCGGATGAACTGATCCTGCCAGAAATTGTACCCCTCACTCTTTGGACGCAAAGAAACCCCAAAGAGATGCTTTTTCCCCGCGACATATTGGTCCATTTGATCGTACACTGCCTCACAGCGGCGATTGCCGTCTCGGGTCAGCACATAGGCCACCTTGGTGACCTCCAGACCCCGGCGTTTCAAAAAGCCGCGGATGGGGCTTGCACAGCGGCCTGCCCAGACCGGCGTTCCGATGATAACGAGCTTATACTCCTCGATGGGCTTTGCCGTCTCAAACGGTCGCAGCGGGTGGGTAGACTTACGCATGGCATCCATACCGCACTTCATATAACCGCGCCAGCCGGCACGGTTCTGCTCATCGCTGATGGCCACCACTTCGGCATCCAGCTCCATCGCGATCTCCTTGATCGCGCGGCGGGTATTGCCGGTGCGGGAATAATAGACACAAAGAATATCACTCATACCGTCATCTCCTGTTCTTCCGTTTGCAGGCAGAGCTGTTCCCAGCGTTCCATTTCACCGGTCAGTTTTGCCTCCAGCTCTGTAATCATACTGTAAAGTTCATTTACTTTATCCACATCGCTGCCGCAGGCTTCCATCTGCTTATTGAGCTGCGCGATCTCTGCCTCCAAAGAAGCGATGGTGCTCTCGCAGATGGTCAGCTGTTTCCGCGCCGCCTGCTGGGTGCGGTTGCCCCGTCCGGTACGGGTATCCCCCTTTTTGGCACAGGCCGATGCGACTGCTTCGGGTTTTTCGGATGCTTTTATCGCGCGGTAGCGGTCAAAGCCCATGGGATAATCCGTGATGGTGCCGTTTTCCAGCTCCCAGACACGGGTAGCAAAGCGCTTGATAAAATAGCGGTCATGGCTGACAAAGAGCAGCGTACCGTCAAAGGACTCCACCGCCTCCTCGATCCACTCTCGGCTGTCGATGTCCAGATGGTTGGTAGGCTCATCGAGAATGAGAAAATTGATCTCCTCATCCATCAGCATACACAATCGCAAACGGCTGAGTTCTCCGCCGGAAAGCACGCTGACGCTTTTAAACACGTCCTCGCCGGTAAAGTCGTATGCCGCCAGACGGTTCCGCGCCGAAGTGGCCGTCATGCCTCTTTTTTCGTAGCACATGGTATCCACCATACTGCGCTCCGGGTGATCAAAGTGGATGATCTGGGGCAGATACGCCGTGCGGATACTGGGTCCCTGACGGATATTGCCGCTGTCCGCCGTTTCGCAGCCCATGATCATATTGAGAAGCGTGGTCTTTCCCGTGCCGTTTTCGCCCAGAAGCGCAATGCGCTCCCCGGGTTCGATACGGAGATAGACCTGGTCAAAGAGCCTTTTCGTATCAAAGGACTTGCTGACGCCGCGGATTTGCAGTACCTCGTCGCCGCGGAATTCACGGCTGGCAAAGCGGGCATCCAGCTTTCTGGCCTTGGTGGGTCTCTCCGTGGTGCGCATCCGCTCAATGCGGCGCTCCATGGAGATGGCGCGGCGGGAGGTCTTGTCCAGCCCCTTGAAGGCAAACATCCGAAGCTGCTCGGCGGATTTTTCCAACTGAGCGATCTTTGCCTGTTCCTTTTCATACTGCTTGAGCTGCTCCTGATAGCGCCGTTCCTTTTCGATGGCGTAAAAGCTGTAATTGCCGGAATAGAACGCCGCCTTACCGCCCTCGATCTCGATAATGCGTTTCACCGTACGATCCAGGAAATAGCGGTCATGGGAAATCGTGATGACCGTACCGCGGAATTTATCCAGATAGGCTTCCAACCACTCCGTTGCCTGCAGATCCAGGTGGTTGGTGGGCTCATCCAGAAGCAGGATATCCGTGTCCTCTAAAATCAGTCTGCCCAGATTGACCCGGGTCTTTTCCCCGCCGGACAAACTGTCAAAAAGCTGCTCCCGCATGGCGGAACTGATGTTCAGACCGTTTGCCACCTTGTTCACAGCGGTATCCGTATCGTAGCCGCCCAGTCCCTCAAACCGCGCTGCCAGATCGCCGTAGCGCTTCAGCGTTTCCGCGCTGTCGTCACCTCGGGACATCCGCTGAGCAAGAGCTTCCATCTCCTCATGCAGCCTGTCCATACGGGAAAAGGCGCTGCGCAGCACGTCCTCCACGGTGTAGAGCGCCGGATAGACGGGGATCTGGGAGATCAGACCCAAACGGCAGCCGGAGGCGATGGCGATCTCCCCGCTGTCGTAGTCCATTTCGCCGATCAGAATCTTAAACAGCGTGGTCTTGCCGGCGCCGTTCTTCCCCAGCAGGCCCACACGTTCGCCGCTGTCGATCTGAAAAGTCAGGCCGTCCAGTATTCTCTTTTCCAGATCAAAGGATTTGACCAGATCCCGTACACTAATGTCGATCACTTGACTTGTTCCAGTTCCTTTACAATTTTTCCGAATTCCATGGCATGTGACGCCTTCACCAACACCGCCGTTCCTTTGGAAAACGCAAAACGGATCGTCGGCAAGGCTTCCTCCACCGTGGCAAACCATGCCGCAGCGCGATTTTCTTCTGTAATGTATTTTGACTTTACACCTATTGTAATAACTGCATCCAGCCGCAAGAATTTTGTGTAGTCGCCAATATCACGGTGTGCTTTTTGCGTCAGCGCACCCAGTTCGCCCATGTCGCCCAATATCGCCACACGGCGCTTGGCATCGGTCTGCGCCAGAATTTTCAGCGCCTCTTTCATGGCCTGGGGATTGGCATTGTAACAGTCGTCGATGATGATGCGGTCCCCGCTTTTGCGGATCACATGCATCCGGCTGCCCACAGGCGCATAGGACGCGATGCCCCGCAGGATCTCCTCTTTTGTCAAACCCAGCTTTTCACCGATGGCAATAGCCATGGATGCCGGGTAGACCATATACGTGCCGGGGCTGGGAATGGCCACGTCGTAGCTGTCGCGCTTGGTCCTTACGGTACAGGTGACGCCGTCGATACCGTTTTCGCAGACGTTGCTGACCTGAACATCACAGTTCTCCCCCAGACCGCACAGAACGGTTTCAAAGGGCAGTTCCAATTTGCTCAGCAGCGCATCATCGCCGTTGAGAACGGCAACGCCGCCTTTTTGCAGATTTTCAAAAATCTCGCTCTTGGCCTGCAGCGTCCCCTGCCGCGTACCGCCCAGGTTTTCGATATGGGCGTCACCCACATTGGTGATGACCGCAAAATTCGGGCGCACCATCTCACCCAGATAGCGGATCTCGCCAAAGTGGTTCATACCGGTTTCGATAACCGCCGCCTCATGCTCCGGCATCAGCCGCAGCAGCATTTGGGGCGTACCGATGTGGTTATTGAAGTTGGCCTCGGTACGCAGGGTGTTGAACCTCTGCGCCAAGACGCAGGCGATCATCTCTTTCGTGGTGGTCTTGCCGGCAGAGCCGGTGATCTGCACCACGGGGAGCTCAAATCTGCCGCGATACCAGCCGGCCAATGCTTTGAGGGCAAGGAGCGTATCGGCCACCAGTATGTAAAACTTTCCCGGCAGCAATCTTTCCGGCTTTTTTGTCGTCAGGCAACCCTCTGCGCCGCTCTGCAAAGCACTTTCCAGATAAGCATGGCCGTCAAACTTCTCCCCAACCAATGGGATAAACATCTCCCCTGCCCCGACCTTGCGGCTGTCGGTAGAGACCGCCGTCACGGCACTGCCGTCCTGCAAAAGCACTCCGCCGACTGCGGCGCATATTTCCTTTGCGGTACAAGGGATCATTTCCGTTCCGCCTTTCTTGCTTTCAAAGAGTCCAGCACGATCTTCTCACACAGGTCGGCGTAGCTCAGGCCAATGCACGCCGCCTCTTTGGGGACCAGGCTGGTGGGGGTCATACCCGGCAGGGTATTGACCTCCAGGCACCAGGCCTTGCCGTCATTGTCCAGTATAAAATCGCTGCGGGAATAGACGCTCAAGCCTAATGCCTTGTGCAGCTTTACCGCCATCTCGCCGATCTGCTTCCACTCCTCGTCGGTAATGGGGGCAGGGCAAAGCTCGGTGGCACCACCCGCCTGATACTTGCACTCGTAGTCGAAATAATCGCCCTTGGGAATGATCTCCACGGCAGGCAGATAGGTATCACCCAATACGCCGATGTTGATCTCCCGACCTTTGATCTTCTTCTCCACCACCACGTGATTGCCCAGCTTCAACATACGGTGCAGCGTGACTTGCAATTGCTCTTTGGTGTC
Organism: Vescimonas sp.; assembly: GCA_045639965.1. GTDB lineage: Bacteria > Bacillota > Clostridia > Oscillospirales > Oscillospiraceae > Vescimonas. Next base: position 1,208 of record JAZUEB010000056.1, on the reverse strand, counting down.
GGGCAGCTCTACGCCGATAGAGCTCCCGCCGTTGACGATCTTCACCGCACAGGGGACTTCCAATTCCTTCACCAGACGGGGAATATCCTGCTCGGTATACCATACATCGTGCCACGGGGCGGTACGGATCCCCTCGGCATCCATAAAGCGCTTGGTCACCGCTTTGTCCATGGCCATGGCGGCACCCAGATAGCCGCTGCCGGTATAGGGTACCCCCAGCAGATCCAGCGTCGCCTGAATACGACCATCCTCACCGTTCTTGCCGTGCATGGCGAGAAAGACGATATCCGCCATGGCACACACCGCCAGAACGTCCTTGCCGATAACGGAGGGGCTCTTGTCCCTGCGGCTGGCCCGCACTGCCACCAGATCCGGTGCTATGCTGCCCACCTGATTGTCCGGACACAGGCCGTCCGGTGCGTCAAAAATGTCCTCCAGCGAACCGGTGTAGTTCTCAAGACCCAGAAACATATCCACGAAGATCGCCTGATGCCCTTTCTCCCGCAGAGCGCGGCAGATGCCGCTGCCACTGGTCAGTCCCACGTTTCGCTCTGTATTCAAACCGCCCGCCAAAACAACGATTTTCACTTTGCATTCCTCTTTTCGAAAAAGCATATATCAATAATTTACCTATTATATCAATTTAGTATTATAGCACAGCAAATATGCAAATACAACAAAAAGAAAACCGCTCTTTCCGAAGAAGCAGCGGTTTTCTTTGTTATCTGAGCCAGTCCGGCAGAGAGCGCCCGTGTACACCGGATACCATGCCCATCGCCAGATACAGCGACAGCACCGACGAGCCGCCATAGGAGAAAAAAGGCAGCGTCAGGCCGATCACCGGCAGGATGAACAGGCACATGCCCACGTTGGCAACCGTCTGGAACAGCAGCATTCCCGCTACGCCCACGCAGATCAATCGGTCCGAATAGTTCTTGGCACGTTTCGCCGTAACGATACAGCGCACGATGATGGCGGCGAGGAGCAGCAGCACCGCAAGGCAGCCCAGCATGCCCAGCTCCTCCCCGATCACGGAGAAGATAAAGTCGGTCCGACGGTTGGGCAGGCTGGCGCTCAAGGCGCTCTGGGTCTGCACGCCCTTGAACAGGCCCTGTCCTGTCAGCTTTCCGCCGCCGAGAGCCAGCAGACTTCGTGTCTGCTGCCAGCCGGTGTCCAGCGGCTTATAGCTGTGATCAAACAGCACGATA
>JAZUEB010000055.1:0-4283 GCA_045639965.1 Vescimonas sp. | reverse complement strand
CCAGCGTACCACCAAAAAGTAAGAGAAAGGGAGAAACAAGATGGAAAAGCTGATCATTACTGCCGCCATCTGCGGCGCTGAAGTCACCAAGGCTTCCAACCCCGCTGTTCCCTACACCGTCGAGGAGATGGTGCGTGAGGCCAAGTCTGCCTACGAGGCAGGCGCGGCCATCCTGCATATCCACGTCCGCAATGACGACGGCACCCCCACCCAGGATCGTGAGCGCTTCCGCGTCATCATGGACGCCATCCGCAAGGAGCTGCCCGATGTCATCATGATCCCCTCCACCGGCGGCGCTACCGGCATGAGCCCCGAGGAGCGTCTGCAGCCCACCGAGCTGTTCCCCGAGATGGCCACTCTGGACTGCGGTACCTGCAACTTCGGCGATGAGATCTTCGATAACACCATGCCTACCATGCGTGCTTTCGGCAAGCGCATGATCGAAAACAACATCAAGCCCGAGTATGAGTGCTTCGGGGTCGGCCACCTGGATACCATCCTGACCATGGCGAAGAAGGGCGAGGTCCCCGGTGCTCCCATGCAGTTCAACTTCGTCCTGGGCGTCAACGGCTGCACTCCCGCTACGCTGCCCAATCTGTGCCATCTGGTCAGCCAGATCCCCGCAGGTTCCACCTGGACCGTTACCGGTGTCGGCAAGTCCGCCTGGACCATGGCAGCTGCCGGTGTGGCGATGGGCGGCAACGTCCGCGTCGGCTTCGAGGATAACGTCTATCTGGGCAAGGGCCAGAAGGCCGCCTCCAACGGCGAGCTGGTGGCCAAGGTCGTGCGTCTGGCCAAGGAGCTGGGCCGCGAGATCGCTACTCCCGCTGAGGCCCGCGAGATCCTGAGCCTCAAGCCCCTGAAGTAAGTAAGCAAATACCATTCACATAAACCATTTACAAACAAATTTTTAGGAGGAAAACAACAATGGCTGAACTGAAAGGCAACAAGTACGGTACCCACCGCGTTATCGAGCCCAAGGGCGTTCTGACCCAGGCTGCATGGAAGATCGACAACGATATGTCCAAGGTCTATTCCAACGAGATCGTCTGCGATGTCACTTCTCTGAACATCGACTCCGCTTCCTTCACCCAGATCTCCGAGGCCTGCGGCGGCGACGAGAAGAAGATCGGCGAAATGATCATGGGCATCGTCGCTGAGCGCGGTAAGCAGCAGAACCCTGTGACCGGTTCCGGCGGTATGTTCAAGGGTGTTGTCGCTCACATCGGTGAGGACCTGAAGGCCAAGCCCGACTTCGATCTGAAGGAAGGCGACAAGATCGTTTCCCTGGTGTCCCTGTCCATGACCCCGCTGAAGATCGAGAAGATCCTGGCTATCCACAAGGAAATCGACCGTGTTGACATCGTCGGCAAGGCCATCCTGTTTGAGTCTGCTCTGTATGCCAAGATGCCCGATGATATGTCCGAGCCTCTGGCTCTGGCTGCTCTGGACGTGGCCGGTGCTCCTGCTCAGGCCCGCAAGCTGCCCAAGGAAGGCGACAGCGTTCTGATCCTGGGCGCCAACGGCAAGTCCGGCGTTCTGTGCGGCTGGGAAGCGATGAAGAAGGTCGGCCCCAAGGGTAAGGTCGTGGGCGTTGTCCGTAATCCCAAGCAGGTTCCCGCTCTGCTGGAGCTGGGTGTTTACACCGACGTCATCGTTGCCGACTGCACCAAGCCCGTTGAGGTTATGGAAGAGGCTCTCAAGGCCAACAACGGCAAGGAGTATGATATCTCCATCTGCTGCGTGAACATCGAGTCCTGCGAGATGTCCGCCATCCTGCCCGTCCATGATGACGGTCTGGTTTACTTCTTCTCCATGGCCACCTCCTTCACCAAGGCTGCTCTGGGCGCCGAGGGTATCGGTAAGGACGTCACCATGATCGTGGGTAACGGCTACACCAAGAACCATGCCAACATCACTCTGGACGTGCTGCGCGAGAATGCAAAGCTGCGTAAGCTGTTCGACGAGAAGTACTGCTGATTTATGAATTGCGGCAGGAGGGCCGTTAAGGCTCTCCTGCCCAAAGCATACCCTTTTGGAATATTTTAACTGAAAAAGGAGAACAATTATGAAGACTCGTAACGGTCTGTTTGCTGATGTTCCCGAAGAGCTGTGGAATGACTGGCATTGGCAGGTGGAAAACCGTGCCGAAACCGTGGAAGACCCGAAAAAGTATATGCCTCTGACTCCCGAAGAGGAAGAGGGCGTCCGCAAGACTACCGGTAAGCTGCGTATGGCAGTTACTCCCTACTATCTGTCCCTGATCGATCTGGACGATCCCTTCGATCCCATCCGCAAGATGGCCATTCCCCGTGCCGACGAGCTGGTCTTCGCCGACTATGAGGATGCCGATCCTCTGCACGAGGATACCGACTCTCCCACCCCCGGTCTGACCCACCGCTATCCCGACCGTGTGCTGCTGCTCATCACTGACCAGTGCTCCATGTACTGCCGTCACTGCACTCGCCGTCGTTTTGCCGGTCAGAACGACTGCGGTGTGCCCATGGCTCAGATCGACAAGTGCATCGACTACGTTGCCGCTCATCCCGAGGTCCGCGATGTCCTGCTGTCCGGCGGTGACTGCCTGCTGGTCTCCGACGAGACCCTGGAGTACATCATCAAGCGCCTGCGTGCCATCCCCCACGTGGAGATCGTCCGTATGGGTTCCCGTACTCCCGTTGTTATGCCTCAGCGTATCACTCCCGAGCTGTGCAATATGCTGAAGAAGTATCACCCCATCTGGCTGAACACTCACTTCAACACCCCCAAGGAGTTCACCCCCGAAGCCGCCAAGGCCTGCGCTATGCTGGCTGATGCCGGTATTCCTCTGGGCAACCAGTCCGTGCTGCTGGCCGGCGTCAACGATTGCTCTCACGTGATGATGGATCTGGTCCACGGTCTGGTCCAGATGCGTGTCCGTCCTTACTACATCTACGCCTGCGATCCTTCCCTGGGCCTGTCTCACTTCCGTACTCCCGTGTCCAAGGGTATCGAGATCATGGAAGCTCTGCGTGGTCATACCTCCGGTTACTGCGTTCCCACCTTCGTGGTCGACGCCCCCGGTGGCGGCGGCAAGACTCCTGTCATGCCCAACTACCTGATCTCCGAGACTCCCCGCAAGGTCATCCTGCGTAACTTCGAGGGTGTTATCACCTCTTACACCCAGCCTGAGCATTATGTCCAGAACTGCCACTGCGACGTCTGCACCGGCAAGAAGAAGGTGGACAAGACCGGTGTTGCCTGGGTCGCCGAGGGTACTCTCCAGCACTATCTGGAGCCCACCAAGCTGCTCCGCAACGAGCGTCACGTCAAGAAGTAATTTTACTCCTGCAATCAGCGAGCCGGTTTATCCGGCTTGCTGATTGCGGACATTCTGAATGATTATGAGGTATACTATGGAAAGCAAACTCGGCTTGAATTTTGATCTGGTCAATAAAGCCCGTGCCTCTGCCGCCAAGGTGGCAAAGGACACCCAGAGCTTCATCGACCAGCATACCACCGTTACGGTGGAGCGTGCCGTTTGCCGCCTGCTGGGTATCGATGGCGTCAATGAGATGGACGTCCCCATGCCCAACGTGCTGGTAGACCATCTGATGGCCAACTCCCTGCTGCCCAGCGGTGCTGCCTGGCACATCGGCAACGCCATGATCGAGAAGGGTCTCGATCCCCAGGGCGTTGCAGAGGCCATTGACAAGGGTACGCTGGATCTTTCCAAGATCCCCGCTCACTCCGACGTGGAGATCCGTGCCGCCGTCAAGCCCTATGTGGACAAGACCATCGCACGCATCACCAAGAACGTCAGCGACCGTAATGCCTACCTGAACCGCTTCGGCGATAAGGAAGGTCCCTATCTGTACATCATCGTGGCCACCGGTAATATCTATGAGGATATTATCCAGGCCAAGGCCGGCGCCAAGCAGGGCGCCGACATCATCGCCGTCATCCGTACCACCGGTCAGTCCCTGCTGGACTACGTGCCTTACGGCGCTACCACCGAGGGCTTCGGCGGCACCTATGCCACCCAGGAGAACTTCCGTCTGATGCGTGCGGCTCTGGACGAGGTGGGCGAGGAACAGCATCGCTACATCCGCCTGTGCAACTACTGCTCCGGCCTGTGCATGCCCGAAATCGCCGCCATGGGCGCTCTGGAGCGCCTGGATGTCATGCTGAACGACGCCCTGTACGGCATTCTGTTCCGCGACATCAATATGCAGCGTACCATCGTCGACCAGTATTTCTCCCGTGTCATCAACGGCTATACCGGCGTCATCATCAACACCGGT
>JAZUEB010000054.1:0-13036 GCA_045639965.1 Vescimonas sp. | reverse complement strand
GCATGTGTTAAGCACGCCGCCAGCGTTCGTCCTGAGCCAGGATCAAACTCTCTATTAATCGTATCTAAACACATTCCTGTGCTTAAACCTTTATAGAGCTATTTGTCATAGCTTCAAAAACTTTTTATCCTTGGCTTCCCCCGTAATTGACTGAACCCGGTTCCACCAAGCTTCGTCCGTCGCATTTCTGCGACTTCTGGTGCTTTTCGTTCGTTCATTGTTTAATTTACAAGGTACACGCCCCACCAAACCGCGGAACAGTTGATATCTTACCACGCCTCTCCTTTAAAGTCAACACCTTTTTTCCTGTTTTTTCGTCAAAATTTTTTTGAGTGAGCTTGACAATGCTGTTATAATAATTACACCTTATTATATTACGCTTTTATCCGAGGTCTGTTATGTTAGATACCGTTTTAGAATTGTTGCGAAATGCATGGCAGCGGCTTTTTCCCCTGGCGCTGTCCGGTACGCTGTATATCGGCAGAATTCTGATCGCGCTGATTGCCATCTGGATCCTCATCCGCTGTATTCGCTCTCTGTTCCGCAAACCGGAAGATGAGGTATGGGGTTTTCTGCGGCTGCAAAACGGCACTGAATATATTCTGACCCATTGGGAAAACACCATCGGCCGCGCCAAAAATTGTGACGTTCGCCTGAACTTTCCCTCCGTCTCCCGCAGCCATGCCAATCTCTGTCGCGATGATCGGGGAACCTGGCGAATCTACCCCATCAACGCCAAAAGCGGCGTGCTGATAAACGACAGGCGCACCTTTGAACCTGCCGAGGTCAAGCTTGGTGACACGATTTCCACCGGTGGAATCGCCATGTATTTCCTCCCTGCCGATACAGCAAAGGAAATTGAACTCAACCGCAGCCGTACCGAACCGGGCAATTTGATTTCCCGTGCCGGTACATTATGGCTGGTAACGGTTTTTCAGGCGCTGCTCCTTTTGCAGCTTGCGCCGACATTCAATGAGGAAAACATTTTTCTCATCTGCGTCAGCTTCGGGGTCCTGTGCCTATTGATGTGGATATTATTTATATTGTATCGTATTTGCAGTCGAACCGCCTTTGAAGCAGAAACGCTGGCCTTTTTTCTGATTTCGGTAGGATTTGCTATTTTAGCCGCCTACTCCCCCTCAGGTCTATTCAAGCAGCTGGCGGCAGTAGTCATCGGCATCGTGCTGTTTCTCTTTATGAGCCTTGTGCTGCGCAATCTGCCTTTTTCCATGAAGCTGCGCTGGCCGGTAGCCGCGCTGGCAGTGGGGTTGTTGGCCTTCAACGTGGTATTCGGTCAGCGTGTCTTTGGCGCGAAAAACTGGATCTCTCTGGGACCCTTGAGTTTTCAGCCGTCCGAATTCGTCAAGCTGGCATTCGTACTGGTGGGCAGCGCCACTCTTGACCGGCTGTTTGCCAAACGCAATCTGATCTTCACCGCCATTTTCAGCGCCTACTGTGTGGGCTGTCTGGCGCTGATGAGTGATTTCGGCACGGCGCTGATCTTCTTCGTGGCGTTTCTCTGCATTGCCTTTTTGCGCAGCGGCGACCTGCCATCCATCGTCATGATCACGGTTGCCGCCGGCGTGGCAGGCGGCATCGTACTGCACTTCAAGCCGTATATTGCCGAGCGTTTTGCGGCATGGCGGCACGTATGGGAGTTCTCTTACTCCACCGGTTATCAGCAGACCCGCACCATGTCCGCGTTGGCGTCCGGCGGTTTCTTCGGCGTTGGTCCGGAAAAAGGCTGGCTCAAGTACTTGGGCGCTGCCAATACCGACCTGGTGTTCGGCGTAGTAGGAGAGGAATTCGGACTTCTCCTGTCCCTTTGCTGTGTAGCAGCCATCATCGTGCTGGCGCTGTTTACTCTGCGCTGTGCTGCCACATCCCGCTCCGCCTTTTATACCATTGCCTCTTGTGCAGCGGTCGCCATGTTCGTCATGCAGGTGATTCTGAACGTACTGGGCGCGGTGGATATCCTGCCGCTGACCGGCGTCACGTTTCCCTTTGTCTCTACAGGCGGCTCCAGCGCCATCTCCTGCTGGGGATTGCTGGCCTTTCTGAAGGCCGCCGATACACGGCCTGCCGCCAGCTTTACCCTACGTCTGCCCAAGGGATGGCGAAAAGCCATGAAACAGCAGGAGGAGGAGGAAGAAGAAGTTGTGCAAGAGCTGCCCGACGAGGTTGACGAGGAACAGCCTCCCCTCAGCCACGGCGAGGGCTTCTTTGCAGACCGCCCCGATATCCCGGTGGATGATATCTTCGGAAAGGCAGGTGAGAACCAGTGAAGCAGGTCAAGCGCCGCACACTTCTGGTACTGCTTCTGGTAGTGGGTCTGTTCGCCGGCATTGTTTTCTTCTGCACGGAATACGCAGCAAAGGGCGGCGCATGGGCATCCTTTACCGCCAACGACAACACCCATACCGACGGTCGATTGAATATGGGGCAGATTTTGGACCGCAGCGGCAAACTGCTCTATGACGCCCAGACCGGCGAATACGCCGAGGACTGGATCACACGCATCTCCACCCTCCATGCAGTCGGTGACGGCAGCGGTTTCATCGGTACGTCTGCCCGCAGCGCTTTTGCGGATCGGCTGGTGGGCTTTGACCCGATATTCGGTACCACCGGCGGCGGCAATAAGCTCTACCTTACCATTGACGCCGATCTGAACGAGACCGCCTACGGTCTGCTCTCCGGCAATAAAGGCGTGGTGGCGGTGTATAATTACCAGACCGGCGAGGTACTGTGCATGGTCTCTGCCCCCGCTTACGATCCTCTCTATCCCCCCACCAATGTGGACGGTGATCCCGCGTATGACGGTGTGTACATGAACCGCTTTCTCAGCTCCGCCTTTACCCCCGGCTCTGTGTTCAAGGTTGTGACCACCGCCGCAGCGCTGGAGAAGCTAAGCGGCATTCTGGACCGCACCTTTGTCTGCGAGGGGGAATACCGCATCGGTGACGACGTGATCACCTGCCCCCATGTCCACGGGGAGATGGATCTCTACGGTGCATTTGCCAACTCCTGCAACTGCGTCTACGCACAGCTTGCCATGGAACTGGGCGGCGAAACCCTGGAGAAGTGCGCAGAGGAAGCAGGACTGCTGGATGCCATCGCCGTCAGCGGTCTGGCCACCGCAAGCGGCAGCTTCACCATCGGTGAAAGCTATGAACTGGGCTGGTCGGGTGTAGGGCAATATGAGGATATGGTCAATCCCTGCACCATGCTGACCCTGATGGGCTCCATCGCCAGAGAGGGCGCACCGACTCTGCCCCGTCTGATCCACAAGGAGCGCTCCGTAAATGGCATCCCGCACCCGGTCCCCGGGCGCAAAGTGGGTAACGCCACCTTTGACAAGTCCACCTGTCGGACTCTCAAGGAGATGATGGCAAACAACGTGGCTGTCACCTACGGGCAGAGCAATTTCGGCGACCTCAAGATCTGCGCCAAATCCGGCACGGCAGAGGTAGAGGCCGGCGCACAGCCTCACGCCTGGTTTGTCGGCTTTCTGGACGATGCCGAACACCCGCTGGCCTTTGTTGTACTGGTGGAAAACGGCGGCAGCGGCGCAAGTGTAGCCGGCAACATTGCCTCCCAGGTCTTACAGCAGGCGGTCAGTAAAATGGATGAATGAAAGAAGCAAGCACGCTCCCGAGAGCGCGCTTGCTTCTTTTCACATGGTTTCCACCGCCAATGTATAGGTGGCGCCGTTTTCGATCTCCGTCATGTCTACACCCGTGACGGCGTATTCCCCATTGACGTAGAACGCCCAGTAGCTGCCGTCCTTTTCATAGTCGGCGGTAATGCGGTTGACGGATTTGATATACAGACCGTACTCCGCTTCTTCACCGGCGATGATACCATAGGCTTGCAGGGCGTCGCCCACGATGGTGTCATCGCAGTTGATCGTTGCGGTGATCTTGTTGCCGTCACCGTCCACGATCTCCAGCGTAAAACTATTCTTTCCCTCGCCGATCACGTCACCGTCATTGACAACCGGTGCACCGCCTTCGCCGGGTGCCGCCTGTTTTCCGCAGGCACACAGGCTCAGCGCCAGCACCAATGCCAACAGCAGCGCTATATACTTTCTCATTTTCTTTTCCTCCTTTGATAGATCCGGGCAAATCGTCCCAGCAGAATATCATATAAAAGAAATACCGCAACGCCCAGTCCCACCGTGGTCCACAGCATCCAGGCAGCGGTGGCGGCAAATTCCTCCACCAACTCTGCAAGGCCAATCACATACAGCAGCACTGCGTACATGGTACCGATGGCAACGGCGGCAATCCCCAACTTGCATACAAGGCGCAGTACCTGATTCTCTATCGTGTCCAGTTTCGGCTTGATGAGGGGATAATACCCCAGAAACAGGAACAGCGACGCCGCTTCCTTGTCCGGTCCCAACAAAAGGCCCAACAGGGCGATGGCGGCATAGCAGCACCAGCCGTAGCTGCGTCGGCAGCTTTCCCGCACCGGCAGCAGCACTGCGCTTGCCAAGATCGGGCAGGCATAAAGGGCAATGGGGATGATACCGCCCAGGCACAAGATCACCACGCCCAGCGCCGCCATCATGCCGGCAAGTGCCAGTTCACGGGTACTCCACTTCACAATATCATCCCCCCCCTTTTCTTTTCCAGTATAGCACGCTGTGCCGAAAAAGGCAATTTACTTTTCCCGTCTGCTGTGCTATGCTATTGGTAAACAACAGAAAACGAGGTCGAAAAATGAACAAATTCGATGTGCTGCTCAAGGGAAAACAGGCCTGGAAGAGCTTCTGTCAAAATCACCCGCAGTTTCCCGCATTTTTACAGGACGTAAAGGCAAAGGGCATTGTGGAGGGAACGGACGTCACCATCGCCGTCACCTATCCGGACGGTCAGACAAAGAAGGCGGGGCTGCACGTCAAGCCCACCGACCTGGAGCTGCTCCAAATGCTCCGGGAATTAAGCTGAAACGAGGTTCTTACATGAGTTGGTTGATTTTACTTCTGGCAGGTCTTGCCGAGATCGCCTGGGCCGTTGCCTTGAAGTATGCCGACGGCTTCCATAATCTTGTCCCCAGCATCATTACCGTGGTGGGCTATATTGCCAGTCTCCTGCTGCTCTCGGCAGCGCTGAACAAGCTGCCCCTGGGTACCGCCTACGCCGTGTGGACAGGCATCGGCATCATCGGTACCACCGTGCTGGGCATTTTTCTCTTTAAGGAACAGATTACCCTTCTGCAAGGCATCTTTATCCTACTGATCGTCATCGGCATCGTCGGATTGAAGCTCACCGGCTCCAGCAATTAAAAAAGACGCCTTACGGCGCCTTTTTATTTTGCATCCTCCACCAGCAGTTCGACTTTTATCGTATCTTCTACCAGTTCACAAAACCGCTTGGCATCTTTTTTGCTGCCCACGATACTGCCGTAGTGAGTGGGCAGAGCCAGCTTTGGGCGGATCTCCTTTGCCAGCTCTGCCGCCTGCACGGCATCCATGGTATACATCCCTCCCACAGGCAGAGCCAACACGTCACATTTTACCGCCCTCGCCTCCGGCGTGGCGTCGGTATCGCCACAGACGTACAGGGCCTCGCCATCCATATTGACCAGATATCCCAACCAACCGTTTTCCTTGGGATGGAACTTCTTCCTCACGTTATAGGCGGCAACCGCCGTAATGGAAACACCCTGTATCACCACAGTCTCTCCGGCACGCAGTACCTTTCCGTTGGGGACTTTTCCCGACAAAGACTGCGGTATTACAAACACCGTGTCCTGTTTGGCCACCTTCTCGATGGCCGCCGGGGAAAAGTGGTCATAGTGGTCGTGGGTAACGCAGACGATGTCCGCATCATGTGACACATTTTTCACCTGAAACGGATCAAACCACAGCACTTTCTTCCCCTCTGCACGAATACTGCTATGGGAGTTGATGGTAATTTTCATATCGTTCCCCTTTCACACAAAAAAGCCCGAGATAATTTTGACCGCCAGAAGTACCAACACCACGATGACGGTTGGCTTGACGATTTTCGAGCCGTTTTTAATAGCAAGTCCCGAGCCGATATAGTGCCCCAGAAGCGCTGCCGCGGTGGCAATGAGGCCCAGCTTTACGAACACCTGCCCGCTGACAAGGCTGGTCACCATGGAGCCGATATTGGACGCAAAATTCACCAGCTTCACGTTGCCGCCGGCGGTACGCACGTCCATTTTGGCCAGATTACAGAAGATCAGCAGCAGAAATGTCCCTGTCCCCGGCCCGTAAAAGCCGTCGTAGGCGCCCACGATCAGCGCCGCGGCGCAGACGATGATCATCTGCCGTTTCGGCTTGATGACCCCTGCCTCCTCCGGCAGTTCCCGCCGCCGCAGAACGATGAACGCCACCGCAGGCAAAACGACAAGCAGCAGATACTGCAAATACTTCTCCGGGATCATCAGCTGTAGTTTTGTCCCAAAGTGGGACCCGGTCAGCGCCAGAATGACGGCGGGTAGCGCCAGTTTCCAGTTCACGTAACCGCTTTTGATATATCGTGCTGTGGACGCCACAGTCCCCAGCCCCGCCGAGAGCTTGTTAGTACCCAGCGCCAGATGGGTGGGCAGTCCCGCCAGAAGATAGGTGGGTACGGTGATGATCCCGCCGCCGCCGGCGATGGCATCCATAAACGAACCCAAAAACACGCCGATGCTCACGATCAGCAGCATTTTTGCCGTCATTACCATCGCCCCACCCCCTGTCTTTTTTCCATCATACCGCAATGCCGTGCCGATTGCAATGCATGGCTTGTTTTTTTGTGCCATTTCGTATAAAATAGCATTATCCGAAAAACGAGGTAATTGCCATGACAGCGATTTTTACGAGATTGCTCGAGGAACTGAACCAAGGACACGATGCCGTACTGGTCACCATCATCCGCCGAAGCGGCTCGGCACCTCGCGGTGCAGGTGCGCAGATGCTGGTGGGTGCAGGCGGTCTGCTCTGCGGCACCATCGGCGGCGGCAGCGTAGAGGGCGAATCCATTGTCCTCGCCCAGACCCTGCTGGAGAAAAAGCGCAGCACCGTACAGAACTACCGCCTGCGCTACGATGCCCCCGATACCATCGGAATGGTCTGTGGCGGTGACGTCACCGTTCATCTGCAATATATTGCCGCCCAAGGCAACCTTTGGCAAAGTCTTGTCCGCGACGTCCTACGGCATATCGCCCAACGCCAAAGCGGCAAACTGCTCCTCGATCTGAACGGTGGTACGCCGCAGTTGACTTCCGTTGATACAGCAATACCCGAAAGCAAATTTGCTTTACAGCTCCCCATCGGTGAACGTGCCATTATTTTTGGTGCCGGTCATTGCAGTGTGGCGCTGAGTCCCATCCTGCAGACCGTCGGTTTCCGCGTCACAGTGATGGACGACCGCCAGGAGCTGGCGGATCCCGCCCGATTTCCCGGTGCGGATGCCGTTCTCTGCGGCGACTATGCTCATCTGTCTGATGTCCTCACCATCGACAAGGACGATTACATAGTGGTGATGACCAGCGGTCACACCCACGACTTTACGGTGGAACAGCAGGTTTTGCGGGGCAAATGCGCCTATCTTGGCGTCATCGGTTCCCGCAGCAAAACCGCCACCGTCAACCATCTGCTGCGTGAGGCGGGCATTTCCGATGAGCAGCTCGCCGCCGTCCACACCCCCATCGGTATCCCCATTCAAGCAGTAACACCGGAGGAGATCGCCATCTCTATCGCCGGCGAGATGATACAGGTACGCGCCGAACATCGCGGTACAGTCCCACATAGATGCCCCATGTGTGAATAGCAAAAAGCGGATGCCTCACGCATCCGCTTTTTTGTTGCAAGTTGTATGGCAGCGGGTGCAGTCGCCGCAGCAGCCTTTGCCTGCTTTTCGGCTGCGGCGAACGGACAGGATCGCTCCGATCGCCGCTGAGATCACCGCCAGCAAAACCACAATATCGGCAGTATTCACAGCAGCAGGCCTCCGATCCCATAGGCTACCCAACTCACCAGCCACGCTACACCGCATTGGAGCAGCGCCACGCCAAGGCTTGCCCAGAAGGAACCCAGTTCCCGCCGTACCGTGGCAATGGCCGCCACGCAGGGGGTATAGAGCAGGGTGAAAACCAGATAGCTCACCGCCGTACGGAAAGTCAGGAGTGTGGTAATGGCGGCACCGCCCAGCAGCACCTGCAGCGTACTGACCACCGATTCCTTGGCAACGAAGCCGGAGAGCAGCGCCGTCACCGCACGCCAATCCCCAAAACCCAGGGGCTTGAAAAGGACCGCGATGAGCTGCCCGATCATGGCCAGCAGGCTATCGGCGCTGTCAGCCACCACATTCAGCCTGGCGTCAAAGCTCTGCAAAAACCAGATGATGATGGTGGCAAGAAAAATCACCGTAAAGGCGCGCTGCAAAAAGTCCTTTGCCTTTTCCCACAGCAAAAGGCCCACGCTTTTCGCGCCGGGCATCCGATAGTTGGGCAGCTCCATCACAAACGGCACGGGTTTGCCCCGGAACGCCGTGGACTTCATCACCAGCGCCGCCAGAATGCCCACCAGAATGCCCAGCACGTAGAGCGCGATCATCACCAGTGCCTTGTATCGGGGGAAAAACGCTGCGGTGAAAAAGGCATAGATGGGAATTTTCGCCGAGCAGGACATATAGGGCACCAGCAGAATGGTCATCTTCCTATCCCGGTCAGAGGACACCGTGCGGCTCGCCATAATGGCAGGCACGGAGCAGCCGAAGCCGATGAGCATGGGCACAATGCTGCGTCCGGACAGGCCGATCTTGCGCAGCAGCTTATCCATCACGAACGCCACCCGCGCCATATATCCCGTATCCTCCAGAATGGACAGGAAGAAAAACAGCGTCACGATAATGGGCAAAAAGCCCAACACACCGCCCACGCCGGCAAAGATACCGTCAATGACCAGGCTATGTACCACGGGATTGATGCCGTAGGCGGTCAGTGCCCTGTCCACCAGACCTGTCACCGCGTCGATGCCCAGACAAAGCCAGTCAGAAAGAGTTTGCCCGATCACGTCAAAGGTCATCCAGAAGATGAAAAACATTACGCCCAAAAACACGGGAATTGCCGTATATTTTCCCGTCAGCACCTTGTCCATATTCACGGAGCGCCGATGTTCACGGCTCTCCTGACACTTCACCACCGCGCCGGATACCACACCCTCAATGAAGGTGTAGCGCATATCGGCGAGGCAGGCATTGCGGTCCAGTCCGCTCTCCGTCTCCATCTGCACAATACAGTGTTCCAGCAGCTCCCTCTCGTTCTGATCCAACTCCAGATCGTTGCTGACGGCGGGATCATCTCCCTCGATGAGCTTGGTGGCGCAGAAGCGTGCCGGCAGTCCCACCATATCGGCATGATCGGCGATCAGGTGGACCACCGCGTGGATACAGCGGTGTACCGCCGAATCGTCGGCGCAGAAGTCGTAGACCCGGGGCAGCGTCTTATGCCGTGCCGCGTGCAGCGCCTGATCGATCAGCTCGCTGACGCCCTCATCCTTGCTGGCGGAAATGGGCACCACAGGGATGCCCAACGCCTTGGAAAGCCGCTGCACGTCGATAGTACCGCCGTTCGAGCGTACCTCGTCCATCATGTTCAGCGCCAGCACCATGGGTACTCGCAGCTCCAGAAGCTGCAGCGTCAGGTAGAGATTGCGCTCGATATTGGTAGCATCCACGATGTTAATGATGGCATCCGGCTTTTCGTTGATGATAAAATCCCGGCTGACGATCTCCTCCTGGGTATAGGGGCGCAGAGAGTAGATACCGGGCAGATCCACCACCGAGCAGTTCTTCTGCTCCCGGATCTGGCCCATCTTCTGATCCACCGTCACGCCGGGGAAGTTGCCCACGTGCTGATTGGACCCGGTCAGGGCGTTGAACAGCGTGGTCTTGCCGCAGTTCTGGTTTCCCACTAAGGCGAAGATCATACCTCCACCTCCCCGATACCGATCAGCTTTGCGTCCTCTCGTCGCAATGTCAGCTCATATCCCCGCACACGGATCTCCAGAGGATCCCCCATGGGCGCTACCTTCTGCAGTGTCACCCTGGTATGGGGGATCAATCCCATGTCCAGAAAGCGGTTGCGCAGAGAACCCTCGCCGCCCACGTCAGTAATCACCGCGCTGCCGCCGATCTTCAGGTCGTTTAAGGTCATTATCCTTTCCTCCGAGTCTTTTTTCTGGCTCCATGTTAGCATACGCTAACTTCCTTGTCAAGAAAAAGTTAGCTAATGCTAACTTGACTTTTTCCTCATATATGATACTATGATAACAATATTGGAAATAGGAGGACAAGTTCATGCAGTTGCAGGAATCCGGCGAGATGTATTTGGAAACGATACTGATTTTGTCCCAAAAGTCCGACACGGTGCGTGCCGTGGATATCTGTAACGAAATGGGCTTTTCCAAACCCAGCGTCAGCCGCGCCATGGGACTTTTGAAAGACGGCGGTTTTATCGACGTGGCGGCAAACGGCACCATTACTCTGACAACCATCGGTCTTGCCACGGCGCAGAAGATCTACGAGCGCCACACCATTTTGACAGATGTGCTTCTCTCTCTGGGCGTGGATGAAGCTCACGCCGCAGAGGACGCCTGCCGGATCGAGCACGTCATCTCCGACGCCACCTTTCAAGCCATCAAATCACATATGCAAAAATAAAAGTCGCGGCAAGCCGCGGCTTTTATTTTATCTCTTCTTTCGGCCCGGGGCGGTATGCCTCCCCTTTTCGGAGAAGCTCAATCCCCCCCGATGACAGCTCTGTCAAACGCTTCTGCAAGGCGTCCGCCTGTGCAGTCAGCAACGACGCCGATACGGTAACATCTGCGCCGTACTGCACATCGTCCACCAGGCCATCCACGTTCTCGATCTCCAGCTTCACCCGCTCCAGAAGCGGATAGGTACAGGGGATCTCGCACCGCAGCCACAGTCCCATAGTCGCCGCACCGGACGCGATCAGAGCGTCTTTGGCTCCCTTGGCATAGGCCCGGGTCAGACCGCCGGCACCCAGCAAAATACCGCCGAAATACCGCGTCACCACGCACACCGCGTTGGTGACGTTTTCCCTCTCCAATACCTTGAGCATGGGTTGCCCCGCTGTCCCCTGCGGCTCGCCGTCGTCGCTGTACCGCATCAGCGTTTCCCCGATGCGGTAGCACCAACAGTTGTGGCGTGCATCGTAGTATTTGGTTTTCATCTCCTTGATGCGCCCCTGAGCCTCTTCCTCGGTCTCCACCGGCCAGACGTGGCCGATAAACCGGGAGCGCTTCTCCGTGAACTCGCTCTCGCCCGGCTCATAGGGAACTCGAAAAATTTTTCCACTCATTGCCGTACCCTTTGTCACAAGATTTTCGTAGGGGCGACCCTTGCGGTCGCCCGCGGTTAGCCGCAAGGGCTGACCCTACGTTTTTTCGGAATCTTTTCTGAAATTTTGTAGGGAATGGGCTTGCCCATTCCGAAAAGCTTAACTCTCCCAGTCCTCCTTGGGTTCTACCCATCCCTCGATATACGCTTTCATCATACCCAGCTGTCTGGGGTTACACACCGCCACCACGTCCACGGTCTCGCTGTACGCCACCTTTTCCACCTTGGCTTCCCGATACAGCACGTCTAAAAGACTTGTCTTGTCATAGGGCAGGTGGATGGTCACCCGCCGCGTCCCCTTGTCCAGCTTCCGGTCGATGGCAGCAAGCAGATCGTCAATGCCCTCCCCGGTCAGAGCGGAAATGGACACGCTGTCCGCCTCCTTCTCCCGTTCACCGGAAAACGCCAGATCGGACTTGTTATATACCCGTATACAAGGGATGTGATCCGCTTTCAGCTCGTGGATCAGCTCCTCCACGATCTGCGCCTGCTGCCGCCATTCCGGATGGCTGGCATCAATCACATGAAGCAGCAGATCGGCATACTCCAGCTCCTCCAGCGTCGCCTTGAACGCCTCCACCAGTTGGTGCGGCAGCTTACGGATAAATCCCACGGTGTCGGAGATCACCACATCCAGGGTGTCGCTGACGGCAAGCAGACGCGTGGTGGTATCCAGCGTGTCGAAAAGCCGGTTGTTCGCGGGGATACCTGCACCGGTGATGGCATTCAGCAGCGTGGATTTTCCCGCATTGGTGTAGCCCACAATGGCGACAACGGGGATCTCGTTTTTCATGCGGCGCTGGCGCTGTGTGGCACGGACACGCCGCACCTCCTCCAGCTCCTCCTTCAGCTTGTCGATCTTCCGGTGGATATGACGCCGGTCGGTCTCCAGCTGGGTCTCGCCGGGGCCTTTGGAGCCGATAGGCCCCTTGCCGGAGGTGCCCGCCTGACGCTCCAGGTGGGTCCACATACCCACCAGCCGCGGCAGCAGGTACTGATACTGCGCCAGCTCCACCTGCAAACAGCCCTCTTTCGTCTTGGCACGCTGGGCGAAAATGTCCAGGATCAGACCGCTGCGGTCCAGCACCTGTACGCCCAAAAGCTCTGTCAGCACGCGAATTTGGGACGGAGAAAGGTCGTTGTCGAAGATGACCATGGTGGCGTTTTCGTTTTCCACCATGCGCTTGACCTCCTCCACCTTGCCCTCGCCGATGAAACTGTGAGGATCGGGCTTCTCGCGGCTCTGCAAAATGGTACCCACCGCTTCGCCGCCGGCAGTTTCCACCAGGGCGGCCAGCTCTGCAAGGCTCTCCTCGTCGGCGTTGTCCTCCCGCAGAACGGGACTGCGCAGGCCCACCAGAACGGCATAGTCCCGGATATTCTCTTTTCCCTCGATGGTCTTTCGTTCCATATAGCGCCTCAAATCACAGATTTTTCTCTATTATAAACGATTTGCGTCCCCTTGTAAACAAAAAAGAGACACCCGATTGGGTGTCTCTTCATCTGTGTCATTAGCCCTCCAGACCGAAGCGCTTGTTGAACTTGGCAACACGTCCGCCGGTATCGACCAGCTTCTGCTTGCCCGTGAAGAACGGGTGACACTTAGAGCAGACTTCCACGCGAATATCCTTCTTCGTAGAACCTGTCTCAAT
>JAZUEB010000053.1:0-14910 GCA_045639965.1 Vescimonas sp. | reverse complement strand
AGGGGCGACCCTTGCGGTCGCCCGCATTCTTTGTATGGCGCGCTGCTGTACATTTTTCTTGGAACATTTCTGTTTTTCCGTAGGGGCGGACGACTCTGTCCGCCCTTACTTTTTGCCAACCCATTCCTTCCCGTACGGCGGCGTCCCCTGACCCCGCCGCAAAAAATAAAACGGGAGATTTTATAAAATTTATCTTTATTAGTGTGCTTGCTTATGCTATAATTACAAAAATATTCTTTCCCTATGACGAAACCGAAATACAGGATGGAGCGTATTGATGAACGGAGCAAAAAAAACAAAAGCGGCAAACGAGCCAACTAAATATACGGGCATCAACAAAATATTGAAGATGCAATCCCTGCAGACCCTGCTGGACAAATGGTACGACGGCACCTTTACGGACTTTTTCGACGACTGGAAATGGATCTTTTCCTTTTCCAAAAAGTACAAGGGCATCATCGTCTTTTATACCGTGCTGGGTCTGGTGGGCTCCACGCTCTCTCTGGGCGCTTCGTGGCTGAGCAAGATCCTGATCAATATCGTTGTGGGAAAACAGACGGAGAATTTATGGATCCTGATCGTTACGGCGATTGCATCCACGGTGTTCTCCCTTGTGGTGGGCAGCATACTCAGCCGTCTGGGGCTGAAGATCTCGATTTATGTGAATAACGATATTCAGTCCACCATTTTCAACAAGATCATCGACGCGGAGTGGAAAGAGCTGAACAAGTACCCCAACGGCGACCTCCTGAACCGTTTCGGCAGCGATACGGGAACGGTGGCGGGCAACGCCATCGGTTGGATCCCGAACCTCATCATTTCGCTGTATTCTTTCGCAGCCACCTTCTGGCTGCTGTTCAAGACCGACCCCAACATGGCGTGGATCGCCCTGGGCTCTGCTCCTGTGCTGCTGCTGATGTCCCGCTTTATCATGCGGAAGATGCGGGAGTACAAGAAGCGGGTGCTGGAGATGAACTCCCAGATGATGTCCTTCGAGGTGGATACCTTTTACAACTTCGACATGATCAAATCCTTCGGCGTGGCGGGCACCACGGAGAAAAAGCTGAAATGGTGGCAGGGCAAGTACAAGGAATACAACCTGGACTACAACAAGTTTGAGATCAAGGCAAATATCGGCGTTTCGCTCCTGCAGACCGCCATCTCCATGCTGGCGTTCGGCTACTGCCTGTGGCGGCTGTGGACGGGACAGATCCAGTACGGCGATATGACCTTCTTCCTGCAGCAGCGCGGCTCCCTGACCAGCCGCTTCAACTCCCTTGTGGGTACGATTCCCGGCATGGTCTCCTCGGCTATTTCCGCGCACCGTGTCAGGGAGCTTGTGGATCTGCCGAAAGAAAAGCACGACCCCCAGGGATTGGAGACCATCCGCTCCCGGGCAGAAAAGGGACTGACCGTGGAGATGCGGGACGTGTCCTTTGCCTACAACGAGGATAAAACCGTCTATGAACACGGCAGCTTCATCGCCCGCCCCGGTGAGATCGTGGCGATACTCGGCCCCTCCGGCGAGGGAAAGACCACCATGCTCCGCCTGCTGCTGGGACTGATCCATCCGTCCGACGGATCGGTGACGCTTTCCGATACGGTCGGCAGCGAGGTCACCATGAACGCCGATTTGCGGTGTATGTTTTCCTATGTGCCCCAGGGCAATTCCATCATGGCGGGGACCATCGCGGAGAATATGCGTCTTGTGGACGAGGACGCCACGGATGAGCAGATCATAGAAGCACTGAAAACCGCCTGTGCGTGGGAGTTTATCTCCCAGCATCCCGACGGGATCTACGCCAAAGTAGGTGAACGGGGACAGGGCCTTTCCGAGGGACAGGCGCAGCGTATCGCCATCGCCAGAGCCGTTCTGCGGGACGCACCCATCCTTCTTTTGGACGAGGCCACCAGCGCCCTGGACAGCGAAACCGAGAAGCGGGTGCTGGATAACATCATCTTCCGCTGTCCCAGTAAGACCTGCATCGTTTCCACCCACCGCAAGAGCATCCTGCGCCATTGCAAGCGGGTCTACTACATAGAAAACAAGCAGGCAAAGGAATTTATTATGAAGCCCACAGAGGAGATCCCGGAGGAGGAAGATTGAATATGAAAGAAGACAAGTATTCCGAATATTCCGAGGTTTCGTCGCGTCATCCCCGCCGGGGGAACGGACTGCGGAACTTTTTTGACAGAGTGGGATATGGTGTGGGAGGGTTCTTTTACCGGCTCTTCCGCCCGGTCCGCCGCTTCTTCCGCTGGATTTTCCGTTCCTCCGAGCGGATGAACGACGGAATTGCCCAGCGTGTTGACCAGATCGGGGAAAAGGCCTACGAACGCCGCAGCCTTCTGGAGGCGGTGGATGTGCATTCGGAGGACTTTCTGCCGGGACTGGAGCGTCTGCGCCTGATCCTGATGTTCTTTATGTGCATCGATCTGCTGGGCTTTCCCACGGCGTACGGCGAACTGGTGGAGACTGTCTGCGGCTTTGTCACGCCGGCGTTCTTTATCCTATCGGGCTATCTGGCGCTGTGGGAAAGGGAGGACCGTTCCCAACGGATCGCACGCAGCATTGGGCGCACCGCCATCGTGTTCGCCGTGCTGGCGGTGGCCTATTTCTCGATCAACCTGATTTATTACCGCCTTCTGGGCGTAAATATCTTCTCTGCATTCGCCAGCAAAAGATTCTGGTTCAACTTTGTGGTGCTGAATGTATGGCCGTTTGATATCGGCGGTGCGATCTGGTATGTGCAGGCGCTTTTGTACACCTATATTATCCTATATTTCATGGATAAATGGAAGCTGCTGAAGCTCGACTGGCTCTTTGCGGCTCTGTTCCTCGCTTTTGCAGTCGTTACCGGCGAGCTTGCAGGCGTCATCCGCTGGGAGCTGTTGGGCTATACCTTCCTGCCCGGCAACTTCCTCACCCGCGCACTGCCGTATACGCTGCTGGGTGGCTTTATTCACAGGAAGATGGGAAAGCTTCACATGGTGCGGCGGATCTGGTATTACTGCGGCATTGTCGTCGGTATCATTCTTATGTTTGCGGAAACTCTTGTTCTGGGATTGTTCGGTATGCCCGGATATTACGGGCATCTGGTCGGCATGGGCGTGGTGGCCTTTTCTGTGTGCCTGCTGGCGTTCCAGGAAGAGGACTATCCCGGCTTTGAAGGATCGCTCAAAATGTCGCGTTGGCATACCAACTGCATTTATTATTTCTGCCAGCCGGTGAGCGTGGGCGTGGCGGTGCTGCTGTCCGTTTCCGGTGGAGGGCTACTGGCGGATTCTGTCGGATTTATCGGCTTTATCACCTTTATCATCTGTTTCTGCCTTGCGCGGATCTTTGCCGGTATCAGCCGCGCCGGATCTTTGCGAAAACTGAAAAAAGCCAATGAAGAAACGACTTAAACTGGCGGGGATCCCCATAGAGATCCATACGCTGTTCGATTCTCTGATCCACACCGAAGCATACGAAACGGAGGCCCCGCCCGCTTTTACCGTTCGTATCACTCAACAGGATATTGGGATCGAACAGAGGAAAAGCATGGCAGAATGTGCTTACGAAGGCGTTGCCTATCCCGGTTATTTTCCCGTCGAGCTTGAAAATACGGCGGTCTATCGCAAAATTGCTGAAAAACTGCCGGAGTATGATGCCCTTGTGTTTCATGGCTCAGCGGTGGCGGTGGGCGGGAAAGCGTATCTCTTTACGGCAAAGTCCGGCACGGGTAAAACGACCCATACGAATCTGTGGCTGAAAAATATAGCGGGCAGTTTTGTTGTCAACGGCGATAAGCCGATCCTTCGGATCATAGATGGCAAACCCTTTGTCTGCGGTACGCCCTGGATGGGGAAAGAGGGCTACGGATGCAGCGAGATCGTCCCCCTGTCCGCCATCTGTTTTTTGCACAGAGGAGCGGAAAACCACATCGAAAAGACGGAGTTTGCAAAGATTTATCCCCGACTGATCGGGCAGGCCTACCGCCCTGAAAATGGTGCGCTTGTGGCAAAGACGGTTAAGCTGCTGGAACGGATCGGGCAAAGCGTTCCGCTCTACGAGCTGTCCTGTAATATGGAGGATGAGGCGGCTATCATCTCTTTCGGAGGAATGTCCGATGACGAATTTTGAACAGGAAATTCAAAGAAAAGGGTATATTGTCTATACCAACGAGGGCGATTCGATGATGCCCCTGCTTCGTGAGCACAGGGATATAATGGTGATACGGAGAATTACCGAGCCGCTGAAAAAATATGATGCGGTTTTGTTCAAGCGTCCGAACGGTGCGTATGTTCTGCACCGCATTGTCAAGGTGTGCGGACTTGGGCAGTATCGTATCGCCGGAGATAACCGCTCCTTTTCGGAGATCGTACCGGAGGAATGGATCATCGGTATCCTGTCGGAGGTCATCAAAGACGGCCGGCACATTTCCGTGGAAAGCGACGAATATCGGGCGTATGTAAAAAAAGTGCCGATGCACCGCCTCAGATTAAAACTGCGGCGATATCCGCAGGCCATAATAAGAAGAGTGAAAAAAGTCATACGGAGGCTTATCAAATGAAATTCTTTCCGAGATTATTACTAAGATGCAAATTTGAGATCGTAGAGGTAGCCGGCGAGGTTTCGGCTGTCAGTGTAGGCGGCGATGGAAACGTCTACAGCGGCATTATACTGTTGAAAAACGAATCCACACGGTTTATGTTTGAAAAATTGCAGGAAGGCATCACCTTGCCGGAGCTGATCAAGGCCTGTATGGACGAGTATAGCGACAGTCCCGTTGAGGAAGTAGGTCCGTATGTGATCGCATTTCTTGACCAGCTGAAGGAAAAGGGCCTGCTGGTAGCGGATACACAACACGGCATTCAAGTTGAGGATTGATCGCGCAGATGCTTGAACATAAGCGCGGTAAGGCGCCCGCAGAAGTAAGAGAATAGAAAGCCGACGGGCGGCAGGTATATCACCTGCCGCCCGCATTTTTTGCTTGAAAAACCACAATTTACCTGCTATACTACCATTGATTTAGTATGAATAGCAATTCGAGGTGAATCTATGTATCTGAGATCCTTGGAAATCCAGGGCTTTAAGAGCTTTCCGGAAAAAACGGTGCTGAATTTTGGCGAGGACATTACCGCCATCGTGGGACCCAACGGTTCCGGCAAATCCAATATTTCCGACGCCATCCGCTGGGTCATGGGCGAGCAGAACTCCCGTCAGCTCCGGGGCGGCAAGATGGAGGACGTCATCTTCGGCGGCACGGAAAAGCGGAATCAGATGGGCTTTGCCCAGGTGACACTGATCATTGACAACACCGAGCATATCTTCCCCGGCCGTGAGGAGAGCGAGGTCGCCGTGACCCGCCGCTATTATCGCAGCGGAGAGAGCGAGTATTACATCAACAAGCAGTCCGTACGCCTCAAGGACGTGAACGAGCTGTTCATGGATACCGGTATGGGCCGCGAGGGTTACTCCATCATCGGACAGGGGAAAATTGACGAGATCCTGTCTGTCAAGTCCGGGGAGCGCCGGGAAATCTTCGAGGAGGCGGCGGGTATCTCCAAATTCCGCCACCGCAAGGAGGAGTCGGAGCGGAAGCTGGAGCGCACCGAGGAGAATCTGGTGCGTATCAACGACAAGATCGCGGAGCTGGAGCTGCAGGTGGAACCTCTGCGAAAGCAGTCCGAGGTGGCTAAGAAGTATCTGGTCCTGCGGGATGAGCTGCGTGTGCTGGAGATCAGCGTGTGGTTGGAAAATCTGCAAAGTCTCAAGGCCGCCAAGATCAAGCTGGAGACCGATGTGGAGACCGCCCGTGCCGATAAGGAGCGTGCCGAGGCTGCTCTGAACGACAGCTATAACGAAGCGGAAGCCTTGGGCGAACAGGTGCGGCAGAACGATATGGAAGCCGAGGCGCTCCGCACGGAGATGTCCGGCTTTGACGGTGCGATCGCCCAACAGGAAAACGCCGTAGCAGTCCTGCAGAACACCATCGCCCATAACGGCGAGAATATGGAGCGTATCCGTGCCGAGCTCTTTGCCACTGACAGCCGCAAGGACAGTCTGCAATCTCAGGTGGACGAGCTGCTTACGCGTATCGACGCCATTGATGCGGAGAGTGAGGAACTGGAAACGCAGGTCAACGCCCTGCTGGAGGAGACCCGCGCTATGACAGAGAGCGCCGCCGGTGCCGCTAAAAGCGCGGAAAACCTTCGCGCCGAGGAAGCCTTGGCATTGGCAGAAGCAGCGGATAACCGCGCCAGACTCAGTGCCCTGCAGTCCGGTATTCGTGAGGTGACGGAGCGCCGCGAGACCATGGAGCGGGATCTGGCCGAAGCGAGAGAGAAGCTGGCGCAGGGGGAAAAGGAGTCCCGGGAAAACCGCAAACTCCTGGGTGACGCCAAAGAGGAAGCCGAGGCAGTTTCCAATATCATCAACGGTCACAGCATGAAGATGGACAGCCGCCGCAAGAAAGCGGAGGACGCCGCGGCGCAGAAGCTGCAGCTCACCATGGATGTGGGGGCTCTGGAAAACCGTATCCGGCTACTGACGGAGATGGAGAAAGAGTACGAGGGCTTTTCCAAGGCGGTGAAGGTCTGTATGCAGGCGGCGGAGAAGAACACCCTGCGGGGTATCCGCGGCCCGGTGGCGAGCCTGATGAAGACCCGAGACAAATACACCGTGGCGCTGGAGATCGCTCTGGGTGCAGGATTACAGAACATTGTGGTGGACAGGGAGGAGGACGCCAAATCCGCCATCAATTTCCTGAAAAACCGGGACGGCGGCAGAGCCACCTTCCTGCCCATGACAGCCATCCACGGCGACCTTCTCCGGGAGAACGTGCAAAATGAGACCGGCTTCGTAGGTATTGCTGCGGAGCTGGTGGAATACGACAAGCAGTATGACGGCATCTTCAAAAACCTGCTGGGCCGTACTGTGGTAGTGGAGGACATCGACTGTGGTATCGCCATGGCCCGCAAGTTCCGCAGCGGCTTCCGCATCGTGACCCTGGACGGTCAGGTGCTGAATAAGGGCGGCTCCATGACCGGCGGCAGCATCAGCCGCAGCGCTGGCGTTCTGAGCCGCGCCAACGAGCTTGCCGCCCTTTCCAATAAGCTGACAGGTGTACAGGAAAAGCTGGCGGCATCTATTGCTGCCGCTGATGAGGCCAAACGGGAGCTGGATAAGGCCCAGTACGAACTGGATGTAGCCAGGGAGCAGCAGCGCAAGGCAGAGGACGGCGTGCTGCTTTATCAGGGTAAACAGGACCACTATGATATTCTGACCGAGACCCTGCGTCAAAGCTGCGAGGATATGGAAGCCGACCTTGCCGCCATCGCCGCTCGGCTCAAGACCGACAGTGAGAGCTGTGCCGCAGCCGAACAGGCTATTACCGATGCGGAGTGTAAGGCGAATGAGCTTCACACACACGCCATAGAGAGCCAGTCCGGTCAGTCCGAGGCACTGGAAAAGGCCAACGCCATTGCCGAGCGTCTGAGCGAGCGCAAGTCCCGCCAGGCGGCGCTCCGGACCGAGCGTGACGAAAAGCTCCGCAGTATCGACGACCTGAAGCGCCTGCAGGCGGAGATGGTCACCGACCGGGAGGGCAGGGAAGCGCTCATCGCCGACTACGAGTCGAAGAATGCCGCCGCTGAGCAGGAGATCGCCGCCCATCAGGCGCAGGCCGTCTGCCTGCGCGCCCAGAGCAGCGATCTGCGACGGAAGCTCACCGAGCTGTCCGACGCCAAGCTCCAACTGGAAGCCCGGCGTGACGCCAAGACCCGGTTGAGCCGCGAGTGCAACGATGCCCTGATCGCCACATCCCAGGAGGTCAGCCGCATCGAGCAGAAGCTGGAGACCAACGCCCTGCAGGAGAGCCAGATTTTGGACAAGCTGTGGGAGAGCTATGAGCTGAGCCATTCCGATGCGGAGCAGCAGCGCATCGAGCTGGAGAGCATCCCAAAGGCCACCCGCCGCATCGCGGAGCTGAACCGTGAGATCAAAGGACTGGGTACGCCGAATATCGGCGCCATCGAGGAGTTCGAGCGGGTCAACACCCGGTATACCTACCTGTCCGAGCAGCGCGCCGATGTGGAAAAGGCCAAGGAGGAACTGCAAGGGGTCATCGACGAGATCACAAAGCAGATGACCGAGATCTTCGCCCAGCAGTTCAAGCTGCTCAACGAGAGCTTCCAACAGACGTTCCTGGAGCTCTTCGGCGGCGGCAAGGCGCAGTTGGAGCTGGAGGACGAGAACGATATTCTCGGCTGCGGCATCGAGATCAAGGTGCAGCCGCCCGGCAAGCAGCTCAAGACCATCACGCTGCTCTCCGGCGGTGAAAAAGCCTTCGTGGCTATTGCACTATACTTCGCCATCTTGAAAGTGCACCCCACGCCGTTTTGCGTCATGGACGAGATCGAGGCGGCACTGGACGAGGCCAACGTGGTGCGCTACGCCCGCTATATGCGCCGTATCTGCGGCAAGACCCAGTTCATCGTCATCACCCACCGCCGCGGCACCATGGAGGAGGCGGATATTCTCTACGGCGTCACCATGCAGGAGCGGGGCGTCAGCCGTATACTGACCATCAACATGAACGACATGGCGAAAGAACTGAACATCAAGTAAGGAGCGTTCCGAAATGGGATTTTTCGATAAGCTGAAAAAGTCGTGGCTGGACAACGTCACCTGGGAGAAGATGGACGATGCCTTCTATGACGACCTCACCGACGCCCTCATCATGGCGGACGTAGGCATGAGCCTCTCCCAGGACATCGTCAGGGAGCTGCAAAACGTGGCATACGCCAGGAAGCTCCGTACGGAGGACACCATCAAAAACGCCCTCCGTGACGTGCTGGCGCAAAAGCTGGAGGTGGGCGACCAATCCCTGGATTTGAGCCGCAAGCCCGCCGTGGTGCTGTTCATCGGCGTCAACGGCGTGGGCAAGACCACCTCCATCGGCAAGATCGCCCACAGCCTGAAGCAGCAGGGCAAGAAAGTCCTGCTCTGTGCCGGGGATACTTTCCGCGCCGCGGCAGCCGACCAGTTGGAGATCTGGGCGAACCGCGCCGATGTGGATATCGTCCGGCAGAATGAGGGAGCCGATCCCGGCGCTGTGCTGTTTGACGCCCTCCAGTCTGCCAAGGCGAAGAACGTGGATGTGGTGCTGTGCGACACGGCAGGCCGCCTGCACAACAAGCAGAATTTGATGAACGAGCTGGCGAAAATGCGGAAGATCATTGATCGCGAATGCCCGGACAGCAGCGTGGAGACCCTATTGGTATTGGACGCCACCACGGGGCAGAACGGTCTTGTACAGGCAAAGCTCTTCAAGGAGACCGCGGGTCTCACCGGCATCGTGCTGACCAAGCTGGACGGCACCGCCAAGGGCGGCATCGTGTTCGCCATCGCCAAGGAGCTGGGCGTACCCGTCAAGTTCGCCGGCATGGGCGAGGGCATCGAGGACATGAAACCCTTTGACGCCCGTGAATTCACCGGCGCATTGATTTGATATTGTAGGGGCGGACGACTCTGTCCGCCCGCAATCGCCTGATTTGTAGGGGCGACCCTTGCGGCCGCCCGAAAGGAGACCGATATGACAAGAGCAGATGGACGTAAATGGAACGAGCTGCGTCCTGTTTCCATTACCCCCAACTTTACAAAATTCGCCGAGGGAAGTGTGCTCATCCAGTGCGGCGACACCATGGTGCTGTGCAACGCCTCCGTGGAGGATCGCGTGCCGCCCCATGTGAAGCCCGGTCACGGCTGGGTAACGGCGGAGTATTCCATGCTGCCCCGCGCCAATCGGGAGCGTTCCCGCCGCGACGTGGATAAACTAAAACTCTCCGGCAGAAGTGCGGAGATCCAGCGTCTCATTGGCCGCAGCCTTCGTGCTGCGGTGGACATGAAACTCCTGGGGGAGCGGACCATCACCATCGACTGCGATGTGCTGCAGGGCGATGGCGGTACCCGTACCGCCTCGGTCACCGGCGGTTTTATCGCCCTGGCTCTGGCCTGTCAGAAGCTGATGGACGAGGGCTATATTGGCAGAAATCCCATTATTCACTACGTTTCCGGCATCAGCGCCGGTATCGTGGATGATGACCTGCTGCTGGATCTGCAGTACAGTGAGGACAGCCGTGCGCAGGTAGACCTGAACTGCATCATGAACGAACGCGGCGAGATCATCGAGCTGCAGGGTACCGGCGAGGGTCGTGCCTTTACCGCCCGGGAACAGCAGGATCTGGTGGAGCTGTGCCTCAAGGGCAACCGGGAGCTGATCCGCAAGCAGAAGGATATTTTAGGGGAGATCATCTGATGAAATTTGTATTGGCGTCCCACAACAAGGGCAAGCTTGCCGAAATGCAGTCTATTCTGGGCAAGCTGGGCGTGGAAGTGGTTTTGCAGTCCGACGTGGGACTGGACTTAGAGCCGGAGGAGACCGGGGAGACCTTTCTGGAAAACGCCGCTATCAAGGCAAAAGCGGTGATGGAGGCCAGTGGCCTGCCCGCTATCGCGGACGACAGCGGCTTGTGCGTGGACTGGCTCAATGGCGGCCCCGGCGTCTACTCCGCCCGCTTCGGCGGCTTTGATAATGACGCCCAGCGCAACAAGCTGTTGTTGGAAATGATGCAGGGTTGCACGGATCGCAGCGCCCATTTCCACAGCGCCATCTTTTGCGCTTTTCCCAATGGTGATACGGTGACCGCTGAGGGTGACTGCCCCGGCACCATCGCCTTTGCCCCCAGAGGGGAAAACGGCTTCGGCTACGATCCTTTATTTTTCGTCCCCTCTCTGCGTAAGACCTTCGCCATGCTGACACCCGAGGAGAAGAACGCCATTTCCCACCGGGGCAACGCTCTGCGTGCCTTTGCGGCGGAATTAAAAAAATACTTGGAGAAATAAGACTATGGAACTGACAAGCAAGCAGCGTGCGCAGCTGCGCGGCTTCGCCTCCAATCTGGAGACGATTTTGATCGTGGGCAAGGACGGTATCGGGGAGAACCTTATTAAACAGGCGAATGATGCTCTGGAAGCCCGGGAACTCATTAAGGGCAAGGTGTTGGAAAATAGCCTTTTGACCGCACGGGAAGCTGCAGAGGAACTGGCTCCTGCCACCCGCAGCCAGGTGGTGCAGGTCATCGGCAATAAGTTCGTCCTCTACCGCCAGCAGATGCAGAAGGACAAGCGGAAGATCGAATTGGTGAAAGCGAAAAAAGCATGAAGATCGGCATTTACGGCGGGACGTTCAACCCGCCCCATAACGGTCATATCACCGCGGCACAGGCGGCGATTGAACAGTTGGGACTGGAGAAACTGCTCCTGATCCCTGACAAGATCCCACCCCATAAGGTTTTGCCGACAGGCAGCGCTGACGAACGGCAGCGCTGCGAGATGACCGTATTGGCCTCGGCAAAGCTGGGCAAACTGGCAGAAGTGACGGATATGGAGCTGAAGCGGCAGGGGAAAAGTTATACCAGCGACACCTTGAGAGAGCTGCGGGTAAAATACCCGGACGACGAGCTGTACCTGCTGATGGGCAGCGATATGTTTCTCTCCTTTGAGACCTGGCACGAGCCGGAGGTGATTTGCCAGCTTGCCCATCTGGCGGCGTTCAGCCGTTTGAAAGACGGGGAAGCGGACATTTTTGCCAAACAAAAGCGGACATTGGAGCAAAAATATGGTGCCAAAGTGGACATTGTCGTCAACAAAAACGTCATTGAATTGTCCTCCACCGATGTGCGAAAGGCGTTGGAAAGCGGCAAGGGAAAAGACTTGACACCCAATGCTGTATACGGCTATATTCAGCGGGAACATCTCTACGGCACCCATGCCGACCTGAAGCATCTTACAGCGGACGAACTTCGTCCCATCGCCCTGAGTTACCTGAAGCCGAAGCGGATGCCCCATGTGCTGGGAACGGAGCAGGAGGCGGTGAAGCTGGCGCGGATGTACGGCGTGGACGAGACCAAAGCCCGCGTGGCGGCGCTGCTCCACGACTGCACCAAAAAGCTGGAGATGGATGAACAGCTGATGCTGTGCAGAGAATACGGTATCGAACTGGACGAGCTGGAGCAGAAGGCGCTGAAGCTGCTGCATAGCCGTACCGGTGCGGAACTGGCACGTCGGGTGTTCGGCGTGGATGACGAGGTGTACGACGCCATCCGTTGGCACACCACGGGTCGGGCAAATATGACCAAGCTGGAAAAGATCTTGTATCTGGCGGATTATATCGAGCCCAGTCGGGATTTTGACGACGTAGAGCCGCTGCGAAAGGTGGTCTACGAGGACTTGGATAAGGGATTATTACTGGGGTTGCAGATGACCGTGGACGAGATGGAGGCCATGGGCAATCCGGTACATCACAATACATTGGACGCAAGAAATTACCTGATGGAAACGGGGGTTACCTTATGAAAGAACCGAAAGAACTGGCGTTGCTGGCCGCAAGAGCATTGAGCGACAAAAAGGGCAAGGAGGTCCAGGTACTGGAGATCGCCGACTTGACGACGTTGGCAGACTTCTTTGTCATTGCTACCGGCTCCAGCAACACCCAGATCAATGCGCTGATCGACAACGTGGAGAAGGTGTTGACCGAGGAGGCAGGCGAAGAGCCGCTGCACCGGGAGGGCTACCGGGGCGGCACTTGGGTGCTGCTGGATTACGGCTGTATCGCCGTGCATGTTTTCAACGCCGAAGCCCGGGAATTCTACGGCTTGGAAAGATTGTGGAGAGATGGCAAAAACGTGGATTTATCGGGAATTATTGACGAAAATGACATTAGAAAGTTGAGTATTTTGGAATAATTCGATTTGATAAAATGACCCTCCGGACATAAATCCGGAGGGTTTTGCATATCCTAATGGCGGTGATGCATGTGAAGAAAGAAAACTGGAAAACGTATTTATTCTGGATCGTACTGACCGAAGCAGTAGGGGGGTTATCGGCTCTGCTGACGCGAAAGGGAATGGAGATCTATAACGCGACTGTTGTCAAGCCACCGCTGTCGCCACCCATGATCCTCTTTCCCATCGTATGGGCGATCCTCTATGCGCTGATGGGGATAGCCGTTGCCAGAACACAGCTGAAAAGGGAAAATGCTTTACAGGAAAAAAACCTGCTGATCTATATTTTGCAGCTGGGTTTTAACTTTTGCTGGAGTATTATCTTCTTTAATCTGCAAAAATTCGGGTTTGCATTTCTGTGGCTGATGGTGCTGTGGGGGCTGATCATCTGGATGCTGCTGACCTTCCGCAAAGTGGATAAAACAGCGGCTTGGCTGGTTGTACCGTACCTGCTGTGGGTGACCTTTGCCGCCTATCTGAACGCCGGTGTCTATCTGCTGAATTAGGGCATTTTGCCGGAAATAAGCGTCCAAAAGGGAACGGAAAAAGTCCAAAAAGGAACAGAAAAAAGGAAGAAAAGGAACCTTTTACAGGGTACTGCCCCGGGTCATGATGGCCTGCCACAAAATCGGGCCCACCGCACCGGTTTGCTCCATGCCTAAAAGACGCTGCATGGCAAGGACGGCAGCCTGGGTCGCCGGTCCGTAAACGCCGTCCACTTCAATGAGGGGGATGGAGGGATTGGACTGGGCGATGCGGCGCAGGCTCTGCTGGAGCTGACGGACGCTTTCGCCCCGATCACCCACCACCAGATAGCGGCCGGGATAGATCTGATTCAAATACTGCTGATATTGCGCAGGGAGGTTGTTGACCACCTGCGCATAATTGTCTTGCAGGGCATCCCACGTGTCGCGCCCCACGACACCGTCGATGGGGAGCCCCGCATAGGACTGGAAGGTATAGACCGCGTCCCGGGTGGCATCGTCAAAGATGCCGGTGACCTCAATAGGGGGGAGCTGGGGCAGGAAAAAACCGAGGAAGGCCAGATAGTACTGCACCACCTGTACGCCACCACCCCGGTCACCATAGCGCAGGGCTTCGGGAAAGACCCGCTGGGCTTCGGAGAAAGAAAGTCCCTCGCTGGCGAGGTCTGAAAGCTGCTTAACACCTGCCCAGACCTGCTTGATGCGATACCAGGTGGACTTGCCTACGATGCCGTCTACCTCCAGATTGAAAATTCCCTGAAAGGCGCGGACGGCATTCTCCGTGGCCTGATCGAAAATGCCGGAGGTAGGCGACAGGGGAATGGCGGGGTAGTTGACAGCGATACGGTTGAGCTGACGTTGGATGGTGCGGACATCCTCACCGGCGCTGCCCCGGCGGAGTGGTCTGCCGGGATAAGAGGGGGTATTGCCGCCCACAGGGGCATTGGTGACGATGTCGATATTGTTGCCGTAGTAGTATTGCAAAATTTCATAGGGGACAAGTCCCTGTTCCGCCAAGGCCACGCTGCCCCATTGGGAAAGGCCGTTGCACTGGGTGCGGACACCGTCGCAAAAGGCGGCGAAAAGCGGCTCGATATTTCCCTGCCGGACGATGTAGTGATTGAAGATCTCATCTGTGATACGGCTGATATTTTCAAAGGTGTCGCCGCCGGGTACATACGCCTGATCGAACTGGGTGTTATTGGTGACGTCGAAGTCATAGCCGCGGCTGCGGTAATACTCGGTATAGACCCGGTTGAGGGTATAAGAGATCTGGGCAAGGATATTGGCGCGGATAGCGCTCTCCGGCCAGGTGGGATAGATCTCATGGGAGGCGACGTTTTTGATATATTCGGCAAAGGGTACGGTGACATTGGGCGCTGCCTGATTGGGGCGTCCCAGATGCACGGTAATGTATTGCGGAATAACAGGATAGACAGGCATCTGCTACGCTCCTTTCAAACCATTTTGGGCTGCAATGCCGCGGGAAAGATGGTTTCTACGCCATCATAGATCACCACACGCTTATCAGTCAGCGGATGAAAACCGGAATGGGTGACGGTGACAGTATAGAGAGTGCCGCTTTGATCGGCGG
>JAZUEB010000052.1:0-17315 GCA_045639965.1 Vescimonas sp. | reverse complement strand
GCAGTGAGTCCTCCCACATGATACACCTTTGTTTCCTCTGCGGGGATATCCAACGGCGTGTAGTACTCGATCACAGACAGGCACCGGGACCGGCGCCGTTCCCGGTCAGCGGTAAAGTAGACATTTTCCATCAGCGTGTTGGCATGAGAGGAACGGGCGAAAACATGTACGTTGCGGCAATCGGAAAAAGCCCGGGCAGCGTCAATGTCCCCGTTAGGGATACACTTTGGTACCACGGCCACGGCACCCTCCGTTATGGCAGCGGCAGCATGGCCGGAAAACAGGACTGCGCCGCCATAGCAATGCTCGGTGCGGCCGTCAAAATCCGTGTTGGTATCCATACAGATCTGACCGATGATCATGGTGTCAAACATTTTTCTCGCTCTCCTTGACGATATTTTCATATTCCGGGCACCAAAGGCGGTAATGCCCGCTTTCAATGGCTGCTTTATATGCATGGGAATCGTGAATGATTTGGTCAAAACATACGGCGGCACGCCCCTCATCTCCCGGGCGATGGGCATCGGAGCCCACGGTGCGGTACAGGCGGGGATTTTCCTGCGCCAGCTTTAATGCCAGTTCATTGCGGCTGGGGTGCCGGGGATTGCAGTTGGCGATCTCCAGTCCGTGAACGCAGGTATGGAATACCTCATCGCAGTTGCGATAGGGATGGGCGTGGATGATCAGCACCTCTTTCCCATAGGTGTCAAAAAACGATTGATGGTCCATCCGGTCGATAAAGGGGTGGCCATAGACCCACTTTTCATCAATACCGTAGATCAGGTAGTCGCTTTCGTTCTCCGGGAAGCGCAGCTCCATGCCCAAAATGACCTCCAGACCGTATTTTTCTCCCGCCTCTTTCGCCAGACGATAGCCATAGAGCCAGCGATCCATGCAGGCGTGCCAGTCATCATGGCAGTCCATCAGACTGAGATAAAGACTGTGGAGATGGTCGGTGACACAAATACCGGTATAGCCCAGATCCCTGTAGGTCTTCACCTGATCCGCCGCACGCACATAACCGCATCGGCTGGTCTCCATGGTATGCAGGTGTGTTTCATATTTGTACATGATTCAATGCCTCGATCCCTTTTTCGCTTACTGTGAATCTACGATCTTGCAGGATGTCCTCTCCACGATGGAGGGTTTCAGCGTGCGGTGGCGCAGAGCATCGGGCTTGCCGCTGATCTCAGCGAGCATCAGGGAAAGCGCCGCCTCGGCCATGGCGTCAATGGACTGGTCGATAGTGGTCAGACTGATGCGGGGCAGACTGGTAAAGGCGATGTTATCAAAACCCATCAGAGACACGTCTGCCGGAATGCGCAGACCGATCTCGTCTGCCGCCTGCATCACGCCGATAGCCAGGGAGTCTGCAGAGCAGAAAATGGCGGTGTGTTTCAGCGGTTTTTCAAACAGGTGCCTGGCCAGCATGTAGCCGCTCTGTTGGGAAGAGCGCTGGAAACCGCTGTTAAGAAATTCGGCCTGTATGCCAAGCTCCGTGCAGGCGTCGATATAGCCCTGCAGGCGCTTCCCGTGGGTGACGGAGTTCCTGCGGGCGCCCAGATAGAGAATGTTCCGGTGCCCCAGCGAATAGAGATATTCCGTACCCATTTTGGCGCCGGCGTAATTATCCACGCTCACGTAAGGCTGGGACAGATCCTTCAGGTTTTCGCCGATGAATACCGTGGGCACATATTTGGATAGGGGGATCGCCGCATCGTAGGGCTCGGAGCCGATGGGCATGAGGAACAACCCGTCCACCTGCTTGCCCAGCAGCAGCTTCAGCACCGAGCGCTCGTTGTCCGGATCATAATAGGAGTTGCAGACCATCACGCTGTACCCCTGTTTTCGGGCGCGCTGCTCCAGACAACTGGTGAACTCGCTCATGTACGGGTTCTGGATGCTGGGCACCACCAGTCCGAATGTGTCCGTGCGCTTTTTTACCATGGAACGGGCCACGGAATTGGGCATATAGCCCATGTCATCGCTGAGCTGCAGGATCCGCTTTTTTGTCTCTTCGCCGATCTCACTGCTGCCGGAAAAGGCACGGGATACGGTGGCATAGGATACGCCGGCGGCTTTGGCCACATCTTTAATGGTTACTTTTCCCACAGGAAATTCCCCCTGTTTCTGAGACGTTTTGGAAACGTTTGCGTTCTGCCATATCATACATCACGTTACCGCTGCTGTCAATCCCTTAGATAAAACTGCCGAATAGCAGTGGCTATTTCACAAATTTTTGGGTGAAATTTGCGAATTCTTCTTGACAAGTGTCCGGCGAGGCTTTACAATAGTTTTACGGAAACGTTTACGGAATTTCGCAGAACACAATATTATCAGAAACAGGAGTGGAACACTATGCTGGATACCATTTTCTTTGACGTGGGAAACACATTACGCGTGGTAGTGGAGGACAGAGAGTTTTCTGCCGCCGCCGAGGCTGAGATCATGCGTCTGGTGGGCACCACGGAGAGTTCCGAAGTCTTTTTTGAAAAGCTGGAAGCTAACTGGAAGAGATACCGCAAGGGTGTGAAGCAGAGCCTGCTGGATGCCGGTGAAATGGAGCTGTGGAGTCAGCACCTGCTGCCCGAGTATGACAAAGAACTCATCTGCGCCAATGCCGGACGTCTGACCCGCCTGTGGCGGGATCACGATGGTCGCCGTGTGGCACGTCCGGACGTGAAGTCCACCCTGGAAGAGCTGGATCGCCGGGGTTACACCATGGGCATTATTGCCAACACCGTCACAGAGACCGAGATCCCCGACTGGATGTTCGAGGATAAGGTCGCCCGCTTTTTCAAGACGGTGATCCTGTCGTCCAAGGTGCGCCTGCGCAAGCCGGATCCGGCCATCTACCATCTGGCCTGCCGTGCTATCGGAAAGCCGGAGGAAAACTGCGCCTATGTGGGGGATAACCCCATCCGTGATGTGCAGGGTACCCGGGATGCCGGCTTCGGTATGATGATCCGTATCGATGAGCCGGATACCATTAAAAAAGAACCGCAGGAGATCACACTGAAGCCCGACTACACCATTACGAAGATCTCCGATCTGCTGGATATTTTTCCTCCCTTAAAATAATGCAGGGTGCGGGCACCCTGTTCATCTGCCATTTCTAATTACGAAAAGAGGCTGCTGTGATGCAAGAGAAAGAATTTGACGCGATCTTTTATGATCTGGGCGGTACCCTCCGTCTGGTGGAGCGGGACGCTGCATTTGAAGCCGAAGCGCGCCGGAAAATTGCCGCCTATTGCGGCGAAACGGGCGACCCGGATGAATTCTGCAAATTTCTGGATTACCGCTATGCCGGCTACCGCAAATGGTGCTTTGAAACCATGCGCGAAGCACCGGAGGAGGAGCTGTGGAGCAAATGGCTCGCCCCCGATTACGACAGGGAGTTGATCCGAAAGAACGCCATTGAGCTGACCATTGAATACCGCAACAAGGACGGCCGCCGGGTGGTGGCACCCAACGGAGCCCAGTCTATTAAAGATATGTATGCCAATGGCTATAAGCTGGGCATCATCTCCAACCTCGTCACCTCTCAGGAGATCCCACGCTGGCTGAAGGAGGACGAGCTGGAGCAGTATTTCGGCGCGGTGCTGCTCTCTTGCGTAGAGGGTATCCGCAAGCCCGATCCCCGAATCAGTGCCAAGGCCTGTCAGATGCTGGGGGTCAAGCCGGAGCGCTGCGTGTACATCGGCGACAATCTCCAGCGGGATGTGGAGGGCACCAAAGCCGCCGGTTTCGGGATGTTTATCCTCTACACCACGCCGGAGAAGCTGGCAAAGGAAACCATCACCGATGAAAACCGTCCCGATGCCGTGATCTTCGATTTTAACGAACTCAGGGATATTTTCCCTGAAGCACCCAAGGTAAACTGGGATAAGGTAAGGAGCGTGTAAGTCATGCAGACAAAAGCCATATTTCTGGATTTAGGCGGTACCTTCCGCGAGGTGGTGGAGATCCCCGAGGTCTACGCCAAAGCCCGCGCCCGGATCGCTGAAATCTGTCAGACCGATATGGATCCGGATACCTACTGGACCTTTATCAACAAACGCTATGATGTATATCGCGAGTGGGCGCTGCGCTTTTTGTGCGAAGCACCGGAAAAGATGCTGTGGACCCGCTGGCTGGTGCCGGAGCTGGATCGGGACTATGTGGAGGCCCACGCTGTGGAGCTGACGGAGAACTTCCGCCTTGCCAAGGGCGACCGTCAGGTGGTCCCCCACGGCATTGAAACCGTCAGAGAGCTCCGCCGCCGCGGCTACAAGGTGGGCATCATCTCCGATCTGGTCGGTACTGTGGAGATCGACAAGTGGCTGGATCGGGACGGCATCCGTGACCTGTTTTGTACGGTAAAGCAGTCCTCCGTTACGCTTTTGCGCAAACCTCACCCCGCCATTTACTTCCAGGCGCTGGAGGAGGCGCAGGTGCGCGGCGAGGAGAGCGTGTTTGTGGGCGACAACCTCAACCGCGATATCGTGGGCGCCAAGGCCGCCGGCTTTGGCGGCACCGTGTCCGTGGAGTACCCGGGCAAGCATCTGAAGCTCACCCAGGAGAATAAACCCGACTGTATCATCCACGATTTTGCCGATCTTTTGAACGTATTTCCGGGCAGCGGAGAATTCCGCCCGGAAAATGCCGAAAGGAGAGAGCCATGATGGAACAGTATAAACTTTCCGGCGGCGAAGCCCTGGCGCTGGCCGTGGAAAACATCTATAAGACCACCGATCAGGACGACTACCATCTGGAGCCGCTGAACCTGGTAGATGCGGCCGGCCGGGGCGTGGGCTGCGTCAAGGCCGGGGACGGCGTGATCTTCTGCTGCCGCCGCGGCGAGCGGGAGGTGGAGCTGACTGATGCCTTTACCGATCCGGATTTCAGGGGCTTTGTACGGGAAAAGCTCTCCCCGCTGGATTTCGTCATCCTGACCATGTACAACGAAAAATATACCTATCTCCCCATCGCCTTTGCTCCGGAAAAGGTCAAGATGACCCTGGGCGAGGTGGTGTCCAAAGCGGGCAGGACACAGCTGCACCTGGCCGAGAGCGAAAAGTATGCCCATGTGACCTTCTTCTTCAACGGCGGCAATCAGACCCCCTATCCCGGCGAGGAGGATATCCGCGTTCCCTCCCCCAAGGGTGTGGCGTTTGAGGACGTACCGGCGCTGAGCCTGCCGGAGGTGGCGGAAAAGCTGAAAGACGGCCTTACCAAGGGCTATGATCTCATCGTAACAAACTTTGCCAACGGCGATGTGATCGGCCACACCTCCTGCGACGGTGCAAAACCTCTGGCTGCGGAGGCAGTGGACAAATATTTGGGCGAGTGTATCGACCATGCCCGAAGGTGCGGGTACACCGTCATGGTCACCGCTGACCACGGCAATATCGAGGTGCTCCACAAGCCGGACGGCACACCCCATGGTGCCCATACCACCAATAAGGTTGCGTTTTCCGTGCTGGGCGGCGGTGCCGAGATGGTTCACTCCACAGGCAAACTGTGTGATGCGGCGCCCACCGTGCTTGCCGCTATGGGCATTGACCGGCCCACCGAGATGACAGGTACGCCGCTGTTCCGTTTTGAAAAGACCGGCAAGGTGCTGCTGCTCATTCTGGATGGTTGGGGATTGGACGCCCCCACGGACAATAACCCCATCTATACCGCGGCCACACCCCGCTGGGATGCCCTGCTGGGGCAGCAGGATTATGCCGTGCTGGAGGCCTCCGGCCCGGCGGTGGGTCTGGCAGAGGGCAAGACCGGTAACTCCGAGGCGGGTCATATCAATCTCGGCTCCGGCCGTGTGGTGCTGCAGGATGATGTACGCCTGAATCAGGCCATGGCCGACGGCAGCTTTGCCAAAAACGAGAAATTCCTGACGGTGATCCGCTCCTGCAAAGAAAAGGGCAGCGCTCTCCACCTGCTGGCGCTGCTGACCAAGAAATCCTCCCACGGCTCCATTGACTATCCTCTGGCGCTTTTGAAAATGGCAAAGGCCGAGGGACTCAAGGATGTGTTCGTGCATATTATCTTTGATGGCCGTTCCACCGATCCCGGCAGCGCCCCGGCGCTGCTGCGGGAACTGGGGCAGACCATGGAGACCCTGGGCGTAGGTACCATCGTCTCCGGCGTGGGCCGCGGCGTGGCGCTGGACCGTGACCAGAACTGGGCAAAGGTGCAGCGCACCTACGAGTCCCTGGTATCTGCCACGGGTGTCACTTATCGGGAATAAAAACCTTCCTGCTGCGGCGAGGAACACCGCAGCAGGAAGCAGAACTGTAAAAGAGGGAAAGAAAAATGGAAAAATATCTGGTGTTGGCCACATTTGCCGGCTCTGTCATCGCGCTTCTCTTTGCCCTGTTTACGGGCAAAAAGGTGCTTCGTTTCTCAGAGGGTACGCCTCTGATGCAGAAAATTTCCAAATCCATTCGTGAGGGCGCCAATGCGTATCTGCGCCGCCAATATACGGTGGTAGGCATCTTCTTCGCCTGCATGATCGTGGTATTGTGCATCATGGCTGCCTGCCATTTGCTGACCTGGTTTGTGCCCTTTGCCTTTTTGACCGGCGGTTTCTTCTCCGGCCTGAGCGGTTTTGTGGGCATGAAGATCGCCACCGCGTCGAACTGCCGCACCGCCAATGCCGCGCAGGAGGGCCTGAACCGCGGCCTGCGTGTGGCTTTCTCTGCCGGCTCTGTCATGGGCTTTACCGTGGTGGGTCTGGGTCTGTTTGATATTTCGGTATGGTTCTTTCTGCTGCGCTTTGCCTTCCATCTGGAGGCCGGCGATATCACCAGCGCCATGCTGACCTTTGGTATGGGCGCTTCGTCTATGGCTCTGTTCGCCCGTGTGGGCGGCGGTATCTTCACCAAGGCAGCCGATGTGGGTGCTGACCTGGTGGGCAAAGTGGAAGCCGGTATTCCCGAAGATGATCCCCGCAACCCGGCTGTTATTGCGGATAACGTAGGCGACAACGTGGGTGACGTGGCCGGTATGGGTGCCGACCTGTATGAGAGCTATGTGGGCTCCATCATCTCTGCTTCCGCTTTGGGCGTAGCCGCCTTTGCCGATCAGGCATTCAAGGCGATGGCGATCCCCATGGTCATGGCGGCCGTGGGTATCCTCTGCTCGATCATCGGTTCGTTTTTTGTCAAGACCGAGGAAAACGCCGATCAGCGCACGCTGCTGAAAGCTCTGTCCCGCGGTACGAATCTGTCTGCCATTCTGATCGCCGTCATTTCTTTCTTCCTGGTGTGGGCGCTGCTGGGTCTGGAGCATTGGGGATTGTATGTGGCGATCCTGTCCGGCCTTCTGGCAGGTGTACTGATCGGTAAAGCGACCGAGTATTATACTTCCGATACCTATAAGCCTACGCAGGAGCTTTCCGAAAAGTCCCTGACCGGTTCGGCAACCATTATCATCGGCGGTCTGGGTCTGGGCATGCTGTCTACTGCGATCCCCATTGTTATCGTGGCGGTCTGCATTCTGCTGGCGTTCTTCCTGTCCGGCGGCATCGCCAACGCAGGAATGGGCCTTTACGGTATTGCTCTGGCGGCTGTGGGTATGCTGAGCACTTTGGGCATTACGCTGGCAACGGATGCTTACGGCCCTGTGGCGGATAACGCGGGCGGTATCGCCGAGATGGCGGGTCTGCCTGCCGAAGTGCGCCAGCGTACCGATGCGCTGGATTCTCTGGGCAATACCACCGCCGCTACCGGTAAGGGTTTTGCCATCGGCTCTGCTGCGCTGACCGCCCTGGCATTGATGGCCTCTTACATTGAAAAGGTCAAAGAGGTGGGCGCCAATGTTACCTTTGAGGATTTCTCCCTGATGAATCCTGTGGTGCTGGTGGGTCTGTTTATCGGCGCCTGCCTGCCCTTCGTATTTGCCGCCCTGACAATGAATTCGGTGGGCCGTGCCGCCCAGAGCGTGGTACTGGAGGTACGCCGCCAGTTCAAGGAGATCACAGGCTTGATGGAAGGCAAGGCAGATCCCGATTATGCACGCTGCGTGGACCTTTGCACAAAGGCCTCCTTGAAGGAAATGGTCCTGCCCACGGTGATCGCCATCGTGACCCCCATCGTGGTTGGCATCATTCTGGGCTTCAAGGGCGTTGTGGGTCTGCTGGCCGGCGCCACGGTTACCGGTTTCCTGATGGCAATTTATATGGCCAACGCCGGCGGTGCCTGGGATAATGCCAAGAAGTACATCGAGGCGGGCCATTTTGGCGGTAAGGGCAGCGACCCCCATAAGGCCGGCGTAGTAGGCGATACCGTGGGCGATCCGTTCAAGGATACCTCCGGTCCCGCCATCAACATCCTCATTAAGCTGCTGAGCATGGTCTCCATCGTGTTTGCAGGCCTGGTGGTCAACTTCTCCATCCTGTAAGAGATCCGGTATTCTTTGTTTCCGTTATGAATATTGGGGCAGGCACCGCTTCTTTGCGATGCCTGCCCCAATCCTATTATTCTTACCGGATCCCGGCGATGAAGCAGCCGCTGTGTTTTTTTGCCCAGCCGATCATCTGGTCGCAGGGAACCGCGTCGGTAATGCAGCAGTTCTCGGCCCAGCTCTCAACGATGTGTTCCTTGAGGAACGCATCGGGCATTTCGCATCGCACATAGTAGGGATGCGCCTCTGCGCAGTCCAACGTCACAGCGTCGGCGTCCCGGTTATAAAACGCCTTCTCCCCCCCCAGAATGTCCAGACAGTCCTGTACCACATTGGCGGCGGTGGGGAAGCGTCCGGCTCCCTGCCCGAAAAAGCTCTGCCGCCCGATCGCTTCTCCCACATAAGAGATCAGGTTAAAGTTGGCGGGTACGGCGGCCTCCAGCTCGTTACCTCCCACCAGGGTCGGCTCAATATAGGCGCAGATGCCGCCCTCGGTGCGTTCCGCCTTGGCCAGCATCTTGCAGGCGAAGCCGTGGGCCTTGAATAGCCGAATGTCCTCTTTCGTCACATGGCGGATACCGAAGGTGGGGATGCTCTCCTCGTCAACGGATACCCCAAAGGCTACGTTGGCGGAGATGGCCAGCTTGCGCCGGATATCGTCGCCGTCAATATCGGCGGAGGGATCCGCCTCGGCGTACCCCAATTCCTGTGCCTTCTTCAGAATCTCGCCGAAGTCCACGTCCGCGTGGTGCATGGCGTCCATGATGTAGTTGGTAGTGCCGTTCATGATACCGCCCACCTCGCACAGCCTGTCCAGCCGCTTGCAGCGCTCCAGATTGACCAGCCACGGGATGCCGCCGCCCACGGCGGCGGTGCAGCGCAAAGCTACGCCGTTTTCCTTTGCCAGTGCGATCAGCGCCGTATAGTACGCGGCGATCAGCGCCTTGTTGGCGGTCACCACATTTTTGCCCGCTTTCAGGGCGGCGCTGACATATTCGTATGCCGGGTGCAGTCCGCCCATGCACTCGACTACCGTGTCAATAGTGACATCGGATAGAATGTCCTCAAAATCCCTTGTGGCGATGGCGGCGATCTCCGCCTTTTCCGACCGCACCAGCACCCGCTTGATGCAGAGATCTCCGCGCTCTTTGCACCACTCATAGACGCCGCCGCCTACCACACCGAAGCCCAGTAAACCGATATTCATAGTGCCCTCCTCTTACTTCAGCAGCGCCAGCAGACGCTCCTTGTCCACTAATCCGATGGATTTTCCCAGCAGCTGTCCATCCCGGAACGCCATCACGGTGGGAATGCTCTCAACGCCGAATGCTGCCGCCAGCTCCGGATTTTCGTCCACGTCCACTTTTGCCACCTTGTGCGTCTGTCCGATCTCCTCCAATACGGGTGCCAGCATCTGGCAGGGACCGCACCAGGTGGCCCAGAAGTCCACCAGGACAGGCTCCGCGCATTGCAGCACCTCGGTGTCAAAATGCTCCGTGTCCACGTGAATGATAGCCATATT
This sequence comes from Vescimonas sp., assembly GCA_045639965.1. Classification (GTDB taxonomy): domain Bacteria; phylum Bacillota; class Clostridia; order Oscillospirales; family Oscillospiraceae; genus Vescimonas. The sequence goes on along the minus strand of JAZUEB010000052.1, from coordinate 7,405 downwards.
TCTGCCTCCTTGCTTCCGTTTCTATCCCTATTATACCGCAAAAGAAACCATTTACAAGTATCTTGCAAAAACTGCCTCCGTTTGCTACAATTAATCGAGAAAAAGGGGGCTTACCTATGCAGATCAGCAGTCGCATTTACGGCACCGCGTCCGATGGGCGTCGTGTGACGCAGTACATTATGGAAAGTAAGAACGGCGTCCGCATCGCCTGCCTGGATTACGGCTGTATCATCACCAACCTCTGGGTCAGGGACCGCACCGGCAAGCCCACGGACATTGTGCTGGGCTACGATGATATCGCCGCCTATGAAAAGGACGATGTGTTTTTCGGCGCCTGCGTGGGCCGTGTGGCAAACCGCATCAAGGACAGCCGCTTTACCCTGAACGGACAGGATTACCGTCTGCAGCCAAATGATGGCCTGAACCACCTGCACGGTGTGTTTCATAAGCGCCTGTTTGCGGCATCGGTCTCCGGCGGCAGCCTGCGATTCACCTATCGCAGTCCGGATGGCGAGGACGGGTTCCCCGGAGGCCTGGACGTTACCGTGACCTATACGCTGGACGACAACGATGTCTTTTCCATGCGGTACGAGGCCGTCAGCGATGCCGATACCCTTATTAACCTCACCAATCACAGCTACTTCAACCTCTCCGGTCACCAGAGCGGCAGCGTAGATCAGCAGCTTCTGGAGATCACGGCGGATACGTTTCTGGAGACGGCGGACGATGCCTGTCCGACCGGAATCGAACTGCCGGTAGAGGGTACGCCCATGGACTTCCGCACTCTGCGTCATATCGGCCAGGGTTTTCCCATCCAGTATGAGCAGATGGAGCTGGTGTCCGGCTACGATCACTGCTACTGCCTGCGTGAAAATGCGGCGCCGGCGGCACTGGCGTATTCCCCCGTTACGGGTATCGCCATGAGTCTTGTCACCACCCAGCCCGGTATCCAGTTCTACTCCGGCAATCATTTAGGCGAGGGCGGCGCCGGCAAGGGCGGCATCCATTACGGCAGACGTGCCGGCTTCTGCCTGGAGACGGAGCATTACCCCTGCGCCAACAGTTATCCCGATTTTCCCTCCATCCTGCTTCGCCGCGGCGAGAAATGCGAGCAGACCACACTTTTGCAGTTCCAAACTCTGGAAAAGCTCTGATATATAAGAAATTCCACCCTCCCGGGTGGGATTTTCAGTCTGTCAAAAAAGCGTCGCAGACTTTGCCGCCCGGAGGCGGCAAACCGTTTTGATCATATTTTGCCGCGGCGTGTACGTGGCAAAATATACCTCACGCGGAGCGACGTGTCGAAATTGTCTGCCATTGGCAGACAATGAGGCGCCAAAGCGCAGCGCATCCCCTTTTGTCAAAGAACCCGCAGGGTTCTTTGACAAGCTGGAAATCCCACCCTCCCGGGTGGGATTTTCTCATTCACGCCTTGTTGTTCAGCTTTCCCAGGTAGCGGTAAATACTGGCCTCGCTGCTGTGCAGCTCTTTGGCGACGTAGCTGACGCTGCCCTTGAGCAGGAACACGCCCTTGTGGTTCAGAGTGTCCATGATCTCCATCTTTTCGTCCTGGGTCAACCGGTCTACCGGTACGGGATAGGCGGCGACCACATGGGAAACGATGCTGGCGGTAGCGCCGGCGATGGAGGTGGGGTAGTCCCGCCCGGTTTCACTGGGATCGGCGGAATCTGCGATCAGATGGGTACCGCTGGGTGCGGCGGGACGGATCGCGCTGCCGCACAGGTCCAGAATACGGGCGCTCAGCTCCTCGTAGCGGCTGGCGTCAAAGTTGATGCACAAAAGTCCGGCCAGCTCTCCGCTGCGTCCCTTGATAAACATGGAGTTGCAGCACATCTTTTTTCCGTTGGCGCTGACGGACTCAAAGCCCAGTACGTAGTCCTGGGTCTCATACAGCTTGCCGGCTACATATTCCAGCATGGTGTTGCTCAGCGGCGAGCCGATATGCCGTCCGGTCAGTTCGCCGTTGGCGATGGCGATGATGCGGTTGGAGTCGTTGGTCAGCTCGTGAAGGGCGATCTCATAGTCCGGTCCCAGAATATGCCCCAAAAAATCCACCAACAGGGAATAATGCCGCTTCATTTCCTTTTCCATGCGGGCACCTCTTTTCCTTATGATATGTGCATTATATCACGCAGTTTAGATGGTTTCAAGCATTTTCGGTGGGAGAAGTGTGGGTCGCTTTTGCGTTTTCCTCTTCCTCCAGCTCCCGATAGGCCACCTTGCCCACCAGCGTTTTCGGCAGCTCCGTGCGGAATTCTATGTCGTAGGGCATGGCGTACTTGGCAATATGCTTCCGGCAGTAGCACAGCAGCTCCTCCTTGACAGCCGCCGAGGGCATGATACCGGGCTTGAGCATAACAAAGGCCTTGACCTTCTGCATCTTGTACGCATCGGGCACGCCGATCACACAGCTCATCTGCACCTTTTCATGGGCGTCGATAATGTTCTCCAACTGTCCGGGATAGATATTATAGCCGGAGGAGATGATCATGCGCTTGGCACGACCCCGGAAGTAGATAAAGCCCTGTTCGTCCATCGTGCCCAGATCGCCGGTATAGACCCATGCCAATCCGTCGTCATGCTGCCGCAGGGTCTGGGCAGTCTCCTCCGGACAGTCCATGTACTCCTTCATCACCGTGGGACCGGACAGCAGGATCTCGCCCTCCTCTCCATAGGGCAGCTCCCGGTCAGTGCCCGGCTCCACGATCTTGATGTAGGTGTCGGGGAAGGGGACCCCAATGCTGCCCTCCTTGTACATATGGGGCGGGGTCAGGCAGCAGGCGGTAACGGTCTCCGTGGTGCCGTAGCCCTCCCGGACCTGCACCACGGCGTGGTGGTCGTACAGGAACTTGTCAAACTTCTTTTTCAGCTCAATGGACAGGCTGTCGCCGCCGGAAAACACACCCTTGAGACTGCTCAGGTTGGCGCCCTCCATGCTGGGCAGGCGCAAAAGCGCCTCGTACAGCGTGGGAACACCGGCGATAAAGTTGCACTTATGGCGGACGATCTGCTTGGCATAGCTCTGGGCGGTAAAGCGGGGGATCAGGATGCAGTGCCCGCCCTGGGAGAGCATGGAGTGGATGCACACACCCAGTCCGAAGCCGTGAAACAGCGGCATGGCAGACAGCATCCGGTCTCCCACGCGGAACATGGGGTTGGCGGCAATGATCTGTTTCCCCAGGGCGTTAAAGTTGCCGTTTGTGAGCACGATTCCCTTGCTGATGCCGGTGGTACCGCCGGAGTAGAGAATGACCGCGGGATCGTCCGACCCGCGTTTGACCCGGTAGTTGCCGTAGAAGCAGCACTTGGACAGCTCCATAAACTCCTTCCAGCGGATCACGGGGGCATCCTCGGGTATTTTCTGGATCTTGCGCCCCTCCGTCAGCATGTAGCCGGCGCGGATGGGCTTGCTCAGGGCATCCTTTACGCTGGCAATGATGATGTTGACGATGCCGGTGTTCTGCCGTACTTTCTCAAACTTGTGGTAGAACTGGTCCAGCGTAATGGCGGTCACGGACCGGGAGGCGTTGAGATAGAATTCGATCTCCTTTTCCGCACTGAGGGGATGGATCATGTTGGCGATACCGCCCACCAGATTGACCGCGTAGAACATATAAATCGCCTGGGGACAGTTGGGCATGGCGATGGTGACCCTGTCGCCGGGGCGGATGCCGATGGTCTTGAGACTGCGGGCGCAGCGGTCGATCTCCTGCACCATCTTTTTATAGGTGGTGGACTTGCCCATAAAGGTAAAGGCGGTATAGTTGGGGTATTGCTGTGCGATCTTCTCCACCGCATCAAACATGGAGCCGTCAAAGTAGGAAAGGTGCATGGGTACCCCGCCCATATAGTCCTTCCACGGCGTCTTTACTTCACGCATAGTCTACCTCCTCATTCATGGGCTTCTCCAGCTCCTCCGGATGCTCCAAAAGGTATTTGAGCAGCCGTACCGATTTGGAGTAGTAGTACCCATCCGCCAGCCGCTCGTCGATGGTCAGCCCCAGATCCAGGGTCTCCCGCATCTCGACCCTGCCGTTTTCGTCGTAGAAAGGCGACAGCTTCTTTTCCCCGATCACGCAGAACATGGAGCAGGTGCCCCAGTTGGTCAGGTGGTGGTAGCCGCACTTGAGCTTGATGGAGCCCAGGTTGGAGATGACCACGCTGGAGTAGTAGGGATCCGTCTCGATCAGGGACGACGGCACCCAGCCGTGCTTGTCCAGCCACATGACGAACTTTACGCCTGTTTTGGACATCCATCGGGGCAGCTTGTTGAAGGCGTCCATGCTCTCGGTGGAGGAGTCCGTCTTTTCGCTGCGGCAGTCGGTGACCTGATCGCGGATGTAATTATGTATCGAGTCCATGGTGTCCGTAGGTTTGGCGTGCAGCATGGCAAGGGCCTCGGCGGCATGGTCGGTAAATTGCTTTTTCACCACGAAGCTGGCGGACACCTCGTTGCGCTGATAAAAGTTGCCGTTCACGATGAAGCGGCTCAGCTTGGGCCGCAGGGTGATGGTCTTGATCAGCGCCGCCACCACGATGTGGAAGTAGGTGTACTTGAAATCCGCTGTCTCGTTTTTCTTTTCGATGTAAGCCTTGATAGGCGTCAGATCCACCCGCTCCGAAATGTAAGCCTCATTGTCGCAGCGGTTGGGGTAGAGAATTCCGGTGATAAAATGCAGCGAGTCCAGCTCACGCAGCAGCTTGCCGTCTTTTCGGTCGCCGATCCGTCGGTTTTCCTTGCTCATAGCTCCCTCCAAAAGAGATAATTTTCTCTTATACTATATCACTTATCCATTAAGAAACTGTAAACAAATTATGAATAAAGGGAGACAGCTTTTGCTGTCTCCCTTGTGAGAAATCGTTTAGAACTCTGCGTTGCCAACGGTACGGGGGTGCAGCTCCACGTCGCGGATGTTGGAAATACCGGTGCAGTACATCACCATGCGCTCGAAGCCAAGACCGAAGCCGGCATGGCGGCAGGAGCCGTAGCGCCGCAGATCGCAGTACCACCAGTAGTCCTCGGGATTCATGCCCAGCTCCTTGATGCGGCTTTCCAGAATGTCCAGCCGTACCTCGCGCTGGCTGCCGCCGATGATCTCGCCGATGCCGGGCACCAGACAGTCGGCGGCGGCCACGGTCTTGCCGTCGTCGTTCAGACGCATATAGAACGCCTTGATCTCCTTGGGATAGTCGGTGACGAACACGGGGCGCTGGAAGATCTGCTCAGTCAGGAAGCGCTCGTGCTCGGTCTGGAGGTCGGTGCCCCACTCCACCTTGTAGTCGAACTTGTCGTTGTTCTCCATCAGGATCTTCACCGCATCGGTGTAGGTGATGCGCCCGAAATCGGAGGACGCCACGTGCTCCAGACGCTCACGGAGCCCCTTGTCTACGAAGCTGTTGAAGAATTCGATCTCCTGCGGGCACTTCTCCAGAACGGACGTGATGATATACTTCACCATGCTCTCCATGACCTCCAGATCGCCGTCCAAATCGCAGAACGCCATCTCCGGCTCGATCATCCAGAACTCGGCGGCGTGGCGCGCCGTATTGGAATTCTCGGCGCGGAAGGTGGGACCGAAGGTGTACACATCACCGAACGCCATGGCAAAGTTCTCCGCATTGAGCTGGCCGGACACGGTCAGACTTGTTTTCTTGCCGAAGAAGTCCCGGGTGTAGTCCACCTTGCCGTCCTCGGTACGGGGCAGATTTTCCATGTCCAGGGTCGTCACCTGGAACATCTCGCCGGCGCCCTCACAGTCCGAGCCGGTGATAATGGGCGTGTGCACATATACGAAGCCCCGGTTCTGGAAGAACTCATGCACCGCATAGGCGGCCACGGAGCGGACCCGGAATGCGGCGGAGAACAGATTGGTGCGGGGACGCAGATGCTGGATGGTACGCAGAAATTCCACGCTGTGGCGCTTCTTCTGCAGAGGATAGTCCGGGGTGGATTTCCCCTCCACCTCAATGGCGGACGCCTTGACCTCCAGCGGCTGCTTCGCCTCGGGGGTCAGCACCACCGTGCCGCGTACGATAAGGGCTGCGCCCACGTTCTGGGATGCGATCTCCTTGTAGTTGTCCAGATCATTGGCGTCCATTACCACCTGCAAATTGCGGAAGCAGGAGCCGTCGTTCAGCTCGATAAAGCCAAAGGTCTTCATATCGCGGATGGTGCGTGCCCAGCCGCAGACCGTGATCTCCTTGCCGCCCAGCGTCTCCTGATCGGCAAACAGCGCCGCGATCTTCATTCGTTCCATATTGATACACCTCACCAGTAGTAATTTACAAGCGCCAAACATTATATACCAAATATATCCGCTTGGCAAGCCGTTTCCGTTGACTTTTCGCTCCAAAATCGCTACAATGAAAAAGCAAACGCACCATTCTCCCGCAAAAGGCCCCCTTGTGTAAAGGGGGCTGTCGCCGTAGGCGACTGGGGGATTGTCGTAGGGCGCGACGACCCGGCGCGCCGTTCCCCTGTAGGGGCGGGGCTCTGCCCTGCTCCCTATTCAATTCCATGGCGTGCGATGGCACGCCATACCCTGGAGACGGTCTCAAGACCGTCGACCGCGGCTTTGCCGCCCCATTCTTCCATTCAGGAGGTTCCCCATGTCCGTTCTCGTCATCGGTGCCGCCAACGTGGATATCGGCGGCCGCAGCAGCGGTGCTTTTCGTCTCCGCGATTCCAACGTCGGCACCACCGCCACCTCCCTGGGCGGTGTGGGCTTCAATATCGCCCGCAACCTCTGCCTGCTGGGTGTGGAGACCACCATGCTCACCGTGCTGGGGGACGATCCCTTTGCCGACGGGATCCGCCGGGAAGCCTCCCGCATGGGTCTCGATCTGCACCTTTGCCCCGTGATCCCCGGCGGCCATACCGGCACCTATCTCTATCTTCTGGATGAGCAGGGTGATATGGCGGCGGCAATCAACGACATGGCGATCTACGAGCGCATGACTCCGGATTTTCTGGCGGAAAATCTCGCCGCCATCAACGGCTGCGACCTCATCGTGCTGGACGCCAATCTGCCCCAAAGCAGCATCGAATACCTCTGCGCCAACTGTACCGTCCCCATCGTCTGCGACCCGGTGTCTGCCGGCAAGGCGGGGAAGCTCCGAAATATCTTATGTAAACTTACGGCGCTGAAGCCCAACGCCCTGGAAGCCGAGACCTTGACGGGCATCTCCATCACTGACGAAACAAGCTTACATAACGCGGCGCAAAAGCTGCTTGCCTCCGGTTTGCAGCAGGTCTACATCTCCCTGGATGTCCGTGGTCTCTACGCCGAAAATCGGGCAGGGGAGCGCTGCTTCGTGCCCTGTCCCAAGATCGACGTGGCCAACGCCACCGGCGGCGGTGATGCCATGGTAGCGGCATTGGCGG
>JAZUEB010000051.1:0-14771 GCA_045639965.1 Vescimonas sp. | reverse complement strand
AAGCCCCAGACCACCCGAAACCGCATTTACGGCGTGGTGAACCGGGGCGACACCCAGTTCGTTTTGCTGGACACCCCGGGTCTGCACAAGCCCCGTTCCCGTCTGGGGGACTACATGGTCAAGGTGGTACACGAGAGCCTCAGCGCGGTGGAGTGCGCGGCGCTGTTAGTAGAGGCCATTGCCCACGTAGGCGAGCCGGAGAAGATATTGCTCCAGCGGGTGCAGGAGGAGAAGCTCCCCTGCGTGCTGTGCATCAACAAGGTGGACACCGTGGAGCGAAAGGACGACCTGCTGGCGGTGATCGCTGCGTACAATGAGGTGTACCCCGATTTCGACGCCATTATACCCATCTCCGCCAAGACCGGCGACGGCCTTTCAGAGCTGATGGCACAGCTCCGGAAGTACGCGGTGGAGGGCCCGCAGCTCTTCCCGGAGGATATGACCACCGATCAGCCCGACGCCCAGGTCTGCGCTGAGATCGTGCGGGAAAAGATGCTCTACTGCCTGGATAAGGAGATCCCCCACGGCACGGCGGTGGAGGTCACCCGCTTTACCGAGCGTGAAAGCGGCATCATCGATCTGGACGTGACCATCTACTGCGAAAAGCAGAGCCACAAGGGCATTCTCATCGGCAAGCAGGGCGCTATGATGAAGAAGATCAGCACCATGGCGCGGCACGATATTGAAAAGTTCATGGGTACCCGGGTCTATCTGGAGACATGGGTGAAGGTCAAGGAAAATTGGCGCGATAATCCTAATTTCATCCGTATGCAGGGCTTTAACGACGATTGATCTGAAACCGGGAATTTGTAGCTTTCGGCTTGCACTGAAGAGAAAGGGATGGTTGGAAAATGAAGAAAAGCAGAGCAAGAAGATGGACTGCGCTGTTTTTTGCGTTGATACTGCTTCTTTCGTGCTGTACGACGGCGTTGGCTGTGCCTGATGCTGCATACGAGGATCGCCGGATCCTCCAAACAGCAGCTCAGGAGCTCCCGGTGTTAAAAACGATTTCGGAGAGCGAATATACCACCGCATCCGCGCCTTCTTTAGAGGGACAGACCGTTCAGTGGCAGACGGTGGAAGCGGACGGTTGGGTCAATCCCCTCTATGCGGATGTCCTTTCCGTTGAGGATTTGGCAGCCCCTGCCGGAAGGCAGCCGCTGAAGAGCACCCGCTCCTATGGCGGGATCAATTATGAGGAGAATCTGCACAAGATAGCGATGAACCTCCGGCAAAGCATGGTAAACCGTTACAATACGTTTTACTTTCGGTATGCCTGCCCCGTGGCGGATGCCCCGAAAAACAATAGTGAGATCAACACACTGATTGAAGCTGTGATCGACTGGGCAATAGAACCCACTTGCGGCGGCAGTGAGGGAGACTATATTTTTTACCAGTTGAGAGAATGGTCGTACAGTGGTTCCTATACCTTTGCAGGGGACTGGTATTATTATCAGTTGGATGTGAATCTTAATTATATGACGACGGCACAGCAGGAGATGTGGGTCAACGGGAAAGTAGCAGATATCATCTCCGGCTTCGGATTTACCGAGAATACGCCCCAGTATGTCAAGATCAAAACGATTTATGATTATGTGGTGAAAAATGTGGTCTATGACTACACCCATCTGAGTAATCCGGACTATGATCTGCAATACACGGCGTATGCTGCTCTGCATAACGGTACGGCGGTCTGCCAGGGCTATGCGAACCTGGTCTATCGCCTGATGTGGGAGTGCGGTGTACCCTGCCGCATCTGTGAGGGGGAGGGAAACGGCGAGGCTCATGCCTGGAACCTGGTGGCTCTCGGGGATGTCTTTTATTATTTGGATGCCACCTGGGACTCCAATTACTATGAGGATTGGTCTGTAAATCCCTATGACTATTTCCTGATCGGTGCTGAGACCCTGCAGGAGGACCATACCCATGAGATAAATGCATCCTGGGACGGTTTTGATGTGGACGGCGACACCTGTCTGGATTGGATTTCCGCGGAGGACTTTGACACTTCAACCCTGACGGCAGCAGACGAGAATGAATGCTCCGGTCATACATATGGAGATAGTATCTACCTGCTCGATCAGGACGGTGGGCTCACTTATTTCTATACCTGCCCCACTTGCCGCTGTATGTACGGCGTAAAAGCTTATGTCTTCGCCGATGAGGAGAGTCTTCTCTATCTCGGTGAGATCCCTACACATGGTGACCGCCTGTTTATCTATAATAACGAGGCAGCATTGACGATTACGCAGGATATTGAGATGGATCCCTGCACGGGACTGCTCGGCAACGGCAATGCGGCGCTGAGGGTGGCAAACGGCGCAAAGCTGATCACTACTGCGGGGCTGATCTGGGGCGGTCCGGTGTCCGTTTCCGGCGCATGGGACTGCTATCAGGAATCCCTGTTCAGCTCGGCACTTACAGTAGAAAAGAGCGGCTGCGTGACGAACTACGGCCGGCTGATGTGTCTGAATGATCTTACCGTAAAGGGTGAACTGGACAACGGCGGGGAACTGATCTGCGAAAAGAATCTGACGGTGAGCGGTCAGCTCCGCTCCGACGTATGGATCACTGCGGAGGGAACCGTTACCGGCTCGGAGAATATCATTTACAGCTCTTCCCCAGATAACGACTTCAATGGCAACAAGGTCATTGACAGCGGTGACTTGCTGCTGTTGGTGCGCCATGTGGCAAAAATCAGCATTTTGCCGGATGAACAGATCGGCAAAAACGCGCAGGATCTGGCTGTGCTTGCCCGTATGCTGATCGCTTAAGGCGGTCAGTAAACCCAATATTTACAGCCGCCGGGAGGAACATTACCTCACCGAAATTGCACACAATATCCATGAGGTGAAAGCAATATGGATTACTGGCAATTATTCTGGGAGACCGGCGCACCGGAATGGTACGTATTGAATAAATCCGTAGGGGCGGACGACTCTGTCCGCCCGCAAAATCGCCCTTTGAAAGAGGTGGGCACATCATGCAAAGTGAAAAACGGGTGACCACCGGCCTTGTCCTGCGGCAGACGGTCACCAAGGAAGCAGATCTGATCTTGACCGTTCTGACTCCCGATCTGGGACGCACCAGCGTCACCGCCAAGGGCGCCCGCAGCAAAAAAAGCAAAGTGTCCGCCGCCTGCCAGCTTCTGGCGTACAGCGAGATGACCCTCACCGAACGGGGCGAGTGGTACTATCTGGGGGAAGCGTCCACCGCGGCGCTCTTTGACGGTGTGCGGCAGGACATCGTCCTGCTGTCCCTCAGCTCCTATTTTGCGGAGCTTTGCGAAGCGGTATGCACGACGGAATCCGCCGCCGAGATTTTGCGGCTGCTGCTCAACGCCCTCTATGCCCTGTCCGAACTGCACAAGGACCCCGCCATCGTCAAACCCGCCTTTACCTTCCGACTGATGGCGCTCTCCGGTTTTGAGCCCTACTGCGACGCCTGCGCCGTCTGCGGCAAATCAACCGAAAAACCCGTGCTGGACGTGGTGCAGGGCGTGGTACACTGTGCTGCCTGCAAAACAGACGGCTTGAGCCTGCCCCTGACGGAGGGCGCTTTGGACGCTTTGCGCTACATATTGAATTGCAGCGACAGAAAGCTGTACAGCTTTTCCGTTTCGCCCGCCGATTTGAAGCTGCTGGATCACGCCGCCGAGGCATTTGCCGCGGCGCAGTTGGAGCGCAGCTTCCGCACGCTGGATTATTATAAAAGTATGCTGTGAATGCGTAGGGCGGCGTGACCTCACGCCGCCGGGGCGCATCTGGGGTCAGCACGCCCTACAAAAGTCTACCGCTATTTTTTCCAAGAGGTACCTCTATGACCGACTTATTTGAAAAATCCATCCGTACACTGGAGCTGCCCACGGTGCTGGAGCAGCTCTCCCGCCATGCGGTGTCCGATGCCGCCAAGGAGCGCTGCGGGAAACTGTTCCCCACGGCGGACGCTGCCGAAGTGAAGCGCCTGCTGGATGAGACCGATGCCGCCAAGGAGCGCATTGGTCTCCACGGCAGCCCCAACTTTGCCGGCGTCAAGGACGTGGCGGCGTCGCTGTCCCGCGCCGACCACGGCGGTATGCTGAACACCCGGGAGCTTTTAGAAATCGCCGGTGTGCTGACCGCCAGCCGCCGGGTGGCAGAATACGATGCCGACCGCAGCGGGGAAAGCACCGCCATCGACCACCTGTTTTCTGCCCTCCACGCCAACAAGTACTTAGAGGAGAAGATCCGCTCCGCCATTCTGGACGAGGAGACCATTGCCGACACCGCCAGCGCGGAGCTCGCGGACATCCGCCGCAAGATGCGCCTTGCCGCCACGAAAGGGCGGCAGATCCTGCAAAAGATCATCTCCTCCCCCAGCTACGCGAAAGTCTTGCAGGAAGCCCTTATTACCCAGCGAGATGGGCGCTTTGTCGTCCCTGTCAAGGCGGAGTGCAAGGGCAGCCTGCCCGGTCTGGTCCACGACATCTCCTCCAGCGGCGCTACGCTTTTCGTCGAGCCGATGGGCGTGGTGCAGGCGAATAACGAGCTCAAGGAGCTGGAAGCCCGGGAGCAAAAGGAGATCGACCGCATTCTCCACGCCCTCAGCGCCGACTGCGCCGGGTTCCGGGAGGATATCCTGTATGATTACGATGTACTGGTACATCTGGACGTGATCTTTGCCAAGGCACAGCTCAGCTATGCCATGAACGCCAGCCGCCCCGAGGTGAAGAAAAAGGGAGGTATCTCTCTGTGCCGCGCCCGTCATCCCCTCCTTGACAGCGCCAAGGCGGTGCCCATTACCGTTTCCCTGGGCGAGGAGTACGACACCCTGGTCATCACCGGCCCCAACACCGGCGGCAAGACCGTGACCCTGAAAACCCTGGGACTTTTGTGCCTGATGGCACAGTGCGGACTCCATATTCCCGCCGACAGCGGCAGCAGTATTCGTGTCTTTGAGCGGGTATTGGCGGACGTGGGCGACGAGCAGAGCATCGAGCAGAATTTGTCCACCTTCTCCGCCCATATGTCCAACACGGTGGAAATTCTGCGTCAGGCGGATACCGACAGCCTGCTCCTGTTCGATGAGTTGGGCGCCGGTACTGACCCTGTGGAGGGTGCGGCTCTGGCCATCGCCATTATCCAGAACGCCCGGGAAAAGGGCGCCATCACCGCCGCCACCACCCACTATGCGGAACTGAAGACTTACGCCATGACCACGGCGGGTGTGGAAAACGCCAGTTGTGAGTTTGACGTACAGACCCTGCGTCCCACCTACCGTCTGCTCATCGGCATTCCCGGTAAGTCCAATGCCTTTGCCATCGCGGCGCGGCTGGGTCTTGACCCGGCGGTCATTGACGCCGCCAAAGCGCAGATGGACAGCGAGAGCGTCCGGTTTGAAGATGTGCTGACCCAACTGGAGGAAAAGCGGCAGCGCCTGGAAAAGGCCCAGACGGAAGCCGACAGATTGTGGCAGCAGCGGGAGGAGGACGCCCGCAGGGCACGTACCTTCCGGGAACAGATGGAGCGTGCCAGGGACAACGCCCGCCAGAAAGGCGAGGCGGAGGCAAAACGCATCGTCCGGGAAGCCGAACAAAAGACCTCCGAAATTTTTGCCGAATTGGACGACCTGCGCCGTCAGCAGCAAAAGGCGGCGGATATGCAGGCGATCAACGATGCCCGTGCCGCTGTGAAGCATCAGCTGAAAGAGGCGAATAATGCCCTCCATATCCGGGAGGAGGCGGAGCCGGTATTTCCCCCCAGCCGTCCCATCGCCCCGGGCGATACGGTGGAGCTGCCCGGTGTCCGCACCGGCGCCACCGTGGTAAATGTCAACAACGACGGCACGCTGCTTTTGCAGGCGGGGAAGATGAAGATGACCGTCAAAGCCACCCAGGTGCGGCTGCTGGAGACCGCAGAGGAGATCGAGAAGAAGAACAAGCAGCGCATGATCGCCAAGTCCGCGTCCCCTGAGGTGCGCCTTGCCGCTCGAGCGGCATCGGAGCTGGACATTCGCGGTCTGGAGACGCTGGAAGCCGAGAGCGTGGTGGAGAATTACATCGACGCCGCCGTCATGGCGAAGCTGGGTACGGTGAGCATCATCCACGGCAAGGGAACGGGCGCTCTGCGGAAAGCAGTCCACGAAATGCTCAAACGAAACAAGGCGGTCAAAAGCTTCCGCTTGGGGCGTTACGGCGAGGGCGAAGCGGGCGTTACCGTGGTGGAGCTGAAATAAATTTGGCGTTTTTGCCAAAAGTAAAACGCAATTTTGATTAGACCTGCCGAAAATTTGGCGTTTTTCCTATTGCATTCCCCCTGCTTTTCAGTATAATGGATAGTAGTAGAAGAATTTTTGTTTTCCACAGAAACATGGATATAAAGGAGAGCTGATCTATGGTCGCAAAGGAAATTACCGTCAAAAACGAAGTGGGCCTGCACGCAAGACCTGCCACTTATTTCATTCAGAAAGCCAATGAGTTCAAAAGCGGTATCTGGGTCGAGAAGGAAGAGCGCCGCGTCAATGCCAAGAGCCTGCTGGGCGTTTTGAGCCTGGGTATCGTCAAGGGCACCGCCATCACCGTGATCGCTGACGGCGCTGACGAGACCGAAGCTGTCGAAGCGCTGGTTGCCCTTATCAACAACAACTTCGGCGAATAATCGAGTACACAGAAAAATCTCCGGTCGTTTGACCGGAGATTTTTTATGCGTTTTCCGTAGGGGCGGCTATTTTTTTATTGCAAAGATATCAAGTCAACCGTATAACCCAATTCCTGTAATGAATGGATTACACCATTTTCACCAACGATATGAGCCGCACCCAGCAACGCAAAGGTCGATTCGTCCTTTTCCAACTGTTGGATTACCTTGTCGGTCATATGCTCATTCCTGACAAGAAGATTTTTATACTGCACATACTGCCAGGAATCTTTGCTTGCTTGCCTCAATGGAGACACTTCGATTTGTTCAATGGCGGCAGCGTCTCCTTTGCACCACAGGTCAAATTCATCATTTAGCTTTTTTGCCATCTCTTCTACGTCAGCATATTCATTCAATATAGCCTGATACGCCTCTGGCGGCAAATTATTTGTCAGGTCATACTGCTCTTTCCAACTTTCCGCACCGATCATGGTTTTCTTGTCCCGAAGTGCATAACTTACAAACGCCTGATCGATACCACACTCATCAATTAGCTGGGATTTCGTACTTGCCGCAAGCGAAAGCAGCCCTTGCAGGGTGTGATAGCCCGCTTGAGCTATATTTTCCGTGTTAATGGATGGATATAGTTTTTGGGCACGACGCTCCATAGCAGGATATTCCTCTTTGATTGCCGCAATCGCTCGTTCAATAGTCTCTGCTCCCACCAGCGAGTCGGTCTCTTCTCTGGAGAGGTCATCGGTTTGCTCTGGTAAGGTATTCATATCAACCTCAAACATCACAGCCCCACATTTTTCATAAATGCTCATGATCTCTGCCGGTAAGGGGTATATGTTCATTCTCCCAAGGTGAACTGATCCTAATATATAGACAGATGAATCATCATCCGATACTTTGTATAAAAGCGGATTTACTGCAACTTCAGCTTCCTTTTGGCAGGAAGTCAAAAAAAGGGAGCATAAAAGGAGTAAAGTCATGCAAATCAAAACAGCACATTTTTTATTGCTGTGAATCATTCTTATCCTCCCCTTTTTACAATCATCCTTTTTATTTGCGAGATTCCGCAATACCTCCGTAGGGGCGGACGACTCTGTCCGCCCGCAAACGGGACGTCGAGGACGCCGTCCTCTACGAAGTTCTACCGAAACCATCCCGTAGGAGCGGCCCTGTGTGGCCGCCCAATTTTTCACGTTTCATTTTTCATTCTTAATTTCTCATACAGCGTCTTTGCCACATTCCGCGGCAGAACGCTCTCCAGATCGGCAAGGGACGCCTCCTCCACGGCACGCACCGTGCCGAAGCGCTTGAGGAGTGCCTTTTTCCGGGTATCGCCCAGACCTGCCACGCCGTCCAGCTTGCTGCGGTAGCTGCTCTTGCGGTGCTTCTGCCGGTGGTAGCTGATGGCGTAGTGGTGGATCTCCTCCTGGATCTGCCCGATCAGCGTGAATAGCGGCGGCGAGGACTGAATGCCCAGCTCCTGTCCCTGCACCGTGATGAGCGCCCGGGTGCGGTGCCGGTCATCCTTTACCATGCCCAGGGCGGGGATGTCCAACCCTACCGCCTCCAAGGCGGCCTTTGCCGCGTGGACGTGGCCCAAACCACCGTCGATCAGCAGCAGATCGGGCAGGGGGGAGAATTTTTCATCTCCGTCCAGATACCGCCGCAGTCGGCGCTCCAAAGTCTGCTGCATAGAGGCGTAGTCGTCGGGTCGGGTGAGACCCTCGATGGCGAACTTGCGGTAGTCCCGCTTGAGCGGTTTGCCGTTCTGGAACACCACCATGCCGGACACGATGTCGTCCGCGCCGGTGTTGGAAATGTCGTAGGCCTCGATCCGCGCCGGAAATTGGGGCAGCCGCCCCAACTCCTGCAATTCCAGCAGCGTTTTGCTGACCCGTTCTGCGTCGGTGGTGATGCGCTCCACCTCTTCCCGGGCGTTTTTTGCCGCCATGCGTACCAGCTCAGCACGCTCGCCCCGCTGGGGGACTTTCAGCGTGACGTTGTGGTTGGCTTCGCCGGTCAGCAGGGCAGCAAAGGTGTCCATGCCTTCAAATTCTGCAGGCAGCAGAATTTCTTTCGGCAGGGCATTTTTGCCCAGATAGTATTGTCCCAGTACGGCGGCGAGAATGTCCGCCTCGCTATCCTCTGCGGCGGTGGAGAATACCCGCACCTCCCGGGCCGACAGGCTGCCCTCCTCAATGTGCAGCACCGCCGCGCCGCAGCGCACCTGGCCGCAGTGCAGACCCCACACATCGGTGTCGGCGCAGAGCCCCGCAATGACCTGCTGCTGCTTGGCCAGAACGGACAGCGCCCGTATCTGATCCCGCAGCGCCGCCGCCTTTTCAAATTCCAAGTTTTCCGCGGCAGTCTCCATCTCCCGCTGCAGCTCCCGCTTGAGCTGGGGCAGTTTGCCGCGAAAGAGTGCCGTCGCCTGCCCGATCCGCCGTCGATACTCAGCCCCGTCCGGCTGCCCTTGACACCAACCCTCGCATTTGCCGATGTGATGGTTCAGACAGGGGCGCTCCTTCCCAATGTCCCGGGGAAACTGCCGGCGGCAGGTGGGCAGCTTCAAGATGGCGCACACCGCGTCAATGGCGGCGCGGGTCTCATGCCGTCCGCCAAAGGGACCAAAGTATGATGCCCCGTCGTCTGCGGACTTGCTTACCAGCGTAAAGCGGGGGTAGGCGGCCTTTTCATCCAGACGCACAAAGGGATAACCCTTGTCGTCCTTGAGCAAAATATTGTAGCGGGGTTGATGCCGCTTGATAAGGGAGTTTTCCAGCACCAGCGCCTCAAACTCGGACCGCACCACAATGGTGTCAAAGTGGTCCACCGCGGCCACCATGTTCCGCGTTTTCTCGTTGTGGGAGGAGGTCTCCTGAAAGTACTGTCTGACCCGGTTTTTCAGCTTCTTTGCCTTGCCCACATAGATGACCTGCCCGGTCTTGTCCATCATCAGATAGACCCCCGGCAGCAGGGGCAGACTGTCCGCCTTTTGCAAAAGCTCCGCTTTCGTCACGATACCTCCTCCTCTCTCCGATTTTATTTAGTATAACATCTTGCCCTGTTGGTAGCAAGGTTGTATAATCAAGAAAATCAACAGAAAAGAGGGAATTTTTATGATACAGGATATCGGCAGCCATCGTTTGGACAGAACATATAAGCAGATCGAAGCCAAAAGCGGCGACATCGCCTTGTGCTATCAAAAGGGCAGCGTCCTGCTGAAAAAAACGGCGGAGGGCTACGCCCTGCCCCATGTGGGGAAAGACGTGGATGTGAGCGATGGTGTGCAGCATCTGTTTACCTTTGACGGTGTGGACTGCTTCCGCTGTACCGCCCCGCAAAGGGAGGCGACGGACTGCGTCTACGTGCCCTTTGGCGAGATCCGCGACGTGCGTCCCATGGAGGTGGCGTATGTTGCCATCACCGGCGCCCAGCTGAACCGCTGGTACTCTACCCGCCAGTACTGCGGCAGATGCGGCCAGCGCATGAAACCCAGCGACATCGAGCGTGCCATGGTCTGCCCCGACTGCGGCCTGACCGAGTATCCCAAGATCTGCCCCGCCGTCATCGTGGCGGTGAAAAACGGCGAAAAGCTTTTGCTGATACGCTACTGCGACCGCCCCTCCCGCGGCTATGCCCTCATTGCCGGCTTCGTGGAGATCGGCGAGACCCTGGAGGATACCGTCCGCCGGGAGGTGATGGAGGAGGTAGGTCTCAAAGTCAAAAATATCCGCTACTACAAAAATCAACCCTGGGCATTCACCGACTGTCAGCTCGTCGGCTTCTACTGCGACGTGGATGGTGACACCACCGTCAAGGTCGACAGCAAAGAGGTGGGCGAGGGCGTGTGGCTCCGGCGCGATGAGCCCCCCGACCGCTCCGGCGAGGTCAGTCTGACGTCGGAGATGATCGAGCGCTTTAGAAATGGATTGGAATAACAACGTAAAAAAGACGGACGCAAGTCCGTCTTTTTTGTTTATGTCATTGCGAACCAGTGCGCATACTGGTGTGGCAATCCGCTTTCTCTTTTCGCAGGGGCCGGCGTCCCCGACAGCCCGCACTTTTCCCTCAGTTCAGCGCCTCGGCGTTGATGGCAAAGAGCTGAGCAATGCGCTCCTTCAGCGCCCGATGCTCCGCCTTTTCCAGTGTTGGGTCATCTCGCAGCAGCTTTTTTGCCGCCTGCTGGGCGTCGTCTAAAAGCCGCATATCGCAGCTCAAGTCCGCCACCTTCAGCTCCGGCAGACCGTGCTGCCGCTGTCCGAAGAAGTCACCGGGACCTCGGAGCTTCAAGTCCTCCTCGGCGATGCGGAAACCGTCGTTGGTATCGGTCAGCGCCTTGAGCCGCGCCCTGCCGTCCTCGGTGACGGACTGGCTCAGCAGAATGCAGTAGGACTTGGCGTTCCCACGCCCCACGCGGCCGCGCAGCTGGTGCAGCTGAGAAAGACCGAACAGCTCTGCATTCTCCACCAGCATCAGCGTGGCGTTGGGCACGTCCACGCCCACCTCTATGACCGTGGTGGACACTAAAATATCGCTCTCCCCGGCGGAAAACGCCGCCATCACGGCCTCTTTTTCCTTCGGCTTCATCTTGCCGTGCAGAACGGAAACTTTCAGCTCAGGGAACACGTTTTGCTGCAAATTTTCGGCGTAGGCGGTCACCGCCTTGTGCTCGTCGGGGATCGTCTCCGCGTCGCCCACCAAGGGGCAAACGATGAACACCTGATGTCCCTCGATGACCTGCTTGCGGATAAAGGCGTTGATACGCGCCCGGTAGTTCTCGCCCACCGCGAAGGTGTCCACGACCTCTCGCCCCGGCGGCAGCTCCCGAATGACGGACACGTCCAGATCGCCGTAGATGATGAGGGCCAGCGTCCGCGGGATTGGGGTGGCAGAAAGTACCATCATGTGTGGATTTTCCGCTTTCTGTCCCAATGCCGAGCGCTGGCTGACGCCGAAGCGGTGCTGCTCGTCGGTGATGACCAGGCCCAGATGGGCGTACTGTACGTCCTCGGTCAACAGGGCGTGGGTGCCGATGCACAGGTCAATTTCACCCTGTGCCAAGCGCTCCAACAACTCCCGCCGTTCTTTGGCTTTCGTCGAGCCGGTCAGCAGGGCGCAGGTGAGTCCCAGCCTTTCAAACAGCGGAGAAAGGGTGGCAAAATGCTGCCGCGCCAGCACCTCGGTGGGTGCCATCAGCGCCGATTGCCAGCCGTTTTGGGCAGCAAACCAGGCACACGCCGCCGCCACCATGGTCTTGCCGCTGCCCACGTCGCCCTGTACCAGACGGTTCATGGGACGCCCCGACAGCATATCGCCCATGGCGTCGTCGATGGCCTTGCGCTGATCGCCCGTCAGCGGGAAGGGCAGCTTTTCCAAAAACGGCTGTAGATCCACGGTATGACAGGCAGGACCCGCCACATCCTTTCGTCTTGCCCGCAACCGCTGCAGGCCGCAGGTCAGCAGGAACAGCTCCTCAAATACCAGCCGCCGCCTTGCCACCGCCAGTGCCTCAAAGGAGGTGGGAAAATGGATGTTCTCGTAGGCAAAGTTGGTGTAGCACAGCTCGTTTTCCCGTCGTACCTCGTCGGGCAGCACGTCGTCCAAAAGCTCCCGGCACTCATCCAGCCCCTGCCGTACGGCACGGCTGAGTTGTAATTGGCTGATGCCTTTTGTCAGCGGATATATGGGCATAATGCGTCCTGTGAGCTGTTGGTTGTCCTCTTTTTCCATCAAAGGGTTCACCATCTGCCGCCGCAGGAGGTTGCCCTCCGCCTTGCCGTAGATGAGGTAGGTCTCGCCGATGTGGAGAGAGGACTTGCGGTAGTCCTGATTGAAAAAGGTGATGTCCAGTACGCCGCTTTCATCTACGGCGCGGACCTTGACCACGGTGCGTCCGCCGCTGATACGCCGGGCGGTAGGCTCTGCGGCGATCATGGCGCGGCAGCAGGCGTTTTCGTTCAAAGGAAGTTCCCGGATAGGATAAAATTTCGTGCGATCCTCATACGCCCGGGGAAAATAGGAGATGAGCTGCCGCAGGGTGCCGATGCCCAGTTTTTGTAAGCTCTTTCCCCGCACCTCA
This sequence comes from Vescimonas sp., assembly GCA_045639965.1. Lineage (GTDB taxonomy): Bacteria > Bacillota > Clostridia > Oscillospirales > Oscillospiraceae > Vescimonas. Next base: position 2,060 of record JAZUEB010000051.1, on the reverse strand, counting down.
CCGATGCCTTTGATGTATCGGATGTCTGTATTGAGATCCGCCATGTTGCCGCCTTCTTCCCATTTGCTGTTTTATCGTATAGGCGACCCTTGCGGTCGCCCGCTCAAGGCTCCCCTGTGTAAGGGGTGATTCCCTCGCCGAGGGAAATGTCGCCGTAGGCGACAAAAGGAGATGGAGCTGTCAGCCGTCAGGCTGACTGAGGGGTTGTCTGTAGGGGCGGATGTGGGCATCCGCCCCTACAAACACTTAATATATCACACTTTTTTCCCCGTTGCAACGCTGCCGCTTTGGTGGTATCATAAAGCCAGATTTCGAGGAAAAGAGACAATTTATGAAAAAGTCTTATCTCAGATTTATGATCGCCCTGCTCATCTTCGGCTCCAACGGCGTTATCGCCAGCCATATTCCTCTCAGCAGCCACGAGATCGTGCTGACCCGTACCGCCATCGGTACGGTGGTGCTGTGGCTGATCTTTCTGCTGACCCGGCAGAAGTCCACCGTTGCCGCCTATCGCAAGGAGTTCATCTTTCTGGCGCTCAGCGGCGTGATGATGGGGCTGAACTGGCTGTTTTTGTTTGAGTCCTACCGTACCATCGGCGTGGGACTGGGTACCGTGGCCTGTTATTTCGGCCCTGTAATCGTTATGATGCTCTCGCCGCTCCTGTTCCGGGAAAAGCTGACCTGGCCGAAACTGTTGGGCTTTGCCGCGGCGGTGGTGGGCATGGTGCTGTGTAACGGCAAGATTGCCGCGGAAGGCCACTCCGCCTGGGGTATTGCCTGTGGCGCCTTGGCGGCGATCACCCTGGCGGCGTTGGTGATTTTAAACAAGAAAGCACCCCATATCACAGGACTTGAGAACACGGCCTGGGAGATGACCTTTGCCTTTTTGACGGTGGCGGCATTCGTGAGCATCAAGCAGGGGATCGGCTTTGTGTCCAACATCGGTGCGGCCTGGCCGTGGGTGCTGATTTTGGGCGCGGTCAATACCGGCTTCGGCTGCTATCTCTACTTCTCCTCCATCGGACGCCTGCCGGTGCAGAGCGTGTCGGTGTTGGGCTATCTGGAGCCCCTGTCGGCGGTGGTGTTCGCCATGATCTTTCTCCATGAGGCCATGACGCCCCTCCAAATGCTGGGTGCTGTCTGTATCCTGGGCGGTGCCGCCTTTGCCGAGTGCTATAAACCAAAACTGTAGGGGACGGCGTCTTCGACGTCCCGCCCATAATAAAAACACGACTCAATGAGCCGTGTTTTTATTCCATTTACAGATCTTCAAATGTGACGGGAGCATCCTCGTCCACCATGTCAAGGCGGATCAAATCGAAATCCATATCCTTGACATACTCTACGTACTGAAACCGCAGACCGTCTGCCTCCATGATCTCGCTTTCGCTCTCGATGATCCATTCGTCGGTGGCATCCAGATTCGGAAAATGAGCGTCGGCATCCGTTTCCGCCAGCACTTTGGTGACGAACACCCGGTCGCAATTCGGCAGCAGCAGACGGTACACACTCTCCCCGCCGATGCAAAAATCCTCCAAACCGGTGGAAAAGATAGCCTGCATGGCGGTGTGGATGACCTCACAGTCCTCGGCCGTATAGCTCAAATCATGGGTCAAAACCAGATTGCGCCGTCCGGGCAGACCTTTTTTTCCCGGCAGGCTCTCCAGCGTCTTACGCCCCATGATCACCGTGTGTCCCATGGTCAGCCGTTTGAAGTGCTGCATATCCTCTTTGATGCGGAACAGGAGCTTTCCGTCCTTGCCGATGCCCCAGTTCTGATCAACACATACGATAGCCTGCATATCACGTACCTCTCTTGTGTGTAGGAACGGACGACCCTGCCCGCCCGTATTTTCGTAGGGGACGATGCCCACATCGTCCCGCGGGCGGATGTAGGCATCCGCCCCTACGAAATCAAATTGCCACGGGAATTTTGTCCTCAAACGGGTGGGGGTCGTAGCCCTCCAGCGTAAAGCTGTCCCGCGTGAACTGATAGAAATCACTGATACTCGTGTCGATGTGGAACTTCGGTGCCGCTTTCGGCTCATTTTGAATCATCT
>JAZUEB010000050.1:0-3303 GCA_045639965.1 Vescimonas sp. | reverse complement strand
GAGCAAGTGTGAGTACGGCTATAAGGTCCTGGGTAACGGTAAAGTTACCAAGAAGGTGACCGTGCAGGCCGCTGCTTTCTCCCAGGCTGCTAAGGAAGCGATCGAGGCAGCCGGTGGAAAGGCAGAGGTGATCTAAGTGCTGCAAACCTTAAAAAAGGCATGGGCGATCGCCGAGCTGCGGAAAAAGATCATCTTTACGGCGTTAATGCTGCTGATCTTCCGCATCGGTAACGCTATCCCGGTCCCCTATGTGGACACCGCTCTGCTGAACAATTACCTGAACGGCCTGAGCAACACCATTCTGGGTCTTTACAATGTGATGTCCGGCGGTGCATTCGCCAACGCCACCATCTTTGCCCTGGGCGTTCAGCCCTACATCAACAGCTCCATTATTATCCAGCTGCTGACCATCGCCATCCCCGCCCTGGAGCGTCTTGCCCAGGAGGGCGGCGAAGAGGGTAAGAAGAAGATCCAGTCCATCACCCGCTATGCGACCGTGGCCATTGCCATTTTGCAGGGCTGGGGCTACTATGCACTGATGAAGAACTACGGTATCCTGGCTACCACCGGTGTGTGGCCGTTCCTGGTTATCGTGATCTCCTTCATTGCCGGCTCCGCTTTCGTGATGTGGATGGGCGAGCAGATCACCGAGTTCGGTATCGGCAACGGTATCTCCATCATCCTGTTCGCAGGTATTCTGAGCCGTATGCCCAACATGGTGGGCGCCGGTATCTCCATGGTCCGCACAGATCCCACCAAGTGGTGGGCGATCCTGTTGGTGGTGGTGGGTATTCTGGCTCTGCTGGTGCTGATCACCTGGGTCAACGGTGCCGAGCGCCGCATCCCGGTGCAGTATGCCAAGCGTCAGGTGGGGCGTAAGCTGTACGGCGGCCAGGCAAGCAACCTTCCCATGAAGGTGAATATGTCCGGCGTCCTGCCCATCATCTTCGCCCAGTCCATTGCGATGATCATTCCCACCATCGGCGCGTTTACCCATCCCAAGGAGGGCAGCTTCTGGGCGGGTATCGTCAACGCCGTGGACAGCAAGACCGTTGCGTACATGGTCATCTATTTCCTGCTGATCATTGCTTTCAGCTACTTCTATGCAACCATCCAGTTCAACCCCATTGAGATCGCCAACAACCTGAAGAAGAACGGCGGATTCATTCCCGGCTTCCGTCCCGGCAAGCCCACTTCTGATTTCATCAAGAAGGTGTTGAATAAGATCACGCTGTTCGGTGCTGTGTATCTTGGCATCGTGGCCATTCTGCCGCTGATTATCGGCCGCATTGTGGATGTGCCCAACCTGTCCATCGGCGGTACTTCCGTCATCATCGTGGTGGGTGTTGCTCTGGAGACCGTACAGTCTTTGGAATCCCAGATGCTGATGCGTCAGTACAAGGGCTTCCTGGAGTAAAAAGGAGTAAAGCGATGAAACTGATCCTTTTAGGCGCTCCCGGTGCCGGCAAAGGCACCCAGGCGGACATTATCAAGAAGGTGCTGGATATCCCCACCATCTCTACCGGTAATATCCTGCGTGCCGCGGTGAAGAACGGGACTCCCACCGGTTTGAAGGCGAAGGAGTACATGGATGCCGGCAAGCTCGTCCCCGATGAGGTGATCATCGGCATTATCAATGAGCGCCTGCAGGAATCCGACTGCGCCAGGGGCTATATCCTGGACGGGGTGCCCCGCACCATCGCCCAGGCAGAGGCCATGGAAAAGGCAGGGATCCGCTTTGACGCCGTGGTGGCTCTCGAGGTTCCCGACGAAAAGATCGTGAACCGTATGGGCGGCCGCCGTGTCTGCGAGGCTTGCGGTGCCAGCTATCATATCGTGAACATCCCCCCGAAAAAAGAGGGCGTGTGCGATGTGTGCGGCGGCAAGCTGGTGCAGCGCAAAGATGATAACCCCGAAACGGTCAAGAGCCGTTTGGAGGAGTATCATACCACAACAGAACCCCTCAAGGGTTTCTACGAGGCCAGAGGGATTCTGAAGGTAGTGGAGGATCAACCCAGCGTGGAGGCCACTACCGCTGCGATCCTGGCGGTATTGGGGTGCTGATCGAATGATTACCCTCAAATCAGCCAAAGAGTTCGAGTTGATGCGTCGGGCAGGCAAAATTACCGCGGCAGCCCGTGCTTTGGCACGGGATATGGTAAGACCCGGCGTAACGACCCACGAAATCGACAAGGCTGTGTTCGATTTCATCAAGGGACAGGGTGCGACACCCTCGTTCCTGCACTACAACGGCTATCCCGCCAGTGTGTGCGTCAGCGTCAATGACGAGATCATCCACGGTATTCCCGGCAAACGGGTACTGCGTGAGGGCGATATCGTCAGCGTGGACGTGGGCGCCTATATCGGCGGCTTCCATGGCGACTGCGCCGGTACCTACCCCTGCGGGCAGGTGACCGACCAGGCCCTGGACCTCATTCGGGTGACCCAGCAGTCCTTTTTTGAAGGCATGAAGTTCGCCCGGGAGGGATACCGTTTGAGCGACATTTCCCATGCTGTTCAGACCTATGTAGAGAGTCACGGTTACAGCATCGTCCGCGAGTATGTCGGTCACGGCATCGGACGGAATATGCACGAGGCGCCGGAGGTACCCAACTACGGCGCACCGGGTCACGGACCCCGCCTGCTGCGGGGTATGACCATCGCCGTGGAGCCCATGGTCAACGCCGGCAGCGCCAGTATCATTCAGATGAGTGACGGCTGGACGGTAAAAACGGCGGACGGAAAGAATGCCGCCCACTATGAAAACACCATACTGATCACGGACGGGGAGCCGGAGCTTCTGACGGACCCCGGGAAATCGTTGGTGTGACATGGACATAGCCAAATCAAACATCGTAAGATCGCTCTCCGGCAGAGATGAGGGAAATCTCTACTTCGTACTGAGTGCGGAGGAGGACTTCCTGCTGCTGGCAGACGGGAAGCACCGCCGGCTGGAAAATCCCAAGCGGAAACGGAAAAAACACGTGGCGCTTGTGGAGAGCAGCCAATGCGCGGTCGCTGAAAAAATCAGAAGCAACGAAAAAATCACAAACAGTGAGCTTCGTAAAGCCATCGCCGCCGTGAGCGGCGCAAATCCGGACCAGGAGGGAACGTAACTTGGCAAAATCCGACATGATTGAAGTGGAAGGTGTGGTCGTCGAGTCCCTGCCTAACACCACATTCCAAGTAGACATTGGAAATGGACACACGATATTAGCGCATATTTCCGGTAAGCTGAGAATGAATTTCATCAGGATCCTGCCGGGCGACAAGGTGACGGTGGAGATGTCCCCGTACGACCTG
>JAZUEB010000049.1:0-5153 GCA_045639965.1 Vescimonas sp. | reverse complement strand
CCTCATCATCCACCATGTCGATACGCACCAGATCAAAATCCATGTCCTTGACGTACTCTACGAACTGGAAACGCAGACCGTCCTCCTCCATGATTTCGCTTTCACTCTCGATGATCCACTCATCGGTGGCATCCAGATCGGGGAAATGGGCGTCAGCATCCTTTTCCGGCAGCACCTAGGTGACGAATACCCGGTCGCAGTTGGGCAGCAGCAGACGATATACGCTCTCGCCGCCGATGCAGAAGTCCTCCAGACCGGTGGAGAAAATGGCCTGCATGGCATTGTGGATGACCTCACAATCCTCGGCGGTATAGCACAGAGCATGGGTCAGCACCAAGTTATGCCGGTTGGGAAGCCCCTTTTTCCCCGGCAGACTCTCCAGCGTTTTGCGGCCCATGACCACAGTATGACCGGTGGTAAGCGCGCGGAAACGCTTCATGTCGGCGTGGATGTGAAAGAGCAGTTGACCGTCCTTGCCAATGCCCCAGTTCTGATCGACACATACGATGGCCTGCATATTTTTTCCTCTCCTTATATAGCCACCGGGATCTTATCCTCAAACGGGTGGGGGTCGTACCCCTCCAGCGTGAAGCTGTCCCGGGTAAATTGATAAAAGTCCTTGATGCTCTCGTCAATGTGGAATTTCGGCGCTTCTTTCGGTTCCTTTTCCAGCATCTTCTCAATGATGGGTACGTGCCGGTCGTAGATGTGGGCGTCGGCGATAACGTGCACCAGCTCGCCGGCCTGCAGACCTGCTACCTGGGCCATCATGTGCACCAATACAGAGTACTGCACCACGTTCCAGTTGTTGGCGGCCAGCATATCCTGCGAGCGCTGGTTGAGAATGGCGTTGAGAGTATTGCCGCTGACGTTGAAGGTCATGGAGTACGCGCAGGGGTAAAGTGCCATCTCGTGCAGGTCCTGGAAGTTGTAGATGTTGGTCATGATGCGGCGGCTGGCAGGGTTATGCTTCAGGTCATAAATCACCCGATCCACCTGATCCATCTCTCCCTCGGGATACTGATGCCTGACCCCCAGCTGATAGCCGTAGGCCTTGCCGATGGAGCCGTTTTCATCCGCCCACTGATCCCAGATATGTCCCCGCAGGTCACGGATATTGTTGGACTTTGCCTGCCAGATCCACAGCAGCTCATCGATGCAGGTCTTAAAATAAGTGCGCCGCAGGGTGAGAATGGGGAACTCCTCCTGCAGATTATAGCGGTTGACGATGCCGAAATGCTTCACCGTATGAGCGGGGGTTCCGTCATCCCAGTGGGGACGCACGTTCAGCTCAGTGTCCCACACACCGTCGTTGAGAATGGTAAGACAGTTCTCTCTGAAGATCTCGTCGGCTCTGCTCATAGGGGGATCCCTCCTCTTGTCATTTTGCCTATTGTACCATGTATAAAAGCAGGGCGCAAGCCCTGCTTTTCAGGTTTCCATATCCACCGTGATGTTGTCGGTGCCGTGCCGTTCAAACTCGCATAAATATTCTTCCATCCGCCCCATGATCTCGTCATAGTTTTCCGGCGTGATGGGGGGATCGTCCATATCCCGCAGAGCCAGCTCCTGGGCGAGAATTTCAAAGAACGTGTTGTCCTCGTAGGCCATAATGGCCTCGTGGATGCCGCCCTCAGCAAAGGCGCGGCTGGGGATCAGCTCCCCCTGATACAGCTCCGTCAGCGGTGCCATACCATGCTCCAGACAATGGGAGAAGATCAGACTCTCCACCTCGTCATACTGGCGGATGCGGTCGTCACCCCGGGTAGAGTTCAGTACCCAGTTGCCGATATAGACCAGGTCCAGAAGACGGCGGAATTGCTTTTCCGTCAGTTTGATTTCCATGTGCTACCTCCCGACAGGAATTCATCGTTTTCCCTATTATAGCACCCCCGTCAAGCATTTTCCACCGAAAAAAACAGCCAAACGCGCCAATTTTTAGCTTGTGAAAGACGGGGTTTCATAGTATAATCTATTAGTTAACGCTGTTATGAGGAGTATGACTATGGACAATAGACCCATCGGGGTTTTCGACTCCGGCCTCGGCGGGCTTACCGCCGTGGCGGAGATCCGCAGGATCCTGCCCTCTGAAAACATTATATACTTCGGAGACACGTCCCGTGTCCCCTATGGCGGCAGATCCAGAGAAATTCTTTTGAAGTACGCCCGTCAGGATGTGGCATTTCTGCGCAGCTTTGATATCAAGGCTATCGTGGTAGCCTGCGGTACGGTGTCCACCACCGCGCTGCCGCTTCTGCGCCGGGAGAATGACCTGCCGCTCCTGGGCGTGGTGGAGCCGGCGTGCCGTCTGGCGGTGGAGCTGAGCCGCAGCAAGAAGATCGGCATGATCGCTACCGCTGCCTCTGTCCGCTCTGACACTTATGAGCGGGTGATCCGCGGTATGGACGCCGATGTGCAGGTCATCTCCCGCGCCTGCCCGCTGTTCGTTCCGCTGGTGGAAAACGGACGCTTCCGCAGAGGGGATACGGTCATCGAGACCGTGGCGCGGGAATATCTGGAGCCGCTGAAATACGAGGGTATCGACACGCTGATCCTGGGCTGCACCCACTATCCGCTTTTGACGGATGTGATCACGGACGTAATGGGTGCCGGCGTTGCCCTTATTAACGCCGGCGCGGAAGCTGCCTGGGAACTCAAACGCACGCTGACGGCGGACGATATGCTGGCGGAGGATCGCCCGGGCGAGACGACCCTCTATGCCAGTGATCTGAGCGGTGACTTCCGGGAGCTGGCAGGGCGTTTCCTGCAGGAGAGAGTGTCTCAGGTGTTCCGGGTGGATATTGACCGCTATTGAGGGCAGTGCCATGAACGGAAATGTAAAAGTGAAAGTGGAGAGCGCCTCCTCCTTTGCGGGCATGCAAGACGTGCTGAACTTTACCGGTACGGGGACGCTGGAAAAAACGGATTACGGCTACCATCTGCGCTATACCGCCGCCAATGATATCGACGGCAGCGTGGTGGACTCCGATGTGAAGCTGGAGCAGGCCACGCACCGCGCCGTAGTCATCAATGAAAACGGTCCCTACGGCTACGGACTGCTTCTCGATCCCAAGTCCACCACCGCCACGAAGATCGAAGCCGGCGGCGGTGCATTGGTACTGAACGTGGCGACCCATGAGGTCAGTTGGTCTCTGGGCAAAAAGCAGGGCTCGATCCTTTTGGATTATACGCTGCTGCAAGGCGTGCAGCCGATGTCGGCGCTGCGCCTGCGGCTTGACTTACAACAGGGAGATACAGAGAAATGAACATGATTTACGAAGCAAAACAGCAGGTGCTGCACCTGACGCAAAATGCTTACGCCGCCGCGGTGGCGGAAGGTCTGCTGCCCGAGGGCTGCACCGTGATCCCCAGTGTGGAGATCCCCAAGGACACCCGCAACGGGGACTATACCACCACCTTCTGCTTAGCCGCCGCCAAGCAGATGCACAAGAATCCCCGCGAGGTGGCGACCATTTTGAAAGAACACATGGCGCTGGAGAACAGCTATTTCACCTCCGTGGAGCTGGCCGGCCCCGGCTTTTTGAACTTTACGCTGGGCGGCAAATGGTTTGCCGATACCGTCAAGACCATCGAGGCTGAGGGCGAGCGCTACGGTGAGAACGACAACCTGAAAGGCAAGAAATACATGGTGGAGTTCGTCTCCGCCAACCCCACCGGTCCCATGCACATGGGCAACGCCCGGGGCGGCGTGCTGGGCGATACCCTGGCGTCCGTGCTGGCAAAGTCCGGTGCCCGGGTCTGGCGGGAATTCTACGTCAATGATGCCGGCAACCAGATCGAGAAGTTTGCCAAGAGTATCGAAGCCCGCTATTTCCAACTCATCCGCGGCGAGGACGCGGTAGAGTTCCCCGAAGACGGCTACCACGGTGAGGACATCAAGGAGCTTGCCAGGGCGTTTTATGAGATCGAGGGCGAGAAGTATCTGGATTGCGATGAAGCTACCCGCCATGAAGCCTTGGCACAGTTTGGCTTAAAGACCAATATCCCCAAGATGAAGTCCGATCTGGAGCGCTACGGCATCCACTATGACCAGTGGTTCTTCGAGTCCTCTCTCCATGAGAGCGGCTTTGTGGCAGATAGTGTACAGGCATTGACCGACAAGGGTTATACCTACGAAAAGGACGGCGCCGTGTGGCTGGCTACCGGCCGCATCCTCAGCGAAAACCTGAAAAAAGCGGGCAAGTCCGACGAGGAGATCGCCAAGCTGGAGCTGAAGGACGACGTGCTGCGCCGCGCCAACGGCTTTTATACCTACTTCGCTGCCGATATCGCCTACCACCGCAATAAATTTGAAATTCGCGGCTTCGATAAGGTCATCAACATCTGGGGCGCCGACCACCACGGCCATGTGGCGCGCCTGTAGGGCGCTATGGACGCGCTGGGACTGGACGGCGAAAACCGTCTGGATATCGTTCTCATGCAGCTTGTCAAGCTGGTGGAAAACGGCGAGGTGGTGCGTATGTCCAAGCGTACCGGCAAGGCGGTCAGCCTCACCGATCTTCTGGATATGGTGCCCGTGGATGCCTGCCGTTACTTCTTCAACGCCAAGCCGGAGACCCAGATGGAGTTCGATCTGGGACTTGCCGTCCGGGAGGACAGCGAGAACCCGGTCTACTACGTCCAGTACGCCCATGCCCGCATCTGCACCCTGCTCAAGGCGCTCGCCGCTGAGGGCTTTGCCGTGCCGAAAGCGGAGGATGTGGACTTTACCGTGCTGACCGACGAAACCGAGCTGGAGCTCATCAAGGCGCTCAGCCGTTACAGCGAGGTGGTGGCGCTTGCCGCCCGTGCCTACGATCCCAGCCATATCAACCGTTATCTGACCGAGCTTGCCGCGGCGTTCCACAAGTTTTATAGCGCCTGCCGCATCAAGGGGGAGGAGAAGAATGTCCTGCTTGCCCGCTTGAAGCTGGCGGATACCACCCGCGCCGTGCTGAAAAACGCCATGACCCTCATCGGCTGCACCGCCCCGGAGAAGATGTGATTGAACCCCGTAGGGGCGACCCTTGCGGTCGCCCGCATTCTTTGTATGGCGCGCTGCTGTACATTTTTCTTGGAACATTTCTGTTTTTCCGTAGGGGCGGACGACTCTGTCCGCCCTTACTTTTTGCCAACCCATTCCTTCCCGTACG
>JAZUEB010000048.1:0-72348 GCA_045639965.1 Vescimonas sp. | reverse complement strand
GGGGTCTGACTCTGCTTTTGATCAGCGCAGGCAGCGGCTGTTCCTTCAAAATCTCCTCAGCGGCCTTTTCCGGGCTGCCCAGCTTTTCCGCGATCTCCGCTTCGCTGAGTCCCTCCTCCTTCATATCTGCGAACAGCTCTTCATAATAACTAATCTGTTTCCGCCGTTCCTCCTCCGGCAGTTGGGACAAACCGGATGCCAAGACGGACAGATAATCATCCATTGTCATCTCTAATACTCTCCTTTATATAACGATACAGGGCGTCCAGCTCCGACCAACTGTCTATAAAATCTATGATCTGCTGACATCCCGACGGTGTGATGGCATACATTTTCCGCAGTCTTCCGTTGTGTTCGATGCTTCGCGCCGTCAGTTGTCCGGCAGATTCCAGCCGCCGCAAAATCGGATAAAGAGTGGACTCAGAGATGGAAACAGAGTCCGTCAAATCCCGGATAATTTTATAGCCATAGCTCTCTTCTTTGGCCAGTGTACTCAATACGCAGACCTCCAACAGTCCGCGCTTCAGATTCGGGTCTAACATCAAATGCCCCCTTTCGCATAATACTATATGACGCATAGTATTATTTGTCAAGAGGTATTTTGTGAATAAAAACACTTCTTTTTTAACAGGGCTTTTCAATGGGTGGTTTTTATGATAAACTATAAATAATTACATAAAGTGAGGTCATCTCATGGATATTTTTGATATTTTGGGCCCCATCATGGTGGGACCGTCCAGCTCCCATACCGCCGGTGCAGCACGCATCGGCAACATGGCGCGCACGCTTCTTGGATGTACACCCGGCAAGGCGGTGATCCATCTCCACGGTTCCTTCGCCGAGACCGGTATAGGCCACGGAACGGATCGCGCCATCGTCGGAGGACTCCTGGGCATGAAGCCGGACGATCTGCGTCTGCCCTTTGCCTTTGAAGAGGCGAACAAAGCCGGGCTTTCCTTTACCATCGACACCGTGGAGCTGCGGGATGCACATCCCAACACCGCAGTTATTGAGGTATGGGGCGATAACGACAGCCATCTGGTGATGCAGGCCTGCTCCATTGGCGGCGGCGCCATCGAGGTGCATCAGCTGGACGGCATTGACGTCAATTTTACCGGTGACTTCAACACACTGGTCATCCGCAATCAGGACGAAAACGGCACGCTTGCCGCCGTGACCACAATTTTGAGCCAGCTCCGCATCAACGTGGGCAACATGAGCCTGTGCCGCCACAAGCGTGGCGGCGATGCGCTGATGGTCATTGAGACCGACCAGCATATCAAGGCCAATCAGGTGGATTTTCTGCGGCAGCTGCCGGGAATCTTATCTGTGACATACTACGACAAGGAGGATGAGGAATATGGCTTTGAACTCGATAGCTGAAATCATTGCACAGGCGAAAGAAGCCAACACATCTTTCTGGGAGATCGTTTTGCTGAGCGATATGGAGGAACGTCAGGTCAGCCGTGAGGCATCCAAAGCCAAGCTGCTGACCACCTGGCAGGCCATGCAGGACGCCGCAGATGCCTATACCGGTACCCGGCGCAGCGTCAGCGGTCTGGTGGGCGGTGACGGCATGAAGATGCGGCAGTATAATCTGCGGGGCGAATCCTTCTGCGGGGACTATACCAGCGAGGTAATTGCCGAGGCCCTGAGCATGGCGGAGTCCAACGCCTGTATGCGGCGTATCGTGGCGGCACCTACCGCCGGCGCCTGTGGGGTCATGCCTGCCGTTCTCCTGCCTCTGGTACGCAGATCCAATGTCACCCAGCGGCAGATCTTACAGGCGTTGTATGTGGCTTGCGGGGTAGGCATCGTAAGTGCCCACCGTGCCTGTATCGCCGGCGCCTCCGGCGGCTGTCAGGCTGAGATCGGCACCGCCTCTGCCATGGCTGCTGCCGCGTTGGTCAGTCTACGAGGCGGCAGCGACGAGATGATCGCCCACGCTGTCGCTATGGCGCTTGCCAATCTGATGGGACTCGTCTGCGATCCCATTGCGGGTCTTGTGGAGGTCCCCTGCGTCAAGCGAAATGTCATCGGCGCCATGAACGCCGTCAGTGCGGCAGATATGGCCCTGGCCGGTATTGAAAGCTACGTCCCCGTGGACGAGGTGATCGATGCCATGGGAGAAGTGGGACGTCATATGCCGGTGGAATATCGGGAGACCGCTCTGGGCGGACTTGCCAATACTCCCTCCGGGCGGGCTGTAAAGGAGAAGATGCATAAGGAATGAAGGGACGACTGCATGACTATGCGCCGATCTTGGGAATGCTGCTATGCGCCGCCGTATTCGGAACACTGCTGCTGACAGGCGTTATCGACTTAAATACCGTGCCGCAGCTTGTGGATCACCGCCCGATTCTGTCTATCGCTGTGATCCTGGCGCTCTATGCCGCCAAAGGGTTTTCCGGCGTGATTCTCTACAACGCTCTGGTGATCGTGGTATCGCTGATCTTTCCCATTTGGGAAGCGCTGCTCATCAACGGGATCGGTACTGCACTGGCACTGTCTATCTCCTATTGGATCGGCAGCAGGACGAAAACGCAGAATATCGAAACAATGCTTCTCAGGCATCCGAAGATCGAAAAATACTTTCGTACCACGCAAAAATATGGATTTATCGCCTGCTTTGCCATTCACCTTATCGGTTTGAGCATGGAGGTGCTGGGCGTTATTTTCGGTATGCTTCACATCGGTTTCTGGCGGTATCTGGTCAGTTCCTGGCTGGCCATCATCCCCGGCATGATCTGCTTTACCATCGCCGGCAATCATTTAAGCATCCGTTCGCCGGTGTTCTGGATCGTGCTGGTGATCGATCTGGGACTGATCGCGTTTGGTATTCTATATACCAGGAAGAAAGTTGTAAGCAAAGAGGAATAGAAAGCAGCACCGGTCACAACACCGGTGCTGCTTTGATTTGATTACATGACAGGTCAGCGCTTGTTGGAGCGGATCCAGATCCCCTGCTTCTCCGCGTCCTTAATGAGATCCTCCCGGAAATCGGGGTGGGCCACGGAAATCAGCTTCTCCGCTCGCTCCCACGTGGTGCAGCCCACCAGATTGACGCCGCCGTACTCTGTTACGATGTAATACGCCAGCGAACGGGGATCGGTGACCACGTCGCCGTGGGTCAGCGTGGAATTGATACGGGACTTCTTATTGCCCTGCTTATCCGTAAAGGAAGAGGTCAGGCAGATGAACGCCTTGCCGTTGCGGGAAATTGCCGCGCCCTCCAAAAAGTCCAACTGGCCGCCGGTGCCGCTGATCTGTCTGGTACCGGAGGTTTCGGCGCAGATCTGGCCATACAGGTCAACGGCAATGCAGTTATTGATGGAAACAAAGTTATCCAGTTTGCCCACATTGCCGGGGTCGTTGCAGTAGGATATGGGATAAGTCACTACACCGGGATTCTGGCGGATCCAGTCGTAAAGATCCGGTGAACCGAGAGCCAGACCGAACACGCTCTTGTAACGGTCCAGACTCTTCATACGGTTGGTGATCTTTCCCGCCTTATACATATCCAGATAGGAGTCGCACAGCATTTCGGTATGTATCGCCAGATCACGCAGGTCGGACTTGGCGATCATCTGACCCACCGCATTAGGCAGAGAGCCGATACCCAACTGGAGGGCGGAGCCGTCCACCATGTGCTCCACAACGTACTCCGCGATCTGCATCTCCTCGGGAGAAGCCTGCGTAGACGGAATACTGGGAAGCGGACCATGGGGGCCTTCTACGATCATGTCCACGTCGTCGATGTGGATGCACTCATCCAGGCCGCCGTAGACCCAGGGCAGATTCTCGTTGACTTCCAGAATGACCACATCCGCTTTGTCCAGCACCGCACGGGCCGATGCGTTGGAAACAGAGAAGTTGAAATAACCGTGTTCGTTCATGGGGGTGACGCACATCATCGCCACATTCACCGTCAGGAAATGGTGATAGTAAGCGCCCAGATTGCGGAACACCATGGGAATGAAGTTGCACATCCCCTTATCGCAGAGCTTCCGCTCGTAGCCGCTCAGATGCCAGCTGTTATAGAGAAAATGCTGACGGGTAGGGTCGCACTCTACCATCTGTATCGGCTGGAAGATCAGATAGCCGCGGATCTTTACATCGAACAACTCATCGCGGCGTTTGGCGATGGCTTCATCCATCAAAGACGGAAAACAACCACCCATGGAGATATCGATCCAGTCACCGCTCTTGACTACTCTTGCCGCTTCGTCCGGCGTACAGAGCTTCCGCTTATATTCATATGCGTAGTTATAAGGTACCGCCATGTTTTTGTTCCCCTTTTGCGTAAGTATTTTTCTAACATTGTTAACTTTATCACATACGCAAACCTTTGTCAACGCAATTGCAACAACTTCTCACCATAATAATTTCCTTTTATGTGCAAGTTGAACAAAAAAAAGAGGCAGGCCTTTGCCTGCCTCTTTTTTGTAGTTTAATCTTCGCTGCGGCGCTTGTAATACTCGTATTTCGCCTTGGCATTCTCCTCTGCCTCGGCAAACAGCGTCTTGGCGTTTTCGGGGAAGCTCAGCTCCAGAGAGGCGTAGCGGACTTCGCCCTTCATGAAGTCATACAGCGGCATGCTGGGCTCCTTGGAATCCAGCGTCAGGTGCTTGGTATCGGGATCGTAGCGATACAGGTTCCAGTAGCCGGAAGCAACCGCATCCTTCATCTCCTGCTGGACGCTGCTCATACCCTTCTTGATACCGTGGTTGATGCAGGGGGCATAGCAGATAACGATGGAGGGCCCCTTATGGGCTTCGGCTTCCTTGATGGCCTTGATGAGCTGGTTGGGGTTGGCGCCCATGCAGCACTGCGCAACGTATACATCGTCGTAGGACATCATCAAAAGACCCAGATCCTTTTTCTTGGTCTTCTTGCCGCTGGCCTGGAACTGTGCCACGGCGCCCACGGGGGTCGCCTTGGAGGACTGACCGCCGGTGTTGGAATAGACCTCGGTATCCACCAGCAGGACATTCACGTCCTCGCCCATGGCAAACACGTGATCCAGGCCGCCGTAACCGATGTCGTAGGCCCAACCGTCGCCGCCGTACATCCACATGGTCTTTTTGGAGAGATCCTTTTTTCGCTGCAAAATTTCAGCGACGACCTTCTGCTCGTCAGCGGAGAACTTGCCGCTCTCCAGCACCTTGACCAGTGCCTCGGCGGCGGGAGTATTGGCATCCAGATCCTCATAGGTCTCCAGATACCTGGCAATGGCGGCCTTCACCGCGGTGTCCTTGGTCATGGCGTCCAGCTCTTTAACATAGCCGGTAACGCAGGCACGGAGCTGCTTGACCGCCAGGCACATACCGTAGGAGAACTCGGCGTTGTTTTCAAACAGAGAGTTGGACCAGGCAGGACCCTTGCCCTGAGCGTTCTTGCAATAAGGAACGCAAGGCATAGCAGCACCCCAGGCCTGGGTACAGCCGGTGGCGTTGGCCAGATACATCTTATCGCCGAACATCTGGGTCAGGAGCTTGATGTAGGGAGTCTCGCCGCAGCCGGCGCAGGCACCGTTGAACTCCACCAAGGGCTGCTTGAACTGGCTGCCCTTCAGAGAGAACTTGTCGATCTTGTCGTTCTTCTCGGGAATGGTCATCAGATAGTTCCAACCGGTCTGATCCAGAGAGACCTCGCCGGTGGGCACCATCTTCAGCGCCTTGCCGGACTTGGGGCAGGAGGATACGCAGCTGCCGCAGCTGGTGCAGTCCAGAGTGGACACGCCCATGGTGTACTTCAAACCGGTCAACTGGGGACCCTTGGCATCGGTCAGCACCATATCGGCAGGGGCGTTCTTTGCCTCGGCCTCATCCAGCAGGAACGGACGAATGACGGCGTGGGGGCAGACGAAAGAGCACATATTGCACTGCAGGCACTCTGTGGCATCCCATACCGGCAGATGGGTGGCAATACCGCGCTTTTCATAGCGGGAGGTACCCAGAGGCATGGTGCCGTCCTCCATGCCCTTGAAGGCGGAAACGGGCAGAGAGTCACCCTTCTGGGCGTTGATGGGCACCAGAATATTCTTGATGACGTAGGGCAGGTTTTCGTCCACAGGCTTGAGAGCCGCACCGGTCAGGTTCTTCCACTCGGGCTTGACATTGACCTCGACGAGGGCATTGATACCGGCGTCCACAGCCTGCAGGTTCATGTTGACCACCTTGTCACCCTTGAGACCGTAGGTCTTCTTGACGGCGGCCTTCATATGTGCCACGGCGTCCTCCACGGGGATCACGTTTGCCAGCTTGAAGAAGGCGGCCTGCAAAACCATGTTGGAGCGGTTACCAAGGCCCAGCGCCTGGGACTCCTTATTGGCGTCAATGATGTAGAACTTGATGTCGTTGTCAGCGATGTACTTCAAAATCTCGCCCGGCATCTTCTGCTCCAGCTCGTCCTCACTCCACTCGCAGTTCAGAAGGAAGCTGCCGTGGGGCTTCAGCTCGGAGATGATATCGTACTTGGTCAGATAGGTCTGGTTGTGGCAGGCGATGAAGTCCGCATTGCTGACATAGTAAGTAGAGGAAATGGGCTTCTTGCCGAAGCGCAGATGGCTCTTGGTGATACCGAAGGATTTCTTGGTATCGTACTCAAAATACGCCTGGCAATACATATCGGTAGTCTCGCCGATGATCTTGATGGAGTTCTTGTTGGCGCCCACGGTACCATCGGAACCCAGACCCCAGAACTTACAGGAAATGGTGCCCTCCGGCTCAGTCAGCAGAGGTGCGCCCAAAGGCAGAGACAGATGGGTCACATCGTCCTCGATGCCGATGGTGAAGTGATTCTTGGGCTCGGACAGGCTCAGGTTGTCGAACACGGCCTTGATCTGGGCGGGAGTGGTGTCCTTGCTGCTCAGGCCGTAGCGTCCGGCATAGATCATGGGACGGCTGTTGTCGTTGATATAGGCGGCGCAGATGTCCTCGTACAGCGGCTCACCAATGGAGCCGGCTTCCTTCACGCGGTCCAGAACGGCGATCTTTTTCACGGTCTTGGGCATAGCGGCAAGCAGATGCTTACGGGAGAACGGACGGAACAGATGCACCTGCAGGAAGCCCACCTTTTCGCCCTTGGCGTTCAGGTAGTCCACCACTTCCTGGGCGCAGCCGGCAACGCTGCCCATGGCCACGATGACGCGCTCGGCGTCGGGTGCGCCGTAGTAGTTGAACAGATGGTATTCCCGACCGGTCAGCTTGCTGATCTCCCCCATATAGCTCTCCACGATATCGGGCAGATTGGCGTAGTCGGTGTTGTTGGACTCGCGCAGCTGGAAATAGATATCGGGGTTATCCACCAGGGAACGCATACGGGGATCCTCGGGGTTCAGGGCGTTGGCACGGAACTTTGCCAGCTCCTCATAATCTACCAGCTTGGCAAAATCGCTGTACTCCAGCGCCTCGATCTTCTGGATCTCGTGGCTGGTACGGAACCCGTCAAAGAAATGCAGGAACGGGATATGCGCCTTGATGGCAGACAGATGTGCCACACCTGCCAGATCGGCGGTCTCCTGCACGCTGCCGGAAGACAGCAGGGCAAAACCGGTCTGACGGCAGTTCATCACGTCAGAGTGATCGCCGAAGATGGAGAACGCGTGGGTACCCACGGTACGGCTGGCCACATGCAGAACGCCGGGCAAACGCTCGCCGGAGATACGGTGCATGGTGGGGATCATCAGCATCAGACCCTGGGAGGCGGTGAAAGAAGTTGCCAGGGTACCGGCTTCCAACGCACCGTGGCAGGCGCCGCAGGCACCGGCCTCGGACTGCATCTCCACCAGACGCACCTGCTGGCCGAAGATGTTCTTCTGTCCCTTGGCGGACCACTCATCGGCGTGTTCTGCCATGGGAGAAGACGGCGTGATGGGATAGATCGCGGCGACTTCAGAGAACGCATACGCCACGTATGCCGCTGCCTCGTTACCGTCGCAGATCTTCATGATCTTGCTCATATCAGTTTTCCTCCTCAAATTTTTTGTTCGCATTATTTGTCTTTATACATAACAGTATAATATTATCATCTTGAATGGGAAAGTCAATGGATAACGATTGCCTTTTCCGTAAATTTTTTCGTATAAAGAAACGACGCACCGTACGATAGTGCGCCGCTCTTCTCTATTTCATTTCAACAATTCCAAAAATTCGTCCTCGGTCAAAACGGGAATGCCCAGTTCCTGCGCCTTGCGGAGCTTGCTGCCGGCAGCTTCTCCCGCCACCACATACATTGTTTTTTTGGAGACGCTTCCACTTGCCTTGCCACCCCGTTTTTCCACCATCTCCTGGGCTTCTTCCCGGGTAAATTTCTCCAGCGCGCCTGTCATCACAAAGGTCATACCGGCAAAACGGCTGTCAAGTTTCTCCTCTTTACATACCATATTAACACCGGCGTTTTTGAGTCGTTCTATCAGGTCTTTCGACTGCTCGCTTGCCAGCCATTGGCGAATATACTGTGCCGTCACCGCACCGATATCGTCGATGGCAGTCAGTTCTTCCTCTGTGGCGGCGGCAAAGTTATTAAAGCTCTCAAAGTGGCTTGCCAGCACCTTGGCCGCCTTGTCCCCCACCTGTCGAATGCCCAAGGCATTGATCAAACGCCACAGGTCATTGGCCTTGGATGCTGCGATGGCGTTTACCGTATTCTCTGCGGATTTTTGCCCCATGCGGTCCAGCTGCGCAATGTCCTGCACCTGCAAATCATAAAGGTCGGCGGCGGTCTTTACCAGGCCGCTCTCCACCAGTTGGTTCAGCACCGCAGGGCCTAAGCCGTCGATATCCATGGCGTTCCGGCTGGCAAAATGGGTCAGATATCGCAGACGCTGGGCGGGACATTCCGCACCGGTACAGCGAATCGCAACGCCGTCCTCGTCACGGCTCACCGGGGCCCCGCAGACGGGGCAGGTATCCGGCAGATGGTATGGCAGCGCGTCTGTATGGCGCTTTTCCTTTACAACCTCTACCACTTCCGGTATGATCTCGCCGGCTTTCTGCACGATCACCGTGTCGCCGATACGGATATCTTTCTGGGTGATAAAGTCCTGATTGTGGAGAGTGGCATAGGTAACGGTGGTACCCGCCAGACGGACGGGCGTCAGCACCGCTTTCGGCGTCAGCACACCGGTGCGTCCTACCTGCACCACAATATTCTTCAGCACGGAGGGCTTCTGCTCCGGCGGATACTTGTAGGCGATCGCCCACTTGGGGCATTTGGCCGTACTGCCCAGCACGGTGCGATCGCGGAGATCGTTCAACTTGATCACCGCGCCGTCGATATCAAAAGGATACGCCATGCGCTCATCGCCCATGCGCTCGATCTCCTGCAGGATCGCTTCACTCCCCTGAAGGGGTTTGTTGGGAATGGTAGGGAATCCCTGCGCTGTCAGATAGTCTATCGTTTCCGTGTGGGTGCTAAATTCTCTGCCCTGGGCAAGCTGCAAATTGAACACAGCGATATCCAATTTCCGCTGAGCAGCGATTTTCGGATCTTTCTGCCGCAGGGAGCCTGCCGCCGCGTTGCGGGGATTGGCCATCAGCAGCTTTCCCTCGATCTCCAGCAAGCTGTTCAGCTCCTCGAATACCTGGCGAGACATATAGACCTCGCCCCGCACAATGAGACGCGGCAGCTTTTCGGGCAGAGTTTTCGGCAGAGATTTGATGGTGCGGATATTCTCCGTCACGTCCTCCCCCACTCTGCCGTCACCGCGGGTGGCACCGCGGTAGAATACACCGTTGCGATACTCCACCGCCACGCTCAGGCCGTCCACTTTCGGTTCTACACTATAAGCGGCATTTTCCACGCTTTCGTCCACTTTATTCAGGAACTGGCACACCTCGTCGCTGTCGAAAACGTCCTCCAGACTCTCCAGCGGCACCTCGTGCCGCACTTCGGCAAAGACGTTGAGAGTCTTATCACCCACCCGCTGGGTGGGTGAATCCGGTGTGATCTCCTCCGGATGCGCCGTCTCCAGATCCTGCAGATGGCGATAGAGGTGGTCATAGTCGTAATCGGACATAGTGGGCGCGTCCAGTACATAGTAAAGGTGCGCCGCCTCATTCAGTTTTTCCCGTAATTCCCTGATCTCCTGTTTGTAGTCCATAGGTCTCCCCCGTTATCCGTTGTTCATGATATACTCCTGCGCCGCATTGTCAATGACATCGCTGTCGGCGCTGAAATAGGTATAGGTTTCCGGTACGCTGCCAACAATTACCGTTTCTGCCACGGAGATCACGTTGGAGACCGTGGTATAGGTGGAAAAACCGGGCAGCAGGATACTCATATTCACGTCCACATCCAGCAAGATCTGATGCTTGGTCTGATTGATGCCGGCCGCAGAAAACTCGTTGCGAAAGGTGGCACTGCTGCTGCCAACCGCCTGCATTCGCACGCAGAGTGCCGGTCCCCGACCTGCAAGAACGGCAACCCCGGTCAAAGTTCCGATGGGAATGCGCAGTTCTCTGGTGGAGACCTCGGAAAGCCGCTGCAAAATATCGTCGCAGATCGCCGTCTGCAAACGGTTCGCCTCTGCCATATTGCTCCGCAGCGCCGTCACATGACCGCTTTCGTCCTTTTCGAAACGTACCAGTGCGTCATAGTCGATCTCGCCCGAGATCACCGCATCGTCCACAGCGGCTACCACGATCCGGTTGACGGTGTTGGAAACGCTGGCGGTAGCAAGGCTGATCAGCAACGGTTTCATGTGGCGCAGGATCACTACGGTCAAAAACAGCAAAAGAATCAGCAGAACGCCAAGCCAGATCAGCCGTCGCTGACCGTTCCGCAATCGCACATATCGCAGTTCTTCCAACACGATCCCCCCTGAAGGGAGACTATGCGCCTACGGCTTTTCCCTATTCCTCCCAGCCGTTGACGATGGCCTTGAAGGTCTTGCCGCGCACCATAAAATTCTTAAACTGGTCAAATGCCGCGCAGGCCGGTGAAAGGGTCACGATGTCGCCATCCTCAGCCAGATCCCGGGCAGTTTCCACCGCCTTTTCAAACGGCATTACCTCGATGATCTTCGGGAAGTTCTCCCGATAGGTCGGTGCATTCTCCACCGCGGCACGGATCTTATCCGCTGTTGCGCCGCAGAGTACCAGCAGCTTTACGTGCTCCACGATCTCCGGACCCAGTACGTCAAAGGGGATGTGCTTGTCGTACCCACCCGCTATCAGGATCACCTTTTGGTTATAGGATCGCAGACCGGCAATACAGCGGCTGGGACTGGATGCGATGGAGTCGTTGTAAAACTTCACACCGTGGTAGGTGCGCACCCACTCGATGCGGTGCTCCACACCGCCGAATTCCCGAGCGAATTTCACAATCACGTCATCAGGCACCAAGCCATCCAGCGCGGCGATGGCCGCCATATAGTTCTCCACATTATGGACGCCGGGAATGCAGATATCGTCGGTAGTCATCAGCTTGCGCTCTGCGCCGTTTTTACGGACGATGATATCTTCCCCGCGCAGGAAAACACCCTCGGCAGTCTCCTTTTTGCGGCTGAACTGCAATACCTTCCCCACCGCGCGCGTCGCCTGCTCTCGGGTAATATTATTGTCCAAATTAAAAACGGCAATATCTCCCTCACCCTGATGGCGGAAAATGTTCTCCTTGGACGCCACATATTCCTCCATGCCGTGGTGCATATCCAGATGGTTGGGCGCCAGATTGGTCACCACCGCAATGTGGGGTGAGCGCTTCATGGTCATCAGCTGGAACGAAGAGAGCTCCAGCACTGCATAATCGTTGGGTTTCATGGTATCCGCCTCACACAGCAGAGGATTGCCGATATTGCCGCCTACGTGGACGGTGTTCCCCGCCGCTTTCAGCAGCTCCGCGATGATGGTGGTCGTCGTGGTCTTGCCATCGGAGCCGGTCACCGCGATGATGGGACAGGGGCAAACCTCAAAAAAGACTTCCATCTCGGAGGTCAGCGCACTTCCCCGCTCGATGGCAGCAAGCAGCTCCGGCACATCGGGACGCAGGCCGGGTGTGCGGAAGATGATATCCTGATGCAGGCCTTGCAGATAGGATTCTCCCAGCTGCAATTTGCAGCCTTTCTCCTCCAGCTCGTCACCCAGTTCACCCAGATCCTCCCGTGTGCGCTTATCACAGGCAGTCAGATCGATGCCGCTTGACAGCAGCAGACGGATCAGCGGCGTATTGCTCACGCCGATACCAATCACCGCTACGCTTTTATTTTGAATAGACTGTAAATAGTCACACAATGTCATAGAGCATTCTCCTTGCGAAATTTACTTTGTATATTATAGCGCATTTTTCCAGTATATTCAACGAAAAGGCAAAAAAAGTCCACCCACCGGGTGGACTTTTCTCAAATCTCGATTTCCATCGGCTCGTCCAAAGTGACAGGGCCGCCGATTTTCGCTGAAACGACCTTACCGCCAAGGCGTATCACCTCTGCAGTCACGATTCCTGCAGGCTGAATAAATGCACCGCTGTATGTGCCGTCAGGCTGACCTTCGCTTCGCGCAATCTGCGCCGCCAGCGTACCGGAACCGCAGCTGCCCTCCCAAAAGAGAGTGTTGGTGGCGGGTACCTTCACCAGCGGCTTCATGTTCTCTCCGTCCAGAAAAATCACGCCGTACGCTTCCAGCTCCGGCATCTTTCGGAAAATCGGCTCTGCCTCGGCAAAAAATGCCTCACTCGGCGGCACATTCTCCGCAATCAAATGGGCAATTCCGCCCAAATGCACAAGTGTACAGGTAATTCCCATTACAGTTTCTTTCCGAATCCAAAGGGGCAGCGGCATCTCACAGCCGGCCGAATCCTCGGTGATAAACACGGAAAGCGGGTGGTCACAGCCGCTGACCTCCACCTGCACCTCTCCTGTCACGCCTTTTTCCCGTGCCACCAACATTCCATAGGCGCGGCTGGCATTACCGCAAAATTCACCGGCTTCCATATCCATACGACCGTCATGGATAAAGCCAACCTGCTCCGCGGCGAATTGCGGCAAGGCCATCAGACGGTTGGCCACGGCGGCATAGTCCTCCCTTTCCACGGAAGAGAGTACAAACAGCGTAATGTTCCCGGCAGGATCTGCCCGTAAAACTTTTAGCTTCATCTCTGATAATTCCTCAGGAACTGGCGTGTTCTCTCCTGCTGCGGATTGCCAAACACATTTTTCGGATCACCCTGCTCCACGATCACGCCACCGTCAATAAAGATAACGCGGTCGGCCACATCACGAGCAAAGGACATTTCATGGGTCACGATGACCATAGTCATATTCTCTTCCGCCAGCTGACGAATGACCTTCAGCACCTCGCCTGTCAGTTCCGGGTCCAGCGCAGAGGTGGGCTCGTCGAAGAACAGGATCTCCGGCTGCATTGCCAAAGCACGGGCAATGGCCACACGCTGCTGCTGACCACCGGAGAGCTGACAGGGATAGGCGTTGGGCTTATAGGCAAGACCCATTTTTTCCAAAAGCTCCATGGCGATTTTTTCGGCATCTTCCTTGCTGCGGCCCAATACGCGCACCTGCGGATCTGTCAGGTTTTTCAGAACAGAGTAATGGGGAAACAGGTTAAAGTTCTGGAACACCAGGCCAAACTTCTCCCGTACTTTTTTCAGCTCAGACTTATCCGCATACACCGACTTGCCATCCTGATCGGTCACGGCATAGGCGCCATTATAGATCAGATCGCCGCCGTCCATGGTGTTCAGCAGGGTCGCACAGCGCAGCAAGGTGGATTTTCCGCTGCCGGAGGGGCCGATGATCGCCACCACTTCGCCTTTTTCCACGCTAAGGCTGATATCTTTCAAAACCAGATGGTCGCCGTTAAAGCTCTTTTGCACATGATTCATTTCAAGCAGTTTCATCCCGACACCCCCTTACTGATAATAGCTCATGCTCTTCTCCACCTTGCCCATCACAAAGTCCACGATGGCATTAAAGACAAAGTAGAACACACCGGCCACGACAAACGGGGTAAAGCTGGTCTCGGAGTTGGCGATCTGCTTGCCGATGGTGAACATCTCCTGGTAGGACACCGTAAAGGCCATGGAGGTATCCTTTACCAAGGTCACTACCTCGTTGGTAATGCTGGGCATGATACGCTTTACCACCTGGGGCAGAATAATATGGATAAATGTCTGGATGCGGGAATATCCCAACACTTCCGCCGCTTCATACTGTCCCACTGAGATCGATTCAATACCGCCGCGATAGATCTCCGCAAAATAGGCGGCGTAGTTGATAGCGAAGGCGATCACCACCGGGATCAGCTTATTACGGGCAACTGCTATGTCCATACCCAGCGACTGTCCAATGTAGTACGGGCCATAGGTCACCGCCAGAAGCTGCAGCATCAGAGGGGTACCGCGGAGAACAGAGATAATAAAGCGGGTAACATTGGAAATGATCTTGTTCTTGCTCATCCGCAACAGGGCGACGATCATGCCCAGCGGCAGAGAAAACAACAGCGTCAGAAAGAAAATGGCGCAGGTCTTGCTCAGGCCCTCGCCCATTTTCATGATCATGGTGAGTAGTGTCATATGTTATCCTCATTTCACACGCCAAACCCGGAAGCACAGAAGTGCTTCCGGGAAAGGGTCGTATTCACTCAAAAATCAATCGTTGGGTCTTACTTCTGCAGGAACACCAGGTTATCAACGATTTCGGGATATTTGGCAGCAATCTCGGCATAGGTACCGTTGTCCACCAGCTGCTTCACAGCGTCCTCGATGAAGCTGCACAGACCCTTACCGTCCTCGTCGCCGCGGAAAGCGATGCCGTATTCCTCAGCACCCAACTGCTCGTCCAGAACCACGAAGCCGGCGTTCTCAGCGGCATAGGAATCTGCCACGGGCTTATCTACGATCACGGCATCACAAGCACCGCCGCCCAGCTCGGTGAAGCACTTCAGGAAGCTGTCGCAGGTCATCAGCTCACCGAAGGAAGCGGCCAGTTCAGCCTGATCGCCATCCTCAGCCAGCATAGCCTCACCGGAGGTACCCAACTGTACGGCAACCACCTTGCCGTCCAGATCAGCAGAAGACTTGATGTCACTGCCTTCCTTGACCATGATCACCTGTGCATTGTAGAAGTAGGGAGCGGACAGGGTGTAGCCGGCTTCCTTCATACTGTCCAGAATGGTCATACCGGACCAGACGCAGTCACACTCGTCAGCATCCAACTGGATCAGCTTCTCGTCCCAGTTCACACCAAAGACCTCAAAGTTCCAGCCCAGCAGATCGCAGGCGGCCTTGCAGATCTCCACATCGAATCCGGTGTACTCACCGTCGCTGCCCAGATAGCTGAAAGGGGGATATTCGGCGTCAATGCCCATCGTAAAGGTAAAGGCATCGGCCTCGCCATTGTTCACGGTGGTATCAGCGGGTTCCTTGCTGCCGCAGGCCACCAGGGTCAGCGCCATGACCAGCGCCAGAATCAATGCAATTGTCTTTTTCATTTTACGTTCTCCTTTTCTTAGGGGCGGCCTTTTGTTTCTGCCGCCTTGTTTTATTACGTTATCAATTTACCACTTTACCGAGGTAATGTAAATATGCGAAATGCACAAATTTATCCGCTTAAAAACAAGACGAACTGTGTGTCTTGCACAATTACAGCGTAAAAAAGGAAACACCGGCGCATTTACGCAGGTGTTTCCATATCTTGCAGCGAGCTGATCTGTAAGCCGGGTTCTGTATTTGACAGTCATCTATCTAGGCGCACCGTTGCCGATACGCTCAAGCCACCTCGGAGACGGTCGGGCCGACCTGTGTCCCCATAGCGGTGTTGCTCCGGATAGAGTTTACAGCATCGGACTGTCTCCAGCCGATGGGTGAGCTCTTACCTCACCTTTCCACCATCACCGGAAAACCGGTAGTCTATTTCTGTTGCACTTTTCCTCAGATCGCTCTGGGCGGGCGTTACCCGTTATCCTTGCCCTGTGGAGCCCGGACTTTCCTCATGAGCAGGCTTTCGCCTCGCTCCCGCGACTGTCTGGTCAACTCGCTTATAGTATTATAACCCACATCGGCACAAAAAGTCAACAAGAAGGCAATATTTGCTCTCGCGTTATGTCTACCGGTATCATATAATATTGATACGTTGCATAGGATAGTTGATACCTTATTGAAAACAGGAGGAATCAGATATGAACAAAAAGGATATTACCAAAAACTATCGCTTTTTAGGCATTATGATAGGCGCTATGATACTGGGCGCTATCGCCGGCTGGCTCTGGCCCAAATTCGCAGGCATTATCAAGCCTTTTGGCACCGTGTTCATCAATATGATGTTCTGCGTGGTAGTTCCGCTGGTCTTTGCGTCCATTGCAAGTTCCGTTGCCAATATGCGCTCCCGCAGGCGCGCCGGTAAGATCCTGGGCACCACCGTCGCCACCTTCGTCATTACCGGTGCTATCGCCGCCGTTATCATGTTCGTGCTGATGAAGATCTTTCCCCCTGTTCTTGCGCCATGGAATGAGATCCCCAGCGAGGAGATGGGCGAGTACGCTTCCCTGTCCGATATGATCGTCAACTTCTTCACCGTCAGCGATTTCTCCGGTCTTTTAAGCCGCCGTGCCATGCTGCCGCTGATCGTGTTCTCGCTGCTGTTCGGCTTTGCAGTGAATCTGAACGGCGGTCCCGACAGCATCGTTGGCAAGTGGCTGGATGACCTGAGCCGCGTGATGCTGAAGTTTGTCAATATCATCACCTATTACGCCCCTGTCGCATTCTTCGCCATTTTTGCCGGTCTGGTCGCCGATTACGGCCCGCAGATCACCGCCGCCTACGGCCGTGCTCTGGTGGTCTACTATCCCCTTTGCTTCCTTTACATCTTCACCGCGTTCCCCCTGTTTGCCAAGTTCGGCGGCGGCAAGGGTGCTGCACGGACCATGTTTCAGCATATTACCCGTCCTGCCGTGGTCTCTCTGGGTACCTGCTCCAGCGTCGCCACCATTCCCACCAACCTCAAAGAGGCAGAGGATACCGGCATCAGCAAGGATGTTGCCGAGATGGTAGTTCCTCTGGGTGCCACGATGCACATGGACGGCTCCTGCTTCAGCTGCGTACTGAAGATCGCCTTTGTCTGGGGCGTGTTCGGTCAGGAGATGTCCTGGGGCAAGCTGATTCCCATTGTTCTGGTGGCTGTTCTCTCCTCCGTGGGTATGTCCGGTGTTCCCGGCGGCGGCTATATCGGCGAGTATATCATCTGCTCCATCTTCTTCCCCAACCAGATGGAGCTGGCCTTCCCCATTCTGGTAGCCATCGGCAATCTGGTAGATCCTCCCGCCACCATGATCAACTCCGCCGGCGACTATGTGGTGTCCTACATCGTCTCCCGTTTCGTGGACGGCAAGGATTGGCTCCAGAAGCAGCTCTCAAAAAAGAGTGAAGAGGTCGCCGAGTAAAATCGCATAAGCAAGACCCCACCCGCAAGGGTGGGGTCTTTTCTTATCTCACGCGGGGGATCAGCAGCATACGGCTGTTTGCGTCCTCCTGGGGATTTGCCTGTCGGATCGCTTCTTCATCGGTGCGATACTGCTTTGCCACATCCCAGAGGCTTTCCCCCTCCTGCAGACGGCGCAGAACAAGGCTGGGTGTTTTTCGCTTCGCTGTCTCCTCCTCCAGCTTCAGGCAGGTGATTACAGAAACTGTCTCCTGTCGGGCATCCTCCAGCCGGAACGTCACGGGTACACGTACCTGGCACATACTGCCGCACTGTAAGCCGGCAATACAGCACGATGCTTGCACCGAGCTGGGCACGGTGTCCACAGAGATGCTAACCTCCTGCGATGTCTCCGTTGTAACCGGTGCTCCGCTTTCATCCAGATACAGCAGCCGCACATTTATGCCGGTACGCAGGATCTGACGGTTTTCCTCCGCCACAGGGGTCACCTGCGTACACTCGATCCCGGTCAGAAACGCCTGCGTTCCGCTGATCTCCGGCTGAACGGTCACCTCCTGCAGGATCTCCGCCGGCGGATAGGCGATGGGAAATACGATTCCCTCCTGCTGGGGCAGGGCATCATAGCGG
This sequence comes from Vescimonas sp., assembly GCA_045639965.1. GTDB lineage: Bacteria > Bacillota > Clostridia > Oscillospirales > Oscillospiraceae > Vescimonas. Next base: position 54,329 of record JAZUEB010000048.1, on the reverse strand, counting down.
GTGCTGTACAGATCCGCCACACAGTTGATGGCCCGTTCCTCATAAGTACGCATACATAGCGCGATCCGCGCTGTAACGCCAAATCCACCACCCTCTTCGGTACGCAGAAGGCGCGCATCGCTTTCGCAGAGCATCGGCAGCACCACATGATGCGCCTCTTCCGGCAGATCACCCGCCTCTACGATCTGGGAAAACGGCAGATCGGTCTCATAGTGCTCCAGCAAACTCTCAGCGGTACGGTACATGGCGCTGAGCCATAGCTCGCCTTTCACCATCAGCTTGTTTCCTACCCGCTGGGTGGAGATCACCTTCGGACACATACGGCAAAACAGCAGCTCCTCCGGCATTTTTCCCTCCAGCATGGTCTCACCGGTATAGGTGAACTCCTGCTCGGCGGCACCTGTCATCAGCGGCAGCGTTATCTTCTCCTGCCGCAGACGGATGCTGCTCTCAGTCTCCGTGCCGCAACAGAGCTTCCGCTGTACCGGGCGAAAACCGATCCCTCTGATTTCCGGCAAAACACGCAGATAAAGTCGCCGCGACGTCACTGCCTTTGCCTCTAACATGAGAAGCCTGCCGGTTACGCACACCGCCTTACACGCCTTGATGCCTCGCTCCTCCATGCGGCAGGAAAAGGGGATGGACATCTGCAGGCTTTTCAGTCCCGCTACCTCCTCCGAGGTATACAGCACCGTCACCTTGACCACACCGCTGACCACATAATGGTCGTCCGACAGCAGCTTCTCCCGAATGCAAAGCTGTCCTGCCGTTTCCACGATCCTATTGATATCGGGGCAGTACTCCGGAATTGCCGTTTCCAGCGTTTCCTCATGCGTAGTTGCCTGTGTTTCCACCGTCTCAAAGGCGGTGATCTCCTCAAATTGTAAGCCTAATTCCATGAAAAAAGCCCTCTCTTTTCTGCGAAGTTACTCCCAGTATATGAGACGGCTCTTTTGCTTATGACGACGCAGCGAACAAGCGTCTGAGAATCCCATGTAAAATTTTCGGTGCTTTCCATACGATAATGCGCATCTCAATACCTCCTATCACGCAAACAGGCGATGCCGCAGGCGATCAAGAGGAAGGAGACCAGAAACATCAAAAAGCCAACCGGAAAAATGGCGGCGATCAGAATGCCGGCGCCCAGACCGATGGCACATACGCCCAGACAGCAGTTTCCCCGCATACGCTTTCCCTCCTTCCACTCCATCTTATGACGCAAAAAAAGCAGAGGTGCCAATGCACCTCTACTCATTTTTCCCACTCTTTCAGTTCTTTCAGTTCTTCAAAAAGCCGCACGTAGCTGCGGTGGCGGCTCACGGGAATTTTGCCGTCCTTTATCGCCTGCAAAACGGCGCAGCCTTTCTCTTTCACATGATTGCAGCCCACAAAGCGGCACTCACCCAGATAGGGCGCAAACTCCAAAAAGGTCTCCGGCAGGTGGGTTTTCAGCTCCCAGTCCATCTCCTGGGTATCAAAGGAGGAAAATCCCGGCGTGTCAATGATCCAGGTCGCCGCATCCAACGGGAACATCTCCGTATGGCGGGTGGTGTGTCGTCCGCGGCCCAATGCCTTGCTGACCTCACCCACCGGCAGGGCAAGCTGCGGCATAAGGGCATTCAGGATACTGGACTTCCCCACGCCTGAGTTCCCCGTAAACACGTTCAGTTTCCCCGAAAGAGCGCATCGCAGCTCCTCCAGTCCCTCTCCTGTCACGGCACTGGTCCGTACCACACGGATAGCGGAATCGTGATAGATGTCATAGAGTTCCCGGGCAGGATCCAGGTCGCACTTATTCAGCACCAGTAAAACCTCTGCCCCTTTGAGTGCGGCGATAGCGGCGATCCGGTCGATGAGGAAGGGCTCCGTCACCGGAATGGCGCCGGACGCCAGTATCACCAACTGGTCAATATTGGCGGCAGCAGGGCGGGAAAACACGTTCTTCCGCGGTTCGATCTCCTCAACAAATCCTTCGCCGTTTCCCAGCTCACGCACCCGGACCCAGTCTCCCACCAGAGGGCTGACGCCCTCCCTGCGAAACTTGCCCCGGGCACGGCATTGGAGTGTTTGGGCACCCGTATTCACATAGTAGAAGCCGCTGAGGGCTTTTTCAATTCTCCCTCTGCCCATCAGAACTGTACACTCTGCTCCTCAGTACGATGCCCGTCAAACGTCACGTAGACCGTATGTGTTTCACCGGCGGGTGCAGTAAAATTAAATGGAATGTCTGTCCCAATACTGGGTCTTTCAAGATATTTGGTATCAACCAATTCTCCATCCACATACATCTTTGCCAAAACAGATTGCTTACCATCTAATTCTTCTATATCCGGTAACTTGAAATACAGTAATCTATCGGAATAGTCGCCGCTGACGGTAAAGATGATCTCCGTGCCGCCCTCTACCTGGGAATTGGGATCAACACTCTGCCGGATCACCTGCCCGGCCGGCATGCTGCTGTATTCATACTGAAGCTCGCCCACAACAAGGCCCAGCTCGACAGCAGCCTTCACAGCGCTGTCCACGTCCATACCGGCAAAGGAGATCACCGTCAGCGTAGCAGGTCCCTTGCTGACGATCAGCGTCACGCTGCCGCCCTTTTTCAGCACAGTCCCCGGACTGGGGAACGTGGTGATGATCTCACCGGCTGCATATTCCGCGGAGAACTGCTCCTCCTTTTCGATCTGGAGCTGCAGATTCATTCCCTGCAGCAGGATCTTGGCATTCTGATAGTCGCTGCCCTCGAGAGTGGGCATGACCTGATCTTCTGTCTGGGCGCACAGATAGACCTGGATCACCAGATTGCTCTTGCGAATGGTCCCCTCATCGGGATCCTGGGACACGATCTGACCGGGCTGATAGCGATCGTCGGCTTTGGTTCCGATCACCTTGATCTCAAAGACATCGCGGACGCTCTCCAGCGTCTGCGCCTCCTCCAGCGTGTAACCGAGAATGTTCGGCACCTCATAGGTCTCGCCTCCCTTATTGCCGCCAAAGCTCTTCAAAATCAGCGTAAAGAGAATGACGATCAGCGCCACCGCGCCCACAATACCGCCGATAAGCAGCGCTACGCTGCGTTTTTGCTTGTGTTGGCTGCGGCGCATTTCCGTCTCACTTCTTTGCTGCTGCTCCTGCTGCTGCTTTTTCATAGCCGATGTTACCTCGACCGTGGAGATCGGCATGGTCGGCTCATCGTCAACACTCACCGCAATATCGCGGCGGATATAGTCCAGATTGACGGCAGGATTTTTGCGGAACTTTTCCAGATCCTGCAGCATGTCATCCGCCGACGCATAGCGCTTGTGCAGGTCGGGGTTCATCGCCTTCATGCAGATAAGCTCCAAAGACTCCGGAATCTCCGGATTGATGTCTCTGGGATTCAGCGGTGTGCCGGACAGGTGCTGGATCGCCACAGATACCGCGCTGTCCCCCTCAAAGGGCAGACGTCCGGTCAGCATCTCATAGAGCACCACACCGGCGCTGTAAACGTCGCTTCTTGCATCGGTGCGGTCACCCCGCGCCTGCTCCGGTGAAATATAGTGTACACTGCCCAGCGCCTCCTGGGTCAGGGTGTTGGCGGTATTGGCAAGGCAGGCGATGCCGAAATCGGCCACCTTTACGCTGCCGTCACGCAGGACCATAATGTTCTGTGGTTTGATATCCCGGTGGATGATGCCGCGGCTGTGGGCATGGCTCAGGCCGTGCATGATCTGAATGATGAAATGCAGAGCTTCCCGCCAGTCCATCTGACCGCGCCGCTCCATATACTGCTTGAGGGTGATGCCGTCGATGAGCTCCATGACGATATACTCCACGCCCTCGCTGCTGGAGACATCATAGACCGACACAATATTCGTGTGGCTCAGCGCAGCGACCGCCAGGGATTCATCCCGGAAACGGCGGCGGAACTCTGCATTCTCTGCCAGCTCGCTCTTCAGAATTTTCACTGCTACCAGACGGTTCAGGCGATGGCACTTTGCCTTATAGACATTTGCCATACCGCCGGTACCGATCAGCTCCAAAAGCTCATACCGATTATCCAGCATATCACCGATCTTCTGCTGCATTATGCCATCTCCTTTCCAAGTGTATTTTCAATCAGCACCGCTGTCACGTTATCCGGTGCACCGTGGCTTCTGGCGACCTCCAAAAGCCGCTCCAGACAGCCTTCCAATTCCGCCGAATGGATCACTTCAAACAGGATCTCCTGGTCGGAAACGGTGTTTACCAATCCGTCCGTACACAGCAGGATGAATTCCCCGTCCCGCCATGGCAGCGGAAAGGTATCCGCTTTCGCCTCCATATCCGGTCCCAAGGCGCGGGTAATCAGGTTCCGGCTGGGGTGATGCTTTGCCTGGACCTCAGTGATCTCCCCGTTTTCGATCATACTCTCCACCACGCTGTGATCGCGGCTGATCTGCTCAATGCCGCGCTTCGTGATGTGATAGGCCCGGCTGTCGCCGATGTTGCAGATCACCGCCATATCCCTGCGGCAGACCGCACCTACCAGTGTGGTTCCCATCTTCTCGTATTCTGCCACTTCCTGCGCGGTCTTTCGAATGGCATTATGCGCCACAGACGCCGCATAGCTCATGGTCTGCCCGATCTGCTCCGGTGTCATATCGCTTTGCAGCGCCTCCGCAGTTTCCCGATAAAAGTGATCCACCGCGATACGGCTTGCCACCTGTCCGCCGTTGGTACCGCCCATGCCGTCACAGACCACGGCGATCCGGAAGCCCTTGACCTCCGCGGTCATATAGGCGTCTTGATTTTCTTTTCTCACGAGACCTGTATCGGTGATTCCCCAAACTCTCATGATTGTTTTTCCTCCATCTCCTTGCGTCGCAGCTGTCCGCAGCTGGCATCAATATCACCGCCCAGACTGCGCCGTACCGTGGCCGTTACGCCGTGGCTTTCCAAGCGTTTCTGAAATTCCGCCACCCTCTTGCTGGGTTTGAACGGACTCTCCACCACGTCGTTCAGCGGTATCAGGTTAACGTGACCGGGCATACCGCGGATTTTTTTTGCGATCAGATCCGCCTGCCAGTCGCTGTCATTGACGCCGTCGATCATGGCGTATTCAAAGCTGATACGCCGTCCCGTCTTTTCAAAGTAGCGGTGACACGCGGCAAAAAGCTGCTCCACATCATACGCCCGGTTTACCGGCATGATGCGGCTTCGGGTCTCGCTGTCCGGTGCGTGGAGGGAAACCGACAGCGTCAGCTGTAAATTGAGCTCCGCCAGTCGGGCGATCTCCGGCACGATACCGCAAGTGGAAAGGCTGATGTGCCGCATCCCGATGTTCAGACCCTCCGGATGATTGACCAGTGTCAAAAACTTCATCACCGTTTCCCGATTATCCAGCGGCTCGCCGATCCCCATCAATACGATGTTGGAGATCTCGCGTCCGCTTTCCAGTTGGGTAAAAAGCACCTGATCCAGCATCTCCGACGGTGTCAAGTCTCTTACCTTGCCGGCGATGGTGCTGGCGCAGAATGCGCAGCCCATGCGGCAGCCCACCTGGGACGAAATGCAAACGGTATTGCCGTGGTGATACTGCATCAAAACTGTTTCAATGCAATTGCCGTCGCCCAGGCGCCACAGGTATTTCACCGTGCCGTCCAGTCGGCTCTCCTGTTTCCGTACCACCTCCGGCACGGTAATATAGCAACGCTCGGCAAGCTTCTGGCGCAAGGGCTTAGCGAGATTGCTCATCTCGTCAAAGGATCTTACCCCTTTGTGCAGCCAGGTAAACACCTGCTTACCCCGAAAGGCGGGTTCCCCCATCTCCCGCAGCAGTACGGTGATCTCTTCCATTGTCAGCGATTTGATATCGATCATGGTTTCCTCTTCATGCGGCAGATGTAAAATCCGTCCGTGCCGAACCGCTGAGGCCACAGGGTCAGCTGTCCGTCCGTTTTTCCAATGGGCAGGGGCAGTTCAAAGGGGGTCAGCTCATATTCCGGGTGGATGGACAAAAAGCCTTGGATGATGTCCTCATTCTCCTCCGGCAAAACCGTACAGGTGGAGTACACCAGTGTTCCGCCCGGTCTTACATAGATGGCGGCGTTCTCCAGGATCCGCCGTTGGATCTTCGGCAGGTTTTTTAGCTCCCTGGGATCTTTGTAGCGAATATCCGGCTTCTTGCGGATAATCCCCAAGCCGCTGCAGGGTACGTCCGCCACCACCAGATCCGCCGCCGCGATCCATGCCGCATGGCTTTCCCCCGCATCAGCAAGAGCGGTGCGAATGGACCGTAAACCCAAACGAGCCGCGCCGTTTTCAATCAGTTTCAGCTTGTGGGGATGGATGTCACAGCTCAAAATGTCCCCCTTGTCCCCCATATCCATGGCAAGGGCAAAGGACTTGCCGCCGGGTGCGGCACACACATCCATCACGCGATCCGTCTGCCCGGGCTGTGCTACCGTAGCCACCAGACGCGCCGCGGCGTCCTGCACGGTAAAGCGTCCGGCCCGGAACGCCGGCAGATTTTCCAGATCCCCGGTGCCGGACACCTCAAGGCACCCCTCCTGCCATGGGTGCTTTTTCACGGAAATACCCACAGCGGTCAGTTCCTTTTCCAGCTTCTCCGCCGTGGTTTTCAGGGGATTGACCTGTATAGTGGTAGGTACGATCTCGTTGTTCTTCAGTAAGTACTGTTCCGTCTCCTCCGGACCCAAAATGTCCAGCAGGCGCTGTACCAGCCACTTGGGGTGGCTGTACCGCACAGAGAGGTAGTCGGCGGTGCTTCCCTGTGGCAGCGCCGGCATATCCATCCAGTTTGCCACAAACTTCCGCAAGATGGCGTTTACCATACCGGCGGCCTTGGGTCTGCCCCAGCGTTTCACCATCTCCACCGCCTCGTTGACGGCGGCGCTGTGGGGGATCTTGTCCATGAACAGGATCTGGTATCCGCCGATCCGCAGGATATTCAGCACCACCGGTTCCAGATGATCCGCCCGTTGGGAACACCACACATCGATGTAGTAGTCCAGCAGGATTTTGTTCTGGATCACGCCGTAGCTCAGCCGCGTCGCCAAAGATGCATCGCGGCTGTCCAGCCTGTTCCTGGCGATGGTGCGCTTCAGGCTGCCGTCGGACCAGGCGTTGGCCTTGGCCACCTGCAGCAGCACCTCCAATGCCGTATCTCTGGCATTGGGTACAAAGTTTCGGTTCATTTCGTCACCTGAACGGAGTGTCCGGCAAGGTAGGCGCGGCTCTCCATGCGCTTGCCGCCCTCTGCCTGCAGCTCCAGGATCCACAGCAGCTTGCCGTCGCCGCAGGCAATGGCAATGCCCTTCTTCCCCGCTTCCACAATACTCCCCGCTTTCGCGTCAGTCGTTTCACCCACGGCGGTCTTGTAGACCTTCACCGTGCCGCCGTTCAACGTCATCGTTGCACAGGGCCAGGGAATGAGTCCCCGCACCTGATCGTGCAAAGCCTGTGCCGGTCTGGTGAAATCCATCGGTGACAGAGTCTTGTCCAGCATGGGCGCATAGGTGTGTTTTTCATGCTCCTGAGGTGTCCGTACGGCAGTTCCCGCCGCCAGATCGTCCACCACCCGCAAAAGTGCATTTGCCCCGATCTCCGCCAAACGGTTTGTCAGCGTCAACGCATCCTCGTCTGGTGCGATCTCCGTTTCGGCGCAGCGAATGATGTCTCCCGCGTCCAGCTCCTTCGCCATATACATAATGGTCACGCCCGTCACCGTCTCGCCGTTCAATATCGCCCAGTTGATGGGCGCTGCACCGCGGTACTTGGGCAGGATGGAGCTGTGTACGTTGATAGATCCGTATCTTGGTGTGTTCAAAATCTCCTCCGGCAAAATCTTGCCGTAGGCCGCCACCACGATCAGCTCCGGCTGCAGGCGTTCCACAATGCTCAGCGCTTCGCCGTCACGCATCTTCAGGGGCTGATAGACGTCCAGATTTTGTGTAATGGCATATTCCTTTACAGGGGAAAATGCCAGTTTGTGTCCCCGGTTTTTCGGTTTATCCGGTTGGGTAAAAACGCCGCAGACCTCGTGTCCGGCTTCCACCAGCGCCCGGAGGCTCGCCACCGCAAAATCCGGCGTTCCCATAAATACGATCCGCATTATTGCTCCTCTTCTTCCTGCTTGCGAATATACTCCTCCAGCTCCTCCTCGGACAGCAGATGGTCGGTGTGTTCCACGAACAGATGCCCGTCCAGATGCTCGATCTCGTGGCAGAAGCAGCGGGCGGTCAAGCCCTCGTCCTCGGCCTCAAACCAGTTACCGTTCCGATCCTGTGCACGCACCCGCACAAACCAGGGCCGCGTCACCTCGCCGTATTTCCCGGGAACGCTCAGGCAACCCTCCAGTCCGGTCTGTTCCCCTTTGGTGTAGATGATCTCTGGGTTGACCAGTTCGATGATCTCGTCGTCCTCGTTCATCACCACGCACACACGGCGCAGAATGCCCACCTGGGGCGCCGCCAGTCCCACACCGCCGGAGTCCACTAAAGTATCCGCCAAATCGTCCAGCAGTTCATGCAGTCGTCCGTTAAAATCCGTCACGGGACGGCAGGTCTTGCTCAGGCAGGTCTCGCCCTGCAAAGCGATCTTTCGTAATGCCATGGTCGTTCTCCTCAATCCATCAGATTACAGTCGGTAAAAATGCCCAGATCCCGATTTTCGCTGCGCCGGGCAAATGCTTTCATATAGCCGGCGAGCAGATCTCGCAGCGGCTTTTCGTTCCGTCCCACCACCGTGATACGGTAGCGGTAGCGGTTGTTTACTTTCAAAATCGTATAGGGCGCAGGGCCTAAAACCTCCACGTCCGTAAATGGCGGTTTTGCGGTTTCCGCACGAAGCGCCTGACACAACTCCTTGGCGCTGCGGCGCACGCTGCTCTCCTCCGGTCCCGTCACGCTGACGGTAAAGAGATCGGCAAAAGGCGGCTCCCGCCGCAGCTTCCGCAATCGGATCTCCTTTTCATAAAACCGCTGATAGTCCTGCTCCGACGCAGAGAGGATCACATCGTTTTTCGGCGTATAGGTCTGGATCACCGCCCGACCTGCTTTTTCGCCCCGTCCGGCACGCCCCACCACCTGGGTCAAAAGGCTGAAGGTCCGTTCCGCCGCCCGGTAATGATCTACGTACAGACTCAAGTCTGCTGCCAACACGCCTACCAGCGTCACTTTTTCAAAATCCAGTCCCTTTGCCACCATCTGGGTTCCCAACAGGATCGGCACATTCTCCTCGGCAAACTGCTTCAGGATCGTCTCATGCCCCGCCGTCACCGTGTCCGCGTCCATCCGCAGGATCTTCGTGTCGGGAAACAGCTCCTGCAATTCCTCTGCCACCTTTTGGGTCCCGATGCCGATATGCTTCAGGTTCCCGCCGCAGTCGGGGCAGCTCTCCGCCGCCTTCTCCGAATAGCCGCAGTAGTGGCACATCAATCTGCCGTTGGCGCTGTGATAGGTCAGATATACGCTGCACCGCGGACATTGAGGCACATAGCCGCAGGCAGGACACAAAAGCTGTCGGCTGGCACCGCGCCGGTTGAGAAACAGAATGCTCTGCTCCCCTCTGGCAATGTTCTCCTGCAGCTCCTCATACAGCTCCCGGCTGATGCAGGACGGGTTGCCGGCCTGCAATTCCTTTCGCATATCTGCCAGGATCACGCGGGGCAGCCTCTGTTCATTATAGCGCCTGCGCAAAAGGGCAAGCTGATACTCCCCGTTTTTGGCATACCATGCCGTCTCCACGGTGGGCGTTGCGCTGCCCAAAAGCAGCCGTGCGTTCTCTGCCGCCGCCCGATACTTGGCAATTTCCCTGGCGTGGTAACACGGCGTTTTCTCCGACTCGTAGGAGTTCTCCTGCTCCTCGTCCATCACGATAAGTGCAATATCCTGCAGCGGTGCGAATACGGCGCTGCGGGTCCCCAGCACGATATGGGCTTCCCCTTTTCGGATCCGCTTCCACTGGTCGTAGCGCTCCGTCATACGCAGTCCGCTGTGCAAAAGTGCTACCTCGTCGCCGAAATAGGCGCCAAAGCGCGCCATCATCTGGGGCGTCAGCGCGATCTCCGGCACCAGGATCATCACGGACTTGTTTTCTTGCAAAAGCTCCTGTGCCAACCGGATGTACACCAGAGTCTTTCCGCTGCCGGTCACGCCCTGCAAAAGTGTAACGCCCGGTTTCCCGGCACGGATCTCAGCCAGCACCTCGTCGTAAACCTGCTGCTGCTCGTCATTGAGCACGATAGGACTTGCCTGCATCGCATACGGCTTGTCCGAAATGCGGTAGGTCTCCTGCTCCCGAAGAATCACGAGCCCCGCCTTTTCCAGCAGGGTCACGCTCTGCCGCGATACGCCTGTGTAATAGCAAAGCTCCTGCACGGTGGTCTCGCCGAACTGTGACAAAAACCGCACCGCTTCCCGTGCTGCTTTTCGCCGCGGTGCCACCTGCAACAGCGCTGTTTCGCCATCAACGGCAAGGGACACAAGGATCACATTCTTGTCCTGTACCTTGCGGCGGCTCTCCGTGCTCTCCTGCACGATTTTCTTCTTCTGCAGGCCGTGCAGGGTCTGCACCACACTCTCACCAAACTGCTTTTTCAGTTGGTCCAGCTCCGCCGGGCCATCGGAAAGTGCCGCACAGACCGCCAGTTCCTTTTCACTCAGACCGGTCAGATTGCCGCCTGTCAGACACCAGGTCTCCCGGTAATGATACCACACCGCCGCCGGCAAAATGGTGCGTATCGCGTCGTAAAAGGTACAGAAGTAGCGCTTCATCATCCAAAGCGCCAGTTTGATCTCCTTCTGGCTCACCAGGGGCGACGCATCCAGCAGCAGCCGAATGCTCTTAAGCTGCTTTTCCGGCACACAATCCTCCAGCGCCAGGATCATTCCCTCGCTGGGACGGTTTCCCCGTCCGAAAGGCACCAGCACCCGACAGCCTACCGCGGCGTCCATGTTCTCCGGCACCACGTAGGAATAGGGCTTGTCAATGGCATAGGTCGCCGCCTCAACGGCAATTTTGGCGATCTGCGGCATTGACTCTCCCCTCCCTTTTGTAAGCTTTGATCGGTTGATCAGATCGTGGTATCGATGCTGTTGGCATCAAAGCAGCCCTCTGCCACCTCGTTGATGGCCATGGTCACAGGCTTCTCCGGCAGCTTTTCGCCGCTCATCTCTGCCTCAGCGGCCAGCTGACGGGCACGGCGTGCCACCACGTTCACCATCATGTAGCGGTTGGGAATGTACTCGTTGAGTTTGTTCATTGCGGGATAGAGCATCATAATTAATCAGTTCCTTTCACGGTAAAATTACATATTCAGCATGGTTTCCATACGCTCGCCCACCTTGCAGTGCTCGGCAAGCATGATGGCATTCAATTCCGCCACGGCGTTTTCCACCGTGTCGTTGATCACAAAATAGTCGTAGTCGGCGGCGGTCTTCATCTCCACCTTGGCACGCAGCAGCCGCTGCTGGATCTTCTCCGGAGAATCCGTGCCCCGCTTGGTCAAGCGCTGCTCCAGTGCCTCCCAGTCGGGCGGGGCGATAAAGATACGCACCGTCTCCGGCCGCTTGGTATAGACCTGCATGGCGCCCTGTACCTCAATATCCAGGATCACGTCCTTTCCCTCCTCCATGGCGGCATCCACAAACTTTTTCGGCGTTCCGTAGAAGTTCCCCACATACTGGGCGTACTCCAAAAAGGCGTCGTCATTGATCCACTGCATGAACTCCTCCGGCTCAATGAAGTGATAGTGTACCCCGTTGATCTCCCCCTCCCGTGGTGCGCGGGTGGTGGCAGACACAGAGAAATACAGGTCGTCCCGGCCTTCAAACAGGGCCTTGAGCACGGTGCTCTTTCCCACACCGGAGGGGCCCGAAATAATAAATGTTTTTCCTTTTTGCATGGTCATTCCTCCCACTCCGAAACCGTCATTCCCAAACGGGATGCCATCTTCTCCGTGCTCAGCGCCGACAGTACCACATGGTCGCTGTCCATGATCAGCACCGATGCTGTCTTGCGTCCATAGGTGGCATCGATCAACATCCCGCGATCACGGGATTCCTGCACCAGGCGCTTGACCGGTGCGCTGTCGGGGCTGACGATTGCGATCAGCCGCGGTGCGGAGATGAGGTTGCCAAATCCGATATTGATCAGTTCCATATCGTCTTACTCCACATTCTGTACCTGTTCCCGGATCTTCTCCACCTCTGCCTTCATCTGCAGAACGGTCTCCGTGATCTTCAGATCCTTGCACTTGGAGCCGATGGTATTGCACTCCCGGTTGAACTCCTGCACCAGGAAGTCCATATCCCGTCCCACTGGCTTTTCGCTTTGCAGCATGGTGCGGAGCTGTGCAATATGGCTGCGCAGCCGGACGGTCTCCTCGTCCACCGCCACCTTGTCGGCATAGATCGCCGCCTCCTGCAAGATGCGGTTTTCGTCGATGGCGGTGGATTCCAGCACCTCCTGCATCTTGGCGGTCAGCTTCTCCCGATACTCCGCCACGGTCTGAGGAGAACGCTCCTCCACGATGCCCACACAGGTCTCGATGGTAGTAGCTCTGGCTCCGATATCGTTGGCGAGCTTACTGCCTTCGATGCCTCGCATCGTATTGTAGGCCGCAAGCGCCTTGTCCAATACCGCACAGATGTCGGCGGCGATGGACTCCAGATCCTCCTCGGCCTTGGTCACCGTCAGTACATCGGGAAACTTAGCCAGCGTCGCAGCGTTTAAGGCAACCGCAGACTCCGGCAGGCCAAACGTCTTCTGTAAGCTGTGCAGCGCTTCCACGTACCCCCTGGCAAGGCTCTCGTTTACCACCACCACGGCTTCATCCGCTCCTGTGGAGTCGATGGTCACGAATACATCCACTTTGCCCCGGCTTACCGCCTTTTGCACACAGGTCTTGATGGCGTCCTCGGCAAATACGTAGGCACGGGGCAGCTTCACCGTGCAGTCCAGATAGCGGTTGTTCACGCTGCGGACCTCCACCGTAATATCCCGCTTATTCAGCGTCTCTCTCGCCCGGCCGTAGCCGGTCATACTCTTGATCATTCGGCAAACACTCCTTTACATCTATCAGCAGAAGCAGGGCAGGAAATAAAATCCGCCGCCGCTTAAAGCACTGCAGCATATCGCCGCCGCACAGGCACGGGCACAGGGGCTGCCGCCGGTGCAATCCGTGGTATGGACCGTACCGTTACCAAAGGGATTGTACGTCGTTTTCCGTCCCTCTGCGGCATCCAGCGCCCGCTGATATTCCCCGTTATCCGGATCCATCTGCACAGCGGTCTCGAAATATCGCTTCGCCTCATCCATCCAGCCCCGCCGCGAACAGATCACGCCCTTGAGATAGTTCCACTCCGCATCGTGGTCGCTTTGGGCATTCAAAAGCTCCTCGGCCAGGTTCAGATCTCCCTGCTGGATGGCTATACGGATCCGCTGCGACCTGGCATTGCCGCCGTAGCTCTGCTGGCTGTAATAGCTCTGCCCGTATCCATAACCATAGCCGTAAGGCGAGGACGACGCCGCAGAGGACGAGCTGCCGCGCTTGCGCTGGGCCTGTATCGCCTCATACGCCTCGTTGATCTCCTTCATGTGCTCCTGGGCAAGATCCGCAAGGGGATTATCGTGATAGTTGTCCGGATGGTATTTTCTGGCCAATTCCCGATAGGCCTTCTTCACTTCTTCATCGGAGGCGCTGGGGGAAACGCCCAGCACCTGATAGGGATCGCTCATCCGCTTAGTCCCCTTTCATCGTTTCTCTTTCTTCTTCGTCATTTTGCGGAACGTACCGTTCAGCACGGCGCCGCCCACCGCATAAAGCCCCTCATACAGCACCGCGCGTATCACTTCGGCATTCTCGCCGAAATCCCACAGCTCAAAGGACGCTGCCATGGTCCGCACGGAGCTGTCAAGTGTCAGTCCCAACTCCTGTTTTTCCTCCTGGGTCAGCTTTCCGTCCAAGAGCGAATAGCGCAGCGGCAAGGGATTATATGCACCGCTTTTTAAGTCCTTTTCCAGATCGTCTGCGGCGTCTACCAGATAGATCCACCGTCCCAGATGATACAGCAGCGTCTCCAATACCCGCCGCTTGGTGGGGTCAGCCGCTCCCTTTGCCGCACCGGAGAGAAGTCTTGCAAAGGTATCTGCCGGCTTGTCCAAAGACGGCTCCCCCGCTTTTTCCAGTTCTGCCAGTTCTTGCAGATGGTGCTGTGTCTGCTTATCAAAATCCGGCTGTGCTTTTTTTGCCTTTTTGTATGCCCGACCCAGCAGAAGTGCCGCCGCCCGATACTTCAGACTTTTCCAAAAGCCGTGGTCGGCTATCCCGTCCTGAATTTGCCACCATGACAGTATCACGCTCATGTCCGCTGCGATTCCCAGCGATGCACTTTCGCACACACAGGGTCGTTTCTTGAAGGGGTGGGCAATACAATTTTTCTCACACCGTTCTGCTTTCCCCTCCTGCAAGAGCAGGGCAAGAAATGTCAGGTCATAGTTCAGGATCATCCGCGCGGCAACGCCGTACCGTCTGCCCAGTGTATGGCACAGCCCGCAGTATACCGACTGAAAGCGCTGTTTCTCTTCCTCATTCAGGCGCTCCTGTGAGGGCAACACGTAACCAAACATCAGAATAGCCGCACGATCTCATAGGTCAGGATCTCACGCCGCCGTGCATAGCGGTCATAGAGAATGCTGGGCAGAAAGCTGACCACCGCCGCTGCGATGGCAATCACATATCGCAGATTTTCCGCCAAACCTTCGGTCAAAAAGTACCCCAGCAGAAAAAAGATCACCGGCAGAAGATACACCAGCGCGATCACGCCGAAGAGTTTTTTTGTGCTGCTCTCCACCACGACCTTATCCCCCGGCTGTGCATCCACGGCATTTTTTGCCCGTGCCTTGATAGCCGCGCCGGTCATTCCGCAGCCGGCACACTCCTCACAGTCATGGCCGCAGGCGGATTTCCGCGGCACGGAGATCTCCGCATAGCCGCCCTCCAGCAGTCTTTCTACCGTTGCAATCTGTGTCATGTCTTTACTCCTTCTCGGGGTTCTCTCTCCCGCTCCGTTACCGTAACGGATACGGTATAGTCTCCCCTGACGGCTGCCTTGCTGCCACCGCGTAAAGTCACGATGGCAGGCAGCTCGTATGTCCCCGCCTCCGTGATATCGGCCAGATCTACCCGCACCTGCAGATCCTCCGCCGTCATCTCGTCGATCACATCTGTCATACCCCAGACCGTCACGTTGAATGCTGTGTCTGCCGCCGCCTTCAATCCCTCGGCAACATTTTCGCAGGTGATATCCTCCACCTTCAGCATCACTTCCTTCGCCCCGTTGACGATCACCGTTACCGATGCCACTGTCTCCGAGTCAGCTGTAAGTGTCGTACCCACGGGGGCCTTGATATCGTAGCTGAAGGTCTGATATCCGGCAATATCCTCCGCGTAGATACGGTCCAAAACGATGCTGTCGATCACAGCAAGGGTATCCTCCTCGCCGATCACACCCACCGCTGCGGGGGATATTTCATACTGCACATTCTCCGCCGCATCCTCCGGTGTACCCACCAATTCGATCCGCAGCGGAATCATTTTCATGGTACGCACGGGCAGGGTGATCTGCACCAGTTTGGTGGCCGAGCGGATATTGTTGTTCTCCACCGGCACGTCGTTGTAGTCGTAAAGTGTGTATTCCAAAGCCTGGATCAGCGTACGGGTCGCGCCGCCGGCGTTGACCTCTACCTTGGCATAGCTTACGTTCAGCAGATCCTCCCGCTGCGCCCGCAGCACCAGGGTGCTGACGTCCATCTCCAGATCGCCCATAAAGTAACCCGCTGCCACCTCGCCGTTGATATCGCAGTAAACGGGTACTTCCTTGGTGTACAGCTCGCCCACTGTTACCGTCACGGTATACGCGCTGGCGGATTTGACAGAGACAGAGCTGCGGGAAATGTTGTCGGGATATACCACCGAATAGGTCAGGGTCTGCACGCCGGTGGTCTCGATGCCGCCGGTATCCGCCACCAGACGGATGGCATCCGTATTCATCTGATACAGCACTCTCCGGGGGCCCTCCAGCTTCAGGTCAATGGTGGTATCATAGCCGGACAGCAGCATCAAATTTTTTCCGGCAAGAATCGTATCCTCTCCTGTAAATTCCACCGGAACGTCCTTCACGCTCATGGTCGCATCCGTTGCCACCTGGTTGTCCACATAGACCCAGAGGACGATAGCGGTCAGTATGGCGATCACGATCTGCCAGACCTTACGGCTCTTACTTTTCTCCATTTTTGTCCTCCTTATCCGTCCGGAACAGGCGCGCTGCGTGAAGAATGCTCTGCTTCTCCTTCTCCGGCTCCTCCTCCTGCGGCAAAAGCTCATTTCGCAGCAGCTTGCCCAGCGTCTCCGGCATCAGATGCCGCTTGAGCATACCGCCCAGCGCCACAGAGATAGAGCCTGTCTCCTCCGAAACGATGACCACCACCGCATCGCTGGTCTCGGAAATGCCGATACCGGCACGATGCCGCATTCCCAGATCGCGGCTGAGGTTGATATTCTTGGAAAGCGGCAGCATACAGCCTGCGCCGATGATCCGGCCATTCCGGACGATCATGGCGCCGTCGTGCATGGGAGCGTTGATAAAGAAAATGTTTTTCAGCAGCTCGTTGTTCACGGCCGCATCCAGCGGTGTACCGCTGCGCACCAGATCATCCAGCGCATTGCTGCGCTCGAATACGATCAGTGCGCCGGTCTTTGTTCTGGACATTTCGCTGCACGCCATCACTGTATGGTCAATGGCCTGTTCCGTCTCGCCCACCACTTCCTGCGGGTGGAACAGGCCGGAGAGCTGCTTGGGCAATCGTTTGCTGCCCAGCTTTTCCAGCAGCTGTCGGATCTCCGGCTGGAACAGAATGATCAGCGCCAGAATACCCCATTCCACCACGTGGCCGAGAATGTAGCTGACCGCGCGCAGATGCAGCGCCGTAGCGAGCCACAGCGCCAAAAGAAAGATCACGATGCCCTTCAAGATGTTCTCCGAACGGGTCGAGGTGACCAGCCCCAGGATCTTATACACCAAGAAGGCGATAATGATCATATCCACCACATCCGCCACGCGGATCAGGCTTAAGTACTTCCCAATATTTTCTGCTATCGTGATAACCGATTCCATCGCTTTTTCCTTCCTGTTGCGGGACGAAATTTATCCAAACACATAGATAGACTTATTATATAAAAAATATTGGGAAATTGCAACAAAAAATGTGTGTCTAAAATGTTACTTTTTCACGAAGCACACCCTCGAGGATCTCGGCGCATCTGTCGATCTGTTCCCTCCGGTTGAAATAGGATGGGCTCAGCCGTATCGTTCCGGTTTTCAGCGTTCCCACTGTCCGATGCGCCAGCGGCGCGCAGTGCAGTCCGGCACGAAGTGCCACACCTTTTTTTGCCATTGCCTCGCCTAAAACCTCGCAGTCGTACCCTTCGGCGATGAAGCTCACCACACCGGTCTGACGGACAAATCCCTCGTCGTAGAACACCTGCACGCCGTCTATTTTCTTCAGCCGTTTTACCGCATAGTCCGCAAGCCGTCTTTCCTGCAGAGCGATCTTCTCGATCCCGGTCCTCCGCACGAAGCGCAGGCCCTCCAGAAGTCCCGCGATCCCCGGCATATTGTGTGTCCCCGCCTCCAGCCGATCCGGCAGATCCTCCGGCATGGTCTGCAGGCGCGACAGGCTCCCCGTTCCGCCGTAGAGCAAGGGACTGGTCTCGTGATCGCACAGCAAAAGACCCGTTCCCTGTGGTCCGTACAGTCCCTTGTGTCCCGGCATGGCAACGAATGCCGCCCCCAGCTCCTCCATGTTCAGCGGCACCACACCGGCGGACTGGCTGGCATCCACGATCATCGGCACACCGGCACGGCGGCATCGGTCCGCCATGTCCGCAATGGGCTGTACACAGCCGAACACGTTGGAAACGTGATTGCAGATCACCGCGTCAGCGCCCTGCTTCAGCGCCGCTTCCAGCTCCTCCACCATCCGTTCCGGTTGAAAGGGCGGCGTATCCAGCACCGTCAGGTGCACGTTGGGGATCGCATGGAGCGGACGTGTCACCGCATTGTGCTCGTACCCGCTCACGACCACCTTTGCCCCCGGCGATACCAGCGAGTGAATGGCAATATTCAGCCCATGGGTGGCATTCATGGTGAAGATCACGCGGGACGGATCGCCCAGGCCGAATAGCGCCGCCGCTTCACTGCGGCAGAGAAAATCCGTCTCCTCCGCCAGACGGGTCGCCTGATGACTGCCCCGTCCCGGTGAGGACATCCGGTTTACCGCCTGTGCCATGGCATGGCGCACACTCTCCGGCTTTTCCAATGTGGTCGCCGCACTGTCCAGATAGATCATACCGTCACCTCGCTGTATCCCTGAGTGCCATAGCGGAATATCTTCGATGGCCCCATCCCCATGCTCTGTACCAGGGAAAGCGCACGTTCATACCACTTTGTCTCAATTCTCACGCCGTAGGCACAGCCCTGGGTGCTCAGACCCACAGGGAGACGCTGCACTCCGGCGCGGATCCCGGCCTGCCCCAGGGCCTGTGCCATACGCTGTGCCTGTGTGATGGAACGTGCGGTAAAAAGATAATAGTCCATAGTACACCTCCTTCAAGGCATTCTATGGACAAAAAAGAGAAACGTGAGAGACTCCTCTCACGTTTCTGCCGTTATCCGTTTCTTTCGATCAGCGCCACGGCGTGGGCTGCCATTCCCTCTCCTGAGCCGGTAAAGCCCAAATACTCCTCCGTAGTCGCCTTCACGTTCACCTGAGACACTTCAATGCCCAGCACCCGCGCGATATTGCGCCGCATCTCGTCCCGATACGGTCCGATCTTCGGTGCCTGCGCGATCAGCGTGGCATCGATATTGACCACCGCGTAACCCGCCGCCTCCAGCTCCCGGGCAACTCTTTCCAACAGCACCAGACTGGAGATATTCCGATAGGCGTCATCATTGTCCGGGAACAGCTTGCCGATATCCCCTAACGCCGCCGCCCCCAAAAGGGCATCCATTATCGCGTGTACCAGCACATCGGCATCGCTGTGCCCATCCAATCCTTTGTCAAACGGCACGTTCACCCCGCCAAGGATCAGCGGTCTGCCCTCTGCCAGCCGATGCACGTCATACCCGTGCCCGATCCGCAAATCCGTCATCGTATCTCCCCTCTCTGCCGCAGGATCGCCTCTGCCACAGTCAGGTCCACAGGGGTGGTGATCTTGATATTTTCCCGATTTCCCTCTGTCAAGTAAACTTCCTTGCCAAGCCGCTCCACTGCGGCACAATCGTCTGTTGCTGTGTCGCCGGAATTCTGCAAAGCCTGCAAAGCCGCTTTCAGAATATCCGCCTGAAAGACCTGGGGCGTCTGCACGGCGTAAAGACTGCTGCGATCCGGCGTAGACTTCACCAGACCGTTCTCATCTGCCACCTTCACCGTGTCGTTCAGCGGCACAGCAGGTGCCACGGCATAGGTCTTTGCCCCCAGTCGGATCAGCTGATCCATCTCCTGGGGCAGGGCCAGCGGTCTTGCGCCGTCATGCACCGCGATCAGTTCCGTTTTCGCATCGCACTCCATGGCAGCCGCCAGCACGGACTCCGTCCGTGTTTCGCCGCCCTTTACCACCTTTACAGGTTTGCGGATCCCCGCATGGGCGCAGATATCCGCCACCTCCAGCAGCAGCTCTTCCCGTGTCGCCACCACGATCTCATCTACCAGTTCGGTCCGGTCGATCGCCAGCAGCGTCCGCATCAGAACGGGCATGCCGCCCAAATGGGTCAGCATTTTGTTCTCCCCACCCATGCGGGTAGATGCTCCCGCCGCCGCCACCACCATCGCGCAATATGGCCGGTGTTTTTTCTGCCACTTCTGTACCTTGTTCCAAAACAAGCCCATACCTCAGTTCTCCATGATAACCGCGTGCAGCAGCGCTTCCGCCGCCTCGTAAGTGATCGCTTTTACAAAAACCAGCTCCGAGAGCAGGATCTGCTTGGCGTTGTGCAGCATCTTACGCTCTCCTGTGGAAAGTCCCTGGTTCCTGTCCCGAAGCACAAGTCCTTTGATGACCCGTGCCACCTCCATCAGATCGCCGCTTTTCACCTTCTCCATGTTCTCCCGGTAACGGCGATTCCAGTTGTTGGTCATCTCCACGTCCAGGCCCGGGATCTTACACAGCAGCTCCTCCATTTTATCATCACTCAAGGGTGCCCGCAGGCCAACGGCACCAAAGTTCTCCGTGGGGATCTTCAGCGTCAGGCCGCCGGTGGGCATACGGAACACATAGTATCGCTCCAGCTTTCCGGCAAGACGCTCCTGGGTGATCTCTTCAATAATGCCGGCGCCATGCAGCGGATGTACCACCTTATCGCCGATTGAAAACATGCGGCACCCTCCTTTCCCAAAAAAGGCAAAATCTTCCTTTCGTATATTATACACGATGTTTTTGTCTTTTTCAAGAAAAGAAAGTGCCGAAATTTCAAACTTTTTCGCCAATTTCCATCTTTTTGTACAAAACCAGCGCCGCACTCAGCGCCACCGTGTCCACAATGGGCTGTACCCACATACAACCGTACAGGGGCAGAATAGCATCCATCAGGAACAGCAGCGGAATATCCAGTACACCCTTTCGCAGAATGGAGCAGATCAGCGACTCCCTTGCCTTCCCCATCGCCTGGAACTGAATGATCATGGGATAGCTCAGCGACATCAGCGGCATCGCCAGTACCATCCGCCGCAGAAATCGGGAGGCATAGCCTACTGTCACCGCGTCGTCGATAAAAATACCCGTCAGCTGCGGTGCAAAAACTTCAAACGCCGCCACGCAGAGGAGGGCAAACCCCACTGCAACGATACAGCCAAAACGAAACGCCTGCTGCCGTCGCTTCTGATTTCCCGCGGCATAGTTATACGCCAGCATCGGCAGCAATCCCGTGGAAATGCCGAGACAGACGTAAAGCGGCAGCATATCGATCTTTTTCACGATACCCAGCGCTGCGATGGCCTCTGTGGCATACTTTGCCACAAAGCGGCTCTGTGCCGCCACCGCCACCACCGTTAACGCAAATTGCAGGCAGGACGGAAATCCCACAGACAGAATCGTTTTCAGATGGTCGCCAATGTAGCGCAGATCCCGTATCGCAAGGTGCAGTACCGTGGACCTGCTCCACAGCAGATAGCTCAGCAGCACCAGCGTTGCGCAAAGATTGGAGAGCGCCGTGGCAAGCCCCGCTCCGGCAGCGCCCATGTTCAGGAATTGCGGCAGCACGAAAAACGGATCCAGAATAATATTCAAAACGCCGCCCATGGACACACCGATAGACGCCATGGACGCATTTCCCTCCGCACGCACCAGATTGGCCAGCAGGATATTCAAAACCGTCCCCACACCGCCGGCAATGATGGTCCACCGCGTATAGCTCAGCGCCACCTCAATGGTATCGCTCTTCGCCCCGCAAAGGGTCAAAATCGGTGCGGCAAGCACCGCAAACAGCACGCAGAATACCGCCGCCGCACACAGTCCCAGCCAGAACGACACCGCCGCGATCTGCTTCGCCTTTCCCGGCTCCTTCATGCCCAGCGCTCTTGAGATGGCGCTGGCGCCGCCCACACCGAACAGGTTGGAAACAGCGGTCAGCATCAGGAAAGGCGGCGTAGACACCGTCACCGCCGCGGTCTGTATCGGAGAATTCAGCAGGCCCACAAAATAGGTGTCCGCCAGATTGTAAAGCAGCGCCACCATCTGGCTCAAGACGGACGGCGCCACCTGATGCAAAACCGCTTTTTTTACCGGCATCGTCTCAAAAATTTCCGTCCGCTTTTCTGCGGATAACATAGGTAAGGCCCTCTTTCCGAAAATATTCTGTTCCCATTCTACTGCGAAATCTCCTCTTTTTCAAGAGCGCAAAAAGAAACGGCGGTCTCCCGCCGTTTCTCCTATTTCTTCGCCCATTCCGGCTCGGTATCATACCATGTGGTCACCAACTGCCCCTCATCATCCACGTCATACAGCACCCACGCCTTTTCCTCCCGATAGGGATGGGTCGTCATCTCATTGATCCCGTCGCCATCCACATCGGTGATCTCATACGGGATCTCCTGGATCCGATTCGGCAGTATCATCAGCACCCGCCACTGCTCCGGATCCTCCTGCCTCGGCGGTGCACAGAAGAAGGTATATCCCGCATCATCTACCCCCCAATACGTCCTCTCCTGCCCGAAGAGCGGCTTTTCCGTTTCTATAAAACCCCCCGTATCAAGGTCGGAGAAGACGGCGATCGTCTCATATTGCGGCTGCAATTCACACTCCACCAACAGTCCCTCCGCCATGTCATAATCCAGCCAGTACTGCGCCCGGCACAGCACACCGTTGACCTGCTTCCAGCCGGCCTTGATGTCGTCAATGTCGATGCCCTCACCACACTTCATTTTCATTAGTAAGGGTGTGCTATTTTCGTAGATGTAAAGGTAATCCCCCTCCGGCGTATGCTCCGTATACTCCACGCCGGTAAAATACCATTCGTGATCCCGATAGGGGTTTTGTCTGTCAATGGCACGGCCCTGCATCACAAATCCCAGGATGCACAGCACCAGCGTCACCGCCATCACGACCACCGCGCTGCGCCATTGCCGCCGTTCTTTTCTCCGATTCTCTTTGGAGATCTCAACCACGTTTTTGATATTCTCGTTTTGTTCTTCCACCGTAAGCTCCTCCCTGTCATCTACGGGCATCTGACAGCGCAGCAACGCATCAATGCTGATACCGAACACCTCCGCCAGCGGCTCCAGCAGCGTCACGTCGGGGTAGCTAAGCCCGCGCTCCCATTTGCTCACCGCCTTGTCCGTCACGTGCAGGCGCTCAGCAAGCTGCGCTTGTGTCATGCCCAGTTCTTTTCTGTTTTCGGCGATGTACGCACCGAAACGCTCTTTTTCCATAGGTGTCACCTCAATTTGATGATAGAGCCGCAGGACGGAAAACACAACCGACCGGTGGTAGAGTTTGCAAAAGCGCCGTCTTTTGACGGCGCTTTCCGGTTTATCTTCTGTTGTGAGGGTACCAGATTTTCTGCTTCTCGGCTTCCTTGATCAATTCCTCCCGGAAGTCGGGATGGGCAATGGAGATCAGCTTCTCGGCGCGTTCCCAGACGCTCAGACCCTTCAGGCACACGCAGCCGTACTCCGTCACCACATACATGGTGTTCACCCGGGTGTCGGTGACCACGCTGCCCGGCTGTAGCGTTGGACGGATGCGGGACGCCAGCGAGCCATCCTTGTTCTTAAAGGTAGAACTCAGGCAGATGAAGCTCTTGCCGCCCTTGGATAGGTACGCACCCAGTACGAAGTCCTGCTGTCCGCCTGCGCCGGAGATCTGCCGGATGCCCGCGGTCTCACCGTTCACCTGACCGTACAGGTCCACGTCCACCGCATTGTTGATGGACACAAAGTTGTCGATGGCGGCAATCGTGCGGATATCATTGGTATAGCTGATGGGAGCCGCCATGCAGGCGGGGTTGTCGTTCAGATAATCGTACAGCTTTTGCGTTCCCGCCGCAAAGGCAAAGACCTGACGTCCTTTGTCGATGGTCTTCTTCCGGCAGGTCACCTTTCCCGCCATGGCAAGATCCACATACGCGTCCACATACATCTCCGTATGCACACCCAGATCCTTCAAATCAGACTCACACAGCATAGCGCCCACCGTGTTGGGCATACCGCCGATGCCGAGCTGCAAGCATGCCCCGTCGGGGATCTGCTCCACGATCAGCTTTGCAACGGTCTTGTCCACCTCCGTGGGGGGGATGGACGGCTGAATACCCATGGGATCGTTGCGGCCCTCCACGATCATGTCCACCTCAGAAACGTGGATGCACTCGTCAAAGCCGCCCAGACACCGGGGCATATTCCGGTTGACCTCCACGATGATGACCTTGGCCATGTCGCATACCGCCCGCACATGGCTGGCAGACAGGCCAAAGTTGAAATAGCCGTGTTCGTCCATCGGCGCCACCTGGAACATGGCCACGTCCGGCGCGGTGATATGATCCGTATAGTACCGGGGCAGCTCGGAATAGCGCATGGGTTCATGGAATCCTGCGCCGGTTTCAATGTGCTTGCGCTCCACAGAGCTCATGTGGTGGGAGTTGAAAATAATATGGTGTACCGGATCTTCAACATCGAAGATGGCGGGTTTCCACAGGCTGATACCGCCGCGGACCTTCACATCCTCCAGCTCCGGTGCCCGCCGTGCCAGAGCTTCGTCCAGAACGCGGGGATGAATGGCGCAAAAGCCGTAGTCCACCCAGTCGCCGGACTTGATGATCTTCACCGCTTCGTCTGCCGTCACCAGCTTCTCCTGATACACCTTCTGAAAATCTGCAAAAGACATAGATAGGTTCCTCCTCACTATTGATTCTCTATGATTGTTAATTTTAGCACAATCTTTCTCCTAATGACAGCTTTTTGTGAAGAAACTATCAATTTCGTTGTCTTGCCCAATTCTGCCTTGCTCTTTTTATCCAAAACGGCAAAAAAGAACGCCCCTACGGGCGTTCTTTTCATTGTCGGATGAATTATTCCTCGACTTCTTCGGTCTCTTCCTCGGCAGCCTCTTCCACAACGGGAGCGATCAGTGCACGGATGGACAGGGAGATCTTCTGCTTCTCTTCGTCCACAGCGGTGATCTTGGCGTCCACCATCTGACCCTCGGTCAGCACATCGGCGGGCTTCTCGATACGGCGATCCGCGATCTGGGAGATGTGGATCAGACCGTCCACACCGGGCACTACCTCGGCGAAAGCGCCGAAGGTCATCAGCTTCACGATACGCACATTGGCAACATCGCCCACGTGATAGGTGGCCATGAACTTGTCCCAGGGATTGCAGGAACGATCCTTCACACCCAGAGAGATCTTGCGCTTCTCGGCGTCAAAGGAGATGACGTACACATCCAGCGTATCGCCCACGGAAACGACCTCTGCGGGATTCTTGATACGGCTCCAGCTCAGCTCGGAGATATGTACCATACCGTCCACACCGCCGATATCCACGAATACGCCGTAGCTGGTCATGGACTTGACCGTACCGGTGTAGTGCTTGCCTTCTTCAATGTTGTTCCAGATCTCGGCCTGGGCGGCAGCGCGCTGCTCATAGGAAACGGCCTTGATGGAGCCCACCACGCGGCGGCGGGCACGGTTGACCTCGGTGATGCGCAGGGAAACGGTCTTGCCGACCATCTCGCTCATCTCGGCGCCACGGGGCAGACCGCTCTGGGAGGCGGGTACGAACACGCGGATGCCCTTGACGTTCACCACGATGCCGCCCTTGTTCTCCTCGGTGACCTTGCCCTCAACGGTGGTCTTATCCTCGGCATACCGGGCAATGTCCTCCCAGATCTTCACGGCGTCCAGACGCTTCTTGGACAGCTTTGCATAGCCATCCACATCGTTGACGCGGATCACGAACAGCTCGACTTCATCGCCGACCTTGACGATATCCTCGGGCTTGACGTTGGGATCGGCAGACAGCTCTTCGATGTCGATATAGCCAGCCTGCTTGGTGCCCAGATCGACCTGCACCTCGGTGGGGCCGATCGCCGTTACAATACCGGTTACCTTATCTCCTGTATTTAAAGTTTTAAAAGATTTTTCCAGCAGTTCTTCGAAGCTCTCTTCCATGGCTTCATTGGTCTTGATTTCTTCACTCATCGTTTTGTTTACCTCCTTAATGATGCCCGCAGGGGTAGAAGCACCGGCAGTCAGTCCCGCCACAGCACACTCTTCGAACCACTCTGCTCTCAGCTCCTCTGCCCGCTCGATCTGATAAACGCGGTCACAGTACTGCCTGCAGATCTCCGTCAAGTGCTTTGTGTTGGCACTCTTTCCGTCACCCACTACCACCATCACGTCGACCCTGGCAGCTAAATCTGCCGCTTCGGATTGGCGCATTTGCGTAGCATTACATATTGTATCAAATATTTTTGCGTTTGTACACTCTTTTTTTATTTTTTTTGCAGAACTTTCCCAAATTTCTCGAATGCAGGTGGTCTGTGCCACCGCCGTAATGGGCAGATCCCGCCGCTTTTCGTCCTCCTGAAGCCATTTTGCAAGCTCTTCCGCATTTTCAAATACAACGCTGCGTCCCGACCAGCTGGCGATCCCCATCACCTCCGGATGGTGTACCTCGCCGATGATAACAGGGGTCCTCCCCCCCTCATCAGCCTGTGCCACCAGTTTCTGGATGCGCAGCACATTGGGGCAGGTAGCATTCACGCAGTTCGCACCGCGCTTTTCCAGCTCCTCTAAAACCTCTTTGCGCTCTCCGTGGGCGCGGATCAAAAGCGTGTCGCCGCTCTCCACGTCGCCGATGCCTCTCACCTCCCCGGCACCGTGAGATGCCAGGTCAGCCACCACATGGGCATTGTGAACGATGCTGCCCAGCATTTTGCATCCGCCGCAGCTCTCCGCCGTCTCCCGTGCCAGCTTCACGGCACGTTCCACACCGTAGCAGAAGCCCGCGCTTTTCGCCTGAATTACCCGCATCTGACACCGCCCAACTCATACACCCGGCGCATTACCTCGTCTGCACCGGTCTGATACTCCTCCGCGGTACCGTGCCGTCCGGTATAAGCGGGTGCATAGGTCTCGCCGATGATGATCGACACCTTGTGAAACAGCCGCTTATCCGTTCCGATATAGACCGGCAACAGCTTCACGCCGCTGCGGATCCCGATCATCACCACGCCTCCCTTGGGGCGCACTTCCCCCGGCGTTTCCACCCGGGTCCCCTCGGGAAACACCAGCAGGCTGTATCCGTCTCGGAGACTCCGTATCGCCGTGCGAATTGCACCGATATCCGAATTCCCCCGATCCACGGGGAACACGCCCATCATCTTCAAAAAGCCGCCCACCACAGGAATGCTGAACAGCTGCTTTTTCGCCATGATCCGCAGCGGATATTCATCCTTCAGCGCCAGGATCAGCAAGATCGGATCCCAGGCGCTTGAGTGATTGGCGCACAAAAGCACCGCCTCCTCCTCCGGCAGGTTCTCTTTCCCGCTCACCTCGATGGGATGCAGCAGCAACAGGATCGGCCGTCCGAGACGCCACATTGCCGTATAAAACGGATTTTTCACAGACCCACACTTCCCTCGATCATATCGATCAGTAAATTCCGCGCATAGAAAAAGCCCATGTCGCTGGTATCCACCATAATGGCGTCCACCGCCGGCTGCAAAGGGGCGATCTGACGATGCGTGTCCTGATAATCCCGCTCCTCCATCTCTCTGCGCACTTCTTCATACGCCTTGGGTGTACCGCGTTCCTCCAGCTCTTTGCAGCGCCGCCTGGCACGGACCTCCAGATCGGCGTACAAAAAGATCTTCACGTCCGCATCGGGCAGCACCACCGTGCCGATGTCCCGTCCATCCATGATAACGCTCTGCCTGCGCGCCATAGAGCGCTGCATCTCCATGAGGAAATCCCGCACCGCCGGAATGGCGGACACATCGGAGGCGTACATGGAGATCTCCGGCAGCCGGATCTCCGTGGTCACATCCTCTCCCAGCAGATACATATGCTGCAGGCCGTCCTCTCCGTGCTTCATGTCGATCTGAATTTCCGGCAGGACAGCCGCCACGGCGATGGGATCCTTGGGGGCGATCCCCTTGCGCTGCACATACAGCCCGATGGTACGGTAGATCGCACCGGTGTCCACGTAAACGATACCCAACTCTTTGGCAATGGCCTTGGAAAGGGTGCTTTTCCCCGCACCGCTGGGTCCGTCTACTGCCACGGAAAAAATCTTCTTGTTCGCCATATTGTACTCCTTATCTCTCTGCCGCAGACTGACCGGCAAGACGGCCCGTCGCCCACGCGATCTGTAAATTGAATCCCCCGGTGTAGGCGTCCACGTCCAGCACCTCTCCGGCAAAATAAAGTCCCTCCACCAGCTTCGACGCCATCGTCCGGGGCTCCACCTCGCTCACCTTCACGCCGCCGGAGGTAACGATGGCTTCCGCCGCCCCTCTCGGACCTGAGACCGCCACTTCAAAGTGCTTCAAAAGCTGAACAAGAGCATGTCTCTGTTCTTTCGTCACCGAATTCGCCTTCAGCGTCCCGGGGATCTCCAACCGCTTCAGCACCACCGGCACCATGCTCCGGTGCACCAGTCCCGCCACGATCTTCTCAAAGTCCCGATTGGGGCTCTCGGCAATATCCCGCAGAATACGGGCATCCAGCTTCTGCTCGTCCAGCGCCGCCTTCAGGTCGATGGACAGCCGATACTTCTCCCTGTCCCAGTTGCGCAGATGTGCCGAAAGCGACAGCACCAACGGCCCTGACACGCCGAAATGGGTAAACAGCATCTCGCCGAACTCCCGGTATACCGCCTTGCCCTTTCCGTTGTAGGCGGTCAGTTCCACGTTTTTCAGACTCAACCCCTGCATGGCGGCGCAGTCCTCATCATCGCTCACCAACGGCACCAGCGACCCCTTCGGCTCGACAATCGTATGTCCCAGCTCTCCCGCCATGCGGTAGCCGTCGCCGGTGGAACCCGTCATCGGATAGCTTACCCCGCCGGTGGCAAGGATCGCCGCTCCGCAGGGATAGTTCCCCTTTTCGCCCCGCACTGCACATACCGCACCGTCATCCGTCACGATCTCCACCGCCCGGTCATGCACCCACTCCACTTTCAGCCGTTTCAGCCGCCGTTTCAGCGCATCGGTAATATCAAAGGCACTGTCGGAGACCGGAAACACCCGGTTTCCCCGTTCCACCTTCAATGGCACGCCTTCGGCCTCAAAAAACGCCATCGTATCGCTCGGCATCCACTGGGAAAAGGCACTGTAAAGGAAACGACCGTTACAGGGAATGTTCTGCATCAATCCGTCCAGGTCGGTGCTATTCGTCACGTTGCACCGCCCTTTTCCGGTAATATTCAGTTTCTTGCCCAGCTTTTCGTTGGGCTCTAAAAGCCGCACCGCACTGCCGCATTCCGCGGCACGGATGGCGGCCATCATGCCGGCGGCACCGCCGCCGATCACCACGATCTTATTCATCTTCCGCTTTCCCGAAAATACTGTATTTCTCCCACAGCTGTTCCATCTCTGCAAAGGTGTGGGAGGCATCCTCCATCCGTTCCCGTCCCACCGCCAGAATCAGCGCGTTCAAAAGGCTCAGCGGTGCCGCCATCGAGTCCACAAAGGACAGCGCCGCACAGCCCACCAGAAGCGCCGCCGTCGCCAGCGGATACAGGGGCGACATCTGACTGTCGGTGATGGCAACCACGTCTGCCCCCCGCTCATGGGCCATCTCCACCGCGTGAATGACCATCTTGGAATACCGCGGAAAGCTGATGCCCACCAGTACATCCCCCGGCCCGATATGGATCATCTGCTCGTAGATCTCACCGGCAGCGGTGTTCTGCACGAAGATCACATTCTTGAAGATCAGGTGGAAATAGAAATTCAGATAACCCGCCAGAAACGAGCTGGAACGCACACCCAGGATATAGATGTGCTCCGCCTGCAATAGCTTGTCCACCACACGGGAAAATTCCTCCCGATCCACGCCCTCAATGGCGGTGCGAATGCTGTCCGCATCCCGCTGCATCACGTGTCCCAGAATATCCGGCCCCTCCATCTGGTTGCGGGACACCTGCATCCGCTGCACCGAGGTCAGCTTGCCCCGGATGATCTCCTGCAAAGCCTTCTGCATCTCCGGATAGCCGTCATACCCCAGCATTGATGCAAATCGCACCACCGTGGATTCGCTGACCTGCGTGGTAGCACCCAGCTTGGCGGCGGTCATAAAGGCCGCCTTGTCGTAGTTGTCCAATATGTAGTTTGCGATCCGCTTCTGCCCCTTGGAAAAGCCGTCCATGCTCATGCGGATCTTATGCAGTACGTTTTCTCTCACTGGGTACCGCTCCCTTTCAACTCTTGGATTTCCTCAGCGGTCAGATACCGCCATTGTCCCTCTTGCAGATCACCCAGCTGCAAACTGTTCTCCTGCACCCGCTGCAAACGTAAGACCTGCAAACCGACTTTTTCGCACATTCGCCGGATCTGCCTGTTTTTTCCCTGATGAATGGTCACTTCCAGCTCCACGCGATCACTCCGCCGCCGCAGTTCTTTCACCTGCGCCGGCACGATACCCTCGCCGTCCAGCTCTGTCACCGTTGCCAGTTTTTCTCCACAGCCGCCCAGCGCTCCCGTTACCGTCACCCGGTAAACCTTGTCCACCTGCCCCTTGGGGTGCATCATTTCCTGGGCAAAGTCCCCGTCATTTGTCAGAAGAAGCAAGCCCTCCGACTCTTTGTCCAGCCGTCCCACGGGATAGACCCGCACACCGCAGTCCACCAGCTCCGTTACCGGATGCTCCGCGTGGCGATCCACCATGGTGCACACATATCCCCGGGGCTTGTTCAGCAGGATATAGGTCAGTTTATCTGTAAAGCAGATTTGCTTTCCATCCACGCAGATCACTTGTGTTTCTTCCGCCTTATCACCCAAGTTGGCAATTTTCCCGTCTACGGTCACACGACCGGCTGTCAAAAGCTCCTCTGCCTTTCGTCGGGAGCAAAGTCCGCTTTTCGCTATTAACTTTTGCACCCGTTCCGCCATGTCCTGCTCTCCTTTGTAGGGGCGACCCTTGCGGTCGCCCGCCATACATTTCCTCCGTAGGGGCGACCCTTGCGGTCGCCCGCCATACATTTCCCCCGTAGGGGCGACCCTTGCGGTCGCCCACCATACCTTTCTATCTGTAGGGGTCGGCGTCCCCGACGACCCGCCTTCCAATTCGTCCGCGAAATCCATTTCGCGGACACCTCAACTTTTAACTTTTAACTTTTAACTTGTGCAAATCCCCACTCGTACAGCCGCTCGTGGTCGTTCCAATCGTCGCCGTCGCACAGCGTTACCGCCGCCAACCGCCGCCCGTCCCGTTCACAGCAGCTCACCAGCGTCCGCCCTGCCGCCTTGGTGTATCCGGTCTTCATCCCGATGCACCCGTCCAAACGGGAAAGCAGCTTGTTGTGGTTGGTCATGGTGCGCTCCCCGATCTGCACGGTCTTGGTGGAACACAGGCGCCGAAACGTGGGATCATCCGCCGCCGCCTGCGCCAGATGCGCCATATCCCGCGCCGTGGAATAGTGTTTCTCCCCGTCTAACCCGTTGGGGTTTTCAAAGGAGGTTCGCTCCATGCCCAGCTCCGCCGCTTTCTCGTTCATCAGCGCCACGAAATTCTCAATACTGCCGCCGCAGTGCTCCGCCAGACACAGCGCCGCGTCGTTGCCGCTGCAAAGCAATAGCCCGTACAGCAGCTCCTCCACCGTCACGGTCTCGCCCGGCTTCAGATACATGGACGACCCCTCTACCATGTGGTCCCAGGTCACCTCTGCGGTTTCGTCCAATCGGGCGCAGTCCAACGCCACCAGTACCGTCATGATCTTGGTGGTACTGGCGATCAGCATTTTGTTGTCGGCATTCTTTTCGTACAGCACTTCCCCGCTGTCGCAGTCCAGCAGAACAGCCGACAAGGCGGAAACGCCGATCGTCTCCGCCCCGCATGGCACGATACAGAATAGCAGCAATAACAGCACGCACAAAATGCGCTTCAATGGGCATCACCTCGGTACTGCCCATTATATGCACGGAAAAGCGCTTAAAACTCGCTGTCCGCCTTTTTCTTATCGACAAAGCTCTGCACCCGGTCCATGACCTCCGGCGCCAGCTCGATCAGACGGTCCACGGTGGTGGTGGCGGGAATGGTCACCGGCAGCATACGAGTCACGCCGTCCTTCACCACCAGGAACGCCACCGGCTCCACCTTCACACCGGCGCCGGCGCCGCCGCCGAACTTCTCCTGGGAGGTACCGTAATCCGTGCCGCCGCTGCCGAAGCCGAAGCTCATCTTGTTGATGGGGATCAGCGTCACGCCATCGGGGGTGGTGATGGGCTGCCCCACGATGGTGTTGGACTCCACCATCTCCCGCACCTTGCTCATCGAGGAATCCATCAGCTCTGCCAGCTTGCTCTTCTTCTCATTCATTTCCATAGTTGTTATCCTTTCCGCCTTTCAGGCAGCAGTTTTGTCATTTTGTTCCACATCTTTTACTTTTGGCTGTAACGCCCTCTTTTGCTTTTTTGTGGTAAGGAACCACTTCAAAAGGGGTTTTGTAAAGGCGTGTCCTACTGCAAAAAGTCCGCCCACGCGGCACCATATCCCGAACTTCCCCTCTGCCCTGATCTTTGTCGCATGAAAATCCATACCCAGGTGGATCTGGGGATGGGGGATCTGTACCTTTTCCTGCAGCTGCGGCATCACCGTCCACAAAAAGCCGCTTGCCCAGCCGTACCACTCGGCAACATCCGCCGGATCCTCCCCGCCGAAAATGACGCTGACCGTCAACGGGTCGATTCGAATTTTGCGTCCCGATTTTTGAAAACCTTTCTGCAAGCTCTCCCATACCACCGGTATGGCACTGCGGATATCGCCTGCCGTCAGACCGAGTTTCTTTTTTTCTCCCTTTTGTTCCTTTTCCTTTGGACTTTTTTCCCTTTTTTCTTCCTTTTTCTTCCCGGTTGTTGCCTTTTTGGGAAGCAGCGTTATGGTGCCCGGTCCCACTTTTGCCTTTACCTTCAGGGTCTCACCGAACTCCACCTGCACCCCCACGCGCAGGGAAAAGAGCAGTCCGAACAGCAGCAAAATCCCGCCGATAATATATAGTGCGATCAAATTGGCTCTTCCCCCTTTCTTTTTCTGTAAGCCTTGGTATTACACGGTTTGCTCCCCATTTTCCTGTAAAATTTCCATCTCGTCCAGACGCATCTGGCCGTCGCCCTCCAGTCCCGGCATCTCCGGCAGATCGTCCAAGCTCCGCAGGTGGAACGCCCGCAAAAATGCCTGCGTCGTCCGGTACAGTCTCGGTCTGCCCGGTACCTGCAACCTCCCGCACTCCTCGATCAAATGCCGCTCCAATAAAAGCCCCACCGTATAGGAGCTATCCACGCCGCGGATCTGATCCACATAGGCTCTGGTGGTGGGCTGATAATAGGCAATAATTGTCAGCACCTCCAGCGCCGGTTGGCTTAATTTAGCGGGTTTGCGGATCTCAAATGCCTTGCGGATGATGTCGGCATAGTCCGGCGCCGAGCAGAGCTGATAGCTGTCCTCCATGCGCAAAAGCCGCATGCCCCGGCGCTCATAGGCGTAATAGTCCATCAGCTTCTGCAAGACCAGCTCCACGGTGGGCTTGTCCATATCCATGGCAACGCAGATGCGGTCCACGGCAACGGGCTCACCGGAAGCAAACAGAATGCCCTCAATCGCCGCCTCGATTTCTTTCATTTCTAACGTATCCATTCGCTTATCCTTCCCATTTCATTTCCTCCGGCAGTTCCCCGGAACAGCTCACCGTGCAGTCGCTGCTGCCGCCGGCCAGCTTGATAACGCGGTTGCGGCACAGCTCCAGAACCGCCATGAAAGTGGCAACGATCTCGCTGCGGCTCTTGCTGCCGCGGAACAGCAGCAAAAACCTGGTGATCCCGCCCTCTTTTAGTCGGTGGAAGATCTCCTTGGCCTTGGTTTCCACCGGATAGGGCTCCCGCTTTACGATCTCATCAAAGGCACGGATCGGAGCAGTCGTCTCCACCTGACCCCGGCGGTCTGTGACCTCCTGCATGGCGATCAACAGATCGGCAGGCTCCTGATCGTACTCATAGATCTTGCCCCGTTCCATCGGTTCCGGGTTGCGGGTCAAAATATCCCGCCCGAACTCACTCATGGGCGAGAGCCGCTCTGTCAGCTCCTTGATGCGGGTATAGATATCGCCCCGTTTGCGCTCTTCCAAAGACTTGATCAGCGCATCCATTTCGCTCTGCGCCTCTTCATCCTCCAGGCTCAGCAGCATTCGCGTCTTGATATACATCAGATGCGCCGCCATGGTCACAAACTCGCTGGCGACCTCCAGATCCATCTCCTTGCGTTTTTCAAGATATTCCAGATATTG
Organism: Vescimonas sp.; assembly: GCA_045639965.1. Taxonomy (GTDB): domain Bacteria; phylum Bacillota; class Clostridia; order Oscillospirales; family Oscillospiraceae; genus Vescimonas. Next base: position 20,288 of record JAZUEB010000048.1, on the reverse strand, counting down.
CTCCAAAATCAGCGCAATGGGAATGTCCTGTATCTCGATCTTATTCTTACTGAGCAGAAACAAAATGAGATCCAGAGGCCCCTCAAAATCCTGAAGCGCCTCGTCTGCCCTGCCCTGTACGATTTTTTCCAGTTTGAAAATAGGATTATCCAACGTCGTTCCCTCTTATACGCCGACCATGCGGCAAAATAGTGTAAACACCCAAAGTATCGCGCGATCTAACACGTCGCTCCCGGCACCAAGACTCATGAGCAAAACCACAACTGCCATGCCGTACCGTTCCCAACGCATCAGCCAATCGTAAGCACGATCCGGCAGAAACACCGCCAAGATCTTTGACCCGTCCAGCGGCGGAATGGGAATCAGATTAAAAAGGCCCAAGCCAATAGAGAGCATCGCCGTACTCACCAAAAAATAAACCCATAGCCTCACACTGTCCTCCGGTCCTGTCATATTAAACCGCAGGAAAAATATCAGCACAAATGACAGCAGGAAATTGCTGACAGGACCCGCCAGCGCCGTCAGAGCCATGCCCTGCTTGGGCTTTTTGAAGTAGTTGGGGTTGACCGGCACCGGTTTTGCCCAGCCCACACCGATAAACAGCATGGATGCAAGCCCCAGCCAGTCAATGTGGTGCAGCGGGTTCAGACTCAGTCGATGCCGCATCTTGGCTGTCGGGTCGCCCAGTGCATACGCCGTTACACCGTGGCACAGCTCGTGCAGAACAAGACACAGCAGCACAGACAGCAGGCGTAAAAGCATTTCCCGTATCGAGCCGAAATCCAGCGCATTCCATAGGTTACTCAAATAATTCAAAGGACTTCCTCCGCTCGGTATGCTCATTCTTGGGCATACATTACCAATATAATGGAATTATACCACAAAACGCCGTATCAACACAAGCAATTTTCTGCAATTTTTCTTTCATTTTCTTCGATCGCCGTCTTAGAAAAACGATCCGGCTTTCTCTGCCGAAAGCCGGATCGTTTCTTTTACTTATTTTCTTTTGCCTGCTCCATAAGCTCCCCGTAACGGCTCATAATGTAGCTGTAACTGCCGCGTCCGTGGGGCACCAGGCAGTTGGAGCAATCCTTGACGCCGTTTTCCAGATACCGAAAATTGCCGCCGCATTTGCTGCCCAACGTGTAGAGTGGACAGTAACAGAACAGACAGTTGAAATCTTCGGGGTGCGCTGTGGTGTGGCAGGGAAAGAATTCACAGGCCTTGTGCTGTGTAAAAGAGTAGGCACACTCCTCCGGCTTCTTTTTCAGAATATCGTCCAAGGTGCTTCCCTCCTCTTGCGCAAGCCTATCATGCAATGGTCAGAATATCGGCAAAGCCTGTGATCTCAAAAACTTCCATAATCTCCGCACACACGTTACGCAGCTTCATGCCGCCCTTCTTTCCCATGACCTTCTGAGCCGCCAGCAGCACACGCAGCCCGGCAGAGGATATGTAGTCCAGCTTGGCAAAGTCCAGTGTCAGCTCCTCCGCCGTATCCAAGCAAGCCTGCAGCTCTGCCTCCAGCTGCGGTGCGGTGGTGGTATCCAGTCTGCCTGTCAGGTCCAGCGTAACGGCATTCCCATTTTCGATCTTCTTAATATCCATCGTGATCCCTCCCTTATTCTACGGTCGCTTAAAATACCAGCGTATCGGTCCTGTGCAGCAAGTCCATCAACTGCTTTGTGTAATGCTCCAGCGTCGCCTTGTCGCTTTCCAATCCGCCGCGGCGAATGGAGCGGCGGATCAGGCGGGTATAGCCCACGATGCGTGCCTTGTCGGCGACCTCCGTCAGTCTGGCAGGATCGGTGGTGCCCAGATAGAGCTCCAGCGTCTTGTTCCAGATCTTCCGGGCGATTTCGTAATCGATGCCCAAAAACGCCTTTGTGCGGGCGTGGTCGGTCTCCCCGAAGCCCAGATAGGCGTTGTAGACAGACGCCAGTTCAAAAACAGGGTGTCCCACACACAATGTGTCCATATCGATCAGCAGTGCTTCATCACCCTGAAGCATAACGTTCTTGATATGGTAGTCACCGTGCATCATATGGTCATCCTGAGGGACAGCATTGACCAGAGCCACAAGCTTCTCGCCCTCAGCCGCCGGCAGATAATCCCGCATGAAGTTCGCCCAGTCCAGAGCGACCTCCTTCATATCCGGCATATCGCCCTTCTTCACCACCGTGCTGTGAATCTTCTTCAACAGATCCACCATGATGACCGTGTACTCCTCCCACTTCTCCGGCTCGGCGATCAGACACTTGCCGATGGATCTGGCGCTGAGAAGCTCAAAGACGGAGCCGTAGCCATCTCCCACCTTCACCACATCATAGGAGATGGCGGTGGGAATACCCAGCACGAAAGCCTTGCGCGCCAGTTCCCGTTCCCGATGGATATCGGGCAGACTGTCGGGATTCATATACACCTTCACGATGGTATCGGGATCGATGCGGTAGACCTTACCGTTGGCACCCTCACCGATGACCTCACAGCCCTCCACGTTCATGCGTCGATAGGCTTTCTCCACCGTGAGCATCTCCGTAAAGCCGGTCATGTCGAAGATATCATAGACCTCGGCAGAAGCGTTGATCAGTTTGATGTCCGCAAACTGCTTGCGCAGGCGCAGCACGATACGCAGTCCCGCGCTGGAGATGTATTCCAGCTTCTCGGCATCCAGTACCAGCGAAGCAGCGGGATTGCCGGTAATCACGCTCTGCAGGTCCGCTTCTATTGCAGCTGCGTTGGAAGAATCCACACGCCCTTCCAAAAAAATCGTCAACTGCCCGTTTTCAAATTTACTGTTCATGCAGGTCCCTTTCTGCCGGAGTATCCGGAAATTTATCACGCTATTTTTATTATGATATCACAAAAACAGTATGAAAACAAGTTTTTTGTATCACAGATATCCATAAATTCCACGAACGGAAACTTCGCCGGAACGAATGGTGTCTGTTTTCCCATCATCATAGCGCACGCGCAGAGAAAGATCCTCGTCAAGTCCCAGCACAACGGCGCGACGGCGCTCCGTCTCCGTCACAACGTACACATCGCCGCGGGTCAGGCAATTCTCCCGATACCGACGAAGATAGTCCGCCCGTTCTTCCGGGAAGCAGCGATACATCACGTCCAGTTCCCGCAGAATTGCAATTGTGAGCCGCTCCGCACGGATCTCTCTGCCCGTCACCTGCGCAAGGGAGACGGCAATGGGGCGAGCTCTTCCCCCGAAATCCTCTGCCGTTTGCAGGAGATTGACGCCAATGCCGAGAATGACAGCGGTTTCCGGCGCAGTGACCAGCTCCGTCAAAATACCGCAGAGCTTTTTACCGTTTATCACCAGATCGTTGGGCCACTTGATGGCAGGTGTAACGCCGCAGGTCTTTTCGATGCCATCCCGCACCGCCACCGCCGCCCAGGCGGTGAGCATGGGGAGCTGCTCCGGCGGACAATTCGGTTTGAGCAAAACGGAACAATAGAGACCCTTTCCGCTTGCGGAGAGGAAACTCCTGCCCCGTCTGCCGCGGCCTGCCGTCTGCTCTGCGGCGATCACCGCAAGTCCGTCCGGTGCATCACCTGCCGCCAACGCCCGCTTGATCTCCTCGTTGGTGGAGTCGACGGTGGGAAGCCGCCGGATCTCCCTGCCGACGATAGGGGCGCACAGCTCTGCGTACAGGGCGTCCCGGTTTTCTTCCGTCACCTCAATACACCTGACATTGGGATGTTCGGCGACACGGTACAAAAAGGCGCTGTCCGCTCTCTGCAAAACGCCGATCACGGGGATTTCACCCTCAAGCGCATGAAAAACCGCCGCTTGAAACGCCGCCGCATTTTCCTCGTGTGGGCCCAGTTCGTCCATCACGATACAGGCAAATCTTTCCGATAACGCAGAGCAGCCCAGAGCGTTAAATCGCTCCGGGTCTGCTTCTTCTCCGCGCCAAAACAGGCGATTTTCTTCCCGCGGCTCCTCACCGGGGCGCAGCAGATACACCGCACCGTCGTGCTTCACGGTACGGAATCCGCCGATATTCTCTTTTCCCCGCAGCAGGGCGTCCACCAGAGTGGACTTTCCCACGCCCTTTTCGCCGGTGAAGAAGATATGCTGCATCGTTTACTCCTTACAGGTTGGAATGGGCAGTCAGTGCGTCAAACTGCGCCCGTGTCAGCTCGCAGTGATAGAACAATTGATAGTATTGAATAACCTCGGTATAGAGGTCATAGTCGGCCGCATCGCCGTACAGCACCTTGCCCAGCCACAGCATCCCCAGATAGCGCTGGACACCCGGCGGAAATCCCATCCAGTTGTCGGGGCCATCCGGCACCTCACAGTAGCTGCCGCTTTGCACGGCGTGCATCGTCTGCCAGGTGGGGTCATCGGCAACAACGCCGTAAACACTGCCCGGGGCAAAGACAATGTAGTCGGGATCCCACAGCAGGATCTGTTCCATGCCTACCTCGTTGCCGGTACCCTTGGCAGAGGGTTCCTCCACCACCGCCAGATTGTCGCACAGCAGGTCGAACACCTCGCTGTGATAGGAGTCCTTTGCGATCACGTTCTGTCCGGCGTTGCCGGTCACATACAGGGCGCGGACTTTCTCCACGCTTTGTGCAAGGTCACGAACGCGGGCACAGGTATTCTCACAGTATGCCGCCAATACCTCCGCTTTTTCCTGCATGCCAAGTAACTCGCCCAACAGACGATAGGCCGCCCCCATGGTCTCGATGGTGGCGCTGATATGGACGAACGGCACACCCGTCTGGGCCTGCAAGCCGTCCAGATCCTCCGCGATATTGCCCTTGGGCTCGCCCACGTCGATCACGATTTGTACCCCACTTTGCAGCAGGGTCTCCGGATTCAGGTCACCCCTGCCGCCGTAAAGCTGACCGATCACAGGCAGACCAACGTATTGCGCATCCAGATATTCTTTTGCGCTGTCGTCCCAGGCAGCAGCAAGTCCCGCCAGTTTATCGGGACACAGGGCAAACAGAGCCAGCTGCGCCGCGGGTCCTGTCACCGCGATCTTTTCGATCCCTGTGGGGATCATGACTTCTCTTCCCAGAGAATCTATAAACGTACGGAGATCTTCCACAGACCGCGATTGCGTACCGCAGGAGAGCAGCGGCAGAAGCAGCAATACTGCCAACAGAAACGCAAGTCCTTTCTTCATTCCATTCCCACCTCCGGCAGATCCGCCGCTTCAAACCGAAGACAGCCCACCTCCCGCTTTTGCGGCAGGTAGAGGGGAAAATCCTCCCGCCCCGTTTCCACCAATCGGCTGTCCAGAAAGGCATCGGTGATGTCCACAGGATTTCCCGGGTGATACAGGAAAAAGAATCGCCTGGCATCCTCCCGGCTGTGAAACGGCTGCCCCATCTCCAAAGACAGTGTATCCGATGCAAAGGGCACGCGGCGCGCTTTCAGCCAATCCATCGCATTTGCAAAGCTGTCGTCCCCTGCGGAATACTCTCCCACCGCAAATCTTTTGTTTACATAATTTCTTTTGAAGATGAATATATCTCCCTTGCATTGCTTCCTCGCAATTCGGACGATCTTCTCCATTTTCCCGAAGAAGCAAAACACCATATCGTCATATTTTTCATCTGGTGTAAAGGAAACTATATTGCCACTTAAAATTTGGATATTCTGCTTGTTTCTTGCTTTTTCCCGCAGCGTTTGCAGGGCAATTTCGCTGCTGTCAACGGCAGTAACTTGATTTACATAATTCGATAACTCCAGCGTAAGATACCCCAGTCCGCAGCCTGCATCACAGAGGTGCTCGGTCCCTTTCAGATGCGGCAGGATCCATTTGGCAAGGCATTTATAATAGTCCCCGTACTCGCTGGCGTCACGCAAAAAGTGTACCATTTCCTCGTTCCAGACAAACATCAGCGTTCCCCTCCGGTCTTCGGAATGATAACTGTTCCGTTCTCTGTCTCTGCAAACGCCGTCCTGACACGGTACAGCTTTTCCAGCAGCTCCGGCGTCAGAACGTCCTCTGCTTCGCCGAATGCGGCAACTTCACCGTCGTGAAGTGCCAAAACACGGTCTGCAAAGCTCAGCGCGTGCTGTGGATTGTGGGTACTCAACAAAATCGTATAGCCCTGCTTCGTCAGTTCCTTCACCTGTTGCAATACCCGCAGCTGGTTGCCGTAGTCCAACGAAGACATGGGCTCATCCATTACCATCACGTCTGCCTGCTGGGTCATGGCGCGGGCGATCAGCACCACCTGCTGTTCGCCGCCGGAGAGCCGGGAAAACTCCCGCCCGGCAAGCTGCGCGATCCCCAAGCACTCCAATGCCGCCATGGCGCGGGCGATGTGTTCCCTTTTTGGCTGAGAAAACGTCCCCAACTGCCGGGTCAAACCCATCAGCGCCGTGTCCAACACCGTATATCCCGCTGTCGGGCGATGGGTCTGGGGAATGTAGGCGATATGCGCCGCTTTTTCCCGGGCAGACAGCGTGCGCAGGTCTGCACCGTCGATACAGATCGTGCCGGTATAGTCGTTCAAAGCCCCCAGAACACAGCGGAACAAGGTGGATTTGCCCGCACCGTTAGGGCCGAGAATGGAGAGCAGCTCCCCTTTTTCGGTGGTAAAACTGACTTGCCGCAGTACCTCCCTTTTTTCATAGGAAAAGCACAGGTTTTCGATCGAAAGGCTCATAAACTATGCTCCTTTCTGGTCATCAGATAGAGGAAGAACGGCGCACCGATCACGGCGGTCAGAATGCCGATGGGGATCTCCACCGTCAGCAGACTGCGGCTCACGTCGTCCACCAGCAGCAAAAACGCAGCCCCAAGCAGCATGGAGCACGGCAGCAGCCGACGGCAGTCGCCGCCCACCAGCTTTCGGCAAAGATGCGGGATCACCAATCCCACCCAGCCGATCATGCCGCTGGCGGAAACACCGGCAGCGGTCAAAATCGTGGCGCATAAAACCGTAAACAGGCGCAGACGTGACACGTTCACGCCCATGGAGCGGGCCTCGTCCTCCCCTACCGCCAGCAGATTGATGCGCCAGCGCAGCAACAGCAGCGGCACCAGACCTATCAGCATGGGGATCACGGCGAACGCCACATCTTTCATCTCCACACCGTTCAGACTCCCCATCATCCAGTAGGTGATCGCCGGCAACTGATCCCCGGGGTCTGCCACCAGTTTGATGTATGACGTACCGGCAGAGAACAGCGAACCCACCATCATGCCGGCAAGCAGTAAATTCACGATACGGCTGCCGTGGGTACGCTTCCCCACCGCATAGACCAGTCCCACCGAAGCAAGGCTCATAACAAAGGCCAGCACCACGATACCAAACCGAGGCAGTCCCAACAAAATCGCCAGCGCCGCGCCAAAGCAGGCACCGGAGGAAGCTCCCAGAATATCAGGCGCCGCCATGGGATTGCGGAACACTGTCTGGTACGCCGTTCCCGCCGTTGAAAGCGAGCAGCCCACCAGACAGGCAAGCAGCACACGGGGCAGACGGATGTTCCACACGGCGGCAGCCATCTGCGCCGTCCAGGTCTGCTGTATCGGGAATAGTTTCGCCAGGAGGATCCGCACGACCTGACTCACCGGAACGCCGTAGCGTCCTACCGCCGCAGACAGCAGGAGCAGCACCGGCAGCATCAGTGCTAAGATCACAATGGGAATATGTTTCCGGCGAGTATCCGTCATGCTCTCACCTCCCTGTTTTTTTGCTTATTATATCGCGTTATTCTCAAAAAAGCAACACGACTTTGTGGTAAGGAACGAAAAGAAACAGGGACACCTGCCCCTGTTTCTTTCAGGTTTCCCTTTCCGTTTCCAGCTCGGCCATGGCTTCGCGGAACACCTTTTTCTCATGCCGGGAGTGGATCACGGACTGATCAAAGTTCTCCCACATGTCGGGGCGGCGAAGAATGGTACGCTTATAGCTCTCCTTTTTCCGCCAGTCATTCACCGCGCCGTGGTCACCGCTGAGCAGCACCGCCGGCACCTTCCGCCCGTGCCATTCCTCGGGACGGCTGTACTGGGGGTATTCCAGCAGGCTGTTCCAATGGCTCTCGTCGGTATAGCAGCTCTCCTCCGGCAGCACGCCCGGTATCATACGGCACAGGCAGTCCGCCACCGCCATGGCCGGGATCTCGCCGCCGGTGAGCACAAAGTCGCCGATGGACAACTCCTCGTCCACACACTCGTCCAGAAATCGCTGATCCACGCCCTCATAGTGGCCACAGACCAGGATCAAACGGTCGTACCGCGCCACCAGCTCCTTGGCCACCTGCTGGTCAAAGACCCGACCACAGGGAGACATATAGATCGTGTGGATCCCCTCCCCCGCCTCGGCGCAGATATGCTCCCAGCAGCGGTACAGCGGATCGCATTGCATCACCGCACCCCGTCCGCCGCCGTAGGGGTAGTCGTCCACCTGCATCTGCTTGTTGGTGGTATATTCCCGTATCTGATGGGTCACGATGGTAACATACCCTGCCGACTGCGCTCTGCCGATAATGGACTGGTCCATCATGGCACGGATCGCATCGGGGAACAGCGTCATAATGTCAATTCTCATCCAAAGCCAGTCCTTTCATCATCTTTACCCGGACCACGCCTGCGTCAATATCCACGCTGTCGATAAACACGCCGGGCACGGCGGGGATCAGGTATTCTTTCGCACCTTTTACCTCATAGACCTTATGAGCCGGATAAGTCAGCACCCGGCAGAGCTTGCCCAACTCCGCACCGGTGGCAGCATCCACCACCGTGCAGTTCTCCAGCTCCGCATCGAAATACGAGTTCTCCGGTAAAACCACATCGCACCGTGCGATGGATACCCGCCTGCCCTTCAGCGCAAGGGCGGCGTCCATGTCCTCAATACCGGGCAGGGTCAAAAGCACTGTGGTCTTATGCACCCGTGCCGCCTTCACCACCGTTTCCTTTCCGGCGATAAACAGGCGGTCAAACCCGGCGATAAATGCCGGGTCGAAGCCCTCCGGATTCAGCTTTACCTCGCCGCGAACACCGTGGGCATTGACAATGGTGCCCACCTCAATGAACTCTTTTCTCATTTTTTATCCCTCAAATCCAGCCCAGGCTGAAGTGCAGCTGGATCCGCAAAAACCAGTACAGCGCCAGCGCTACAATGTCGAACATCAGGCCCAGCAGCGTCATTACATTCTGCCGCCGGTAATACCGCACGGACGCCACCGCCGCCCCGATCACGTCGGACACGATGGGCAGGATCAGCATGATGTTCATGGGCAGGAACGCCGCCCAACCGTAACCCCAGATCGTCAGCGACGCCAACGCCGCCAGATCGTAGGCAAACACCGGCCAGACCAAATTGATGATGCCGTGGATAAAAGACCAGACATCCCGATTTCGTTTCATCCGTGCTTCACCTCTTTGCGAAAACTCTTCACACCAGATGGAGTTCCTTTTCGGAAATGCGCCGCAGCTCCTCCAGCTTGCCTACATAGAAATATCCGGGTCCCTCCGGTATCAGTACGCCGGTGGCGGAGATGCACTCCCCGCTTTTCAGCGTACCCAGCACTCCCTCGCTGTCCTCAAAATCCGAGACGTCCACCGTCAGGCCGAAACCGCCGTCCAGACGACCCGATTCATTGGTGCGCCAGTAGGGAAAGCGCACGGTCAGCCTGCGGCCCATATATTTCATGCCCTTTTTCTTGATGTACTCTGTCTTGACCTGTTCAAAAGTCATCGGTACGATCTCCCCGTCGGGCGCATGAAAATAGAGAGAACCATACAGAAAACTCAGGCGCTTTTGCCGAGAGCTGTGGTGCGCCATGCAGAACACCACCATGACCGCCGCGATCACAGCACCGTAGAGACCTTCTCCCTTGCAAAGACACCAGATTGCCAGCAGCATACCGGTTAAAATAATGATGCGGTTGGTCCAGTCCTGCTGTCGCCAGAAGCTTTTCACTTTTTCCATAAATTACCCCTTGTACTTAATTTTTTGTATCATAACATATTTCGTAAAAAAGGTCAAATTTGCTCTTGCATTTATCAAAATACTTGCTATAATTATTCCCAATAACAAAAATTTGTATCATAATTTTTACTTATGGGAGGTATCTCCATGTCTGTAAAATTAGAGCTCTACAAAGTGTTCAAAGAGGTTGCCGAGGCCGGCAACATTACCGCCGCTGCGCAGGCGCTCTACATCAGCCAGTCTGCGGTGAGCCAGAGCATCAAGCAGCTGGAAAGTGAACTGCAGACCCGTCTGTTTTCCCGCAACAGCCGGGGCGTCGCTCTGACCGGCGAGGGCAAGATGCTCTACGAGTACGTTCGCAACGCCATGGGGCTTTTGGAGACCGGCGAGGCAAAGCTGAGCCAGACCCGCGAACTGCAGATGGGGCAGCTTACCATCGGTGCCAGTGATACCGTTACCAGTCAGTTTCTGCTGCCCTTTCTGGATACGTTCCATCGGCAGTATCCCGCGATCCATATCCAGATCATCTCCGGCCGCAGCGGAAAGGTGCTGAGCCTGCTGCAATCCGGCAAGGTGGATATTGCTTTTGCCAGTACGCCCAACGACCCGTCTTTGGAGTCCTGCTCCTGCTTTGCCACGCACTCCATCTTTGTGGCGGGTGCCAATTATCCCTGTGATTTTGCCCACGTCTATTCGCTGGAGGAGATCGCAGCATTCCCGCTGATCCTGCTGGAGCGCAAGGCGTCCTCCCGTGTCTATCTGGAAAAATTCTTTTTGCAAAACGGGCTGCATCTCAAGCCGGAGATCGAGCTTGGCGCCCGGAGCCTGCTGGTAGATCTGGCGACCATCGGCTTCGGCGTGGCCGGTGTGACCGAGGAATTCGTGCAGAAAGAGCTGGCAGACGGGCGCCTGCGCAAGCTGAAGACCACATTCAATATTCCGGGGCGCAGCGTGGATATGTGTACGCTGAAAGGGGTTACCCAGTCGGCGGCTGCCCAGCGTTTTGTGGACTTTGTCAAGTCAAAAAAAGTATAAATCAGAACATTTTTAGTCCATTTTATCCCATTAAAATGTAACAAAAGTATCATTTTTTAATTCCATTTCAGGAGGAAGCAGGCTATGCAGGAACTGAAAGATAGAATTGTCCGCGAAGGACGGGTTCTGCCCGGCAACATCGTAAAGATCGACGGCTTCATGAACCATCTGGTGGACACGGACCTGATGCGCAATATCGCCCGGGAGTTTGCCCGCCGTTTTGACATCTCCAAGGTCACCCGTGTTCTCACCGCAGAGGCCAGCGGTATCGCCCTGGCCACCATCTGCGCCGACACCTTCGGTGTGCCGATGCTGTTTGCCAAGAAAGCAAAGAGCGACAACATCGAAAGCGGTCTGTACCAGAGCGAGGTGTTTTCCTATACCTATAAGAAAAAGGTGACCCTGCTGGTCTCCAACGAATGGCTGGGACCCGACGACAAAGTCCTCATTATCGACGACTTTATGGCCAACGGTTATGCCATGCAGGGTCTGGTGGACATCGTCAACGCCGCCGGTGCCGAGCTGATCGGTATCGGTGTGGCCGTGGAAAAGGGCTTCCAGGGCGGCGGCGATAAATTCCGCGCCATGGAGGGCATCAACTACCAGGCTCTTGCCGTCATCGAGAAGGCCGACGAAAACGGCATCATTTTCAGGGAGGATAACTGATATGGAAAAAAGACCCGATTCTATGGCACGTATCAACACCCCCGCTCTGGCGGAGGCATTTATCGCTGAACAAATCACTGCGATCCGTGCACAGGTAGGCGACAAGAAGGTTCTTCTTGCTCTCAGCGGCGGCGTGGACTCCAGCGTGGTGGCAGCGCTGCTCATCAAGGCCATCGGCAAGCAGCTCGTCTGTGTCCACGTGAACCACGGCCTGCTCCGCAAGGGCGGACCCGAACAGGTCTGCGAGGTGTTCGGCAAGCAGATGGGTGCTGAGCTGATCTATGTGGACGCCACCGACCGTTTCCTGGACAAGCTGGCCGGCGTCAGCGATCCTGAGCGCAAGCGCAAGATCATCGGCAAGGAGTTCATCGACGTGTTTGCCGAAGAGGCAAAAAAGCTGCAGGGTGTGGCGTTTTTGGCGCAGGGTACCATCTACCCCGACATTCTGGAGTCCAACGGCATCAAGAGCCACCACAACGTGGGCGGTCTGCCGGAGGATCTGAACTTCGAGCTGGTGGAGCCGGTCAAGTTCCTCTTCAAGGACGAAGTCCGCGTGGTGGGTACCGCTCTGGGTCTGCCCGAGAGCATGGTCTACCGTCAGCCCTTCCCCGGCCCCGGTCTGGGTGTCCGCTGTGTGGGTGCCATCACCCGTGACCGGCTGGAAGCCGTCCGCGAGAGTGATGCCATTCTCCGCGAAGAGTTCGCCAAAAACGGTCTCCAGGGCAAGGTCTGGCAGTACTTCACCGTGGTGCCCGATTTCAAGTCCACCGGTATTTCGGACGGCAAGCGCACCGATGCCTGGCCCGTCATCATCCGTGCGGTGAACACCGTAGATGCCATGACCGCCACTGTGGAGGACGTCCCCTTTGCCCTGCTGCAGCACATCACCATGCGCATCACCTCCGAGGTCAAGGGCGTCAACCGCGTGCTGTACGACCTGACTCCCAAGGGTCCCGCCACCATCGAATACGAATAAATCCTCTAATAAATTCTCTTATAAGAAAAGGCACCCGAGAGGGTGCCTTTTACTATGCTTTCAGCTTTTTGACGGTTTCTTCGTCCGGCTGGACCTGCATGGTACGGTACACAGTGTAGACCACCATGCCCGGACGGCTGCCCGCCGGTTTTTTGACGAATTTTGCCGGCGTATAGTCCACAGCGACCTTGCCGTTTTCTCTTCCCTGAGAATACCACGCCGCCAGGACCGCAGCTTCATATAGGCTCTGCTCGTCCGGCTGTGCATCCTCGGCACACAATATCACGTGGGAGCCGTGGATCTTCTGGGTATGCAGCCAAATATCCCACTTCCGGGCTGTCTTTGTGGTCAGCTTGTCGTTCTGGGCATTGTTCCGACCCACCAGAATGCGGAGTCCCGCCGTAGAACGAAACTCCCGAGGCTTGGACGGCCGCTGAAATCCCGTCTGCTTTTTGCCACCGCGGCGGAGGTACCCACCCTCGGTCAGTTCAGCGCGAATATCGTTGAAATCCTGCTCGCTCTCCGCCTGTGAGATCTCCTGCACCACACTCTCCAGATAAGCAAGCTCACTTCTGCCCTTTTCCAACTGCTCGGTCAGGATCTTCTCCGCCGTTTTCGCCTTGGTATACTGTTTGAAGTACTTTGCCGCATTCTCCTGAGGAGAGAGCCGTGGATCCAAAGCGATCTGCAGCGGCGGGCAGTTCTCCTCATAGTAGTTCTCCACCGTCACCCGGGACTGGCCACGCCCCAACCGGTAGAAATTTGCCGTCAGCAGCTCGCCCCAAATGCGGTACTGCTCCCGATTTTGCGTCTGCGCATATTCTTTTTCCTGCATGGCCAGCTTTCTGCGTACGCGGCTGACCGCATTGGCTGCCGTTTTCAACAGATCCTGCCCCTTTTGTCTGACCCGTTCCGCCTGCTCCCGCTCCACATAGAAGCGGTCCAGCATCCGGGAAAAGCTCTCGCAGGTCTGCTTCCCGGCATAGTCTCCGTAGTGGTCTATCTCCCCGTAGGAAAACTCCAGCGGTTTTCCATTCCGTTCCAGCAGACAAGGTGTAAAGTGTTCTCCTTTTACACGCCTTTGCCAGGTGGAAAAGCTGTCCCACAATCGTTCATCGGCCGTTTGGACGTCTACTGTCCCATAGGCGCGATAGACGATCTCCCGGGCGATCAGCGGCGAGATGGCAGTAAAAGTTTCCGTCAGCCATTTCTCCGGTAGCTGCTCGGTGAAAAGTGACAAAAACTCCTCGCGATCCACGGTCAGCGGGTCTCTTTTATCCTGCGTTGGCGGCAGATGATAATAAAGGCCCGGCAGAAGCTGCCGCTGCCGGGACATTTCAAAGTCTACCCGCCGCAGGCAATCCACGATGCGCCCGTCCCTATCGCAGAGGATCAGGTTTGCGTGGCGTCCCATCAGTTCCAGTACAAGGGAGAAACGGCTCTGCTCGCCAAACTCATCCGTTGCCTCAATGCCGAGGATCACCACACGCTCCAGCGGCGTTTGCTCCATACTGACAATGCGGCCGGACGAAAGATGCTTACGCAAAAGCATACAGAACATCGGCGGTTGGGAGGGGTTGTCACGCTGGATCTCCGTCAGCTGCAGCCGAGGCTGATTGGGACCGGCGCAGAGCAGCAGCCTTTGATTTCCGCGCAGCAAAAGCACCACCTGATCGCGCTGGGGCTGCTGGATCTTTTCGATCCGTCTCCCCACGACAAGCGGCGCTATTTCCCTGACAACTGCCTGCAGGCAGATGGCATCCAGCGGCATCGTTCTACTCCTCCATCATGGTACAAAACAGGGCGTTGATCCGATCCTGTTCCCCCTTGAGATACAGCCAGCCGAAGAGCGCTTCCAGCGCTGTGGCCTGCTGATATTCCCCACGGCTTGCATGGGCAGGGATCGAATTGACGTTGGCGTTGCGGCCCCGTTTGAATACTGCGCTCTCTTCCGCGGTCAAAAGCGGCAGAATCTTCTCGCTCAGCGCCGCCTGCTTCGGCGCACGCACCAGCTCTACCGTGGCACGGTGCAGCCCTTTTCCGGTGGCCTTACCGTGGGCGCAGAGATAGGTGCGTACCAGCAGCTCATAGACCGCATCGCCCAGATGCGCCAGGCCAATAGAGCTGATCCCCCGTATTTCATCGTCGGATATTGTTATATGGAAATAATCACACATGGCTTGCTCTCTTCCGCTGTGCAGCAGCGCTTCCCTGCTTTTTGATTTGATTTTACTGACTATGCCCGAAAAAGTCAAGTATTCTCGCCTGCGGAACGGCGCAGCACCGCTGCCCGTATCTTTCCCATTTCAGGCAATTCCTTCTCTTCAAAAATTTTCTCCATTTTTCGTAATTTTGACTTGACATACAGAAACCTTTCTGTTATATTAGTCAAGTCGACAGCGATGCCGCAATTTCATATGGGGGTATAGCTCAGCTGGGAGAGCGCTTGAATGGCATTCAAGAGGTCAGCGGTTCGATCCCGCTTATCTCCACCAAAAAAGTACCGAAATCTTTACGATTTCGGTACTTTTTTATAACTTTTTCAGGCAATTAAAATTCCGAAAAAATTCCGCGGATACTTGGCGGATACTTGAGAAAAAATATAAGTAAAATATGAAAAAATCCGGTCCAAAAAGTTACTTGTATTCTTACAAAAAAACCGTTATTTTGATGTTTTTCAAATATTTTTCATGTGCGGCAGAATGGCATTCAAGAGGGCAGCGGTTCGTACTCTTCTTTGGTCTTCATTTTGTGCGCTCCTTGTGTGCTTTTGCATTTTCATAATACTATATCAACAAGATCAACAAGGCTGATTCAGGAAATCTTTCCGCCGCAAGCGGGACAGAACTCAATGCTGTCGTTCTCGGGTATCATTCCGCAGTTTTCGCATTTTTTGCAATCTGAGGCAGCGGAAAGACCAAGTACCGTGCGTTCTTCGGGGCCTCCGCTCACTTTTTCAAGTTCGCTGTCATTGAGAAACTTTATGTTCACTGTTTCAACCTCCTCCTTAAGTGCGTTCAGTTCCTCTTTGGTTTTCATAGCGTTTTCTCCTTTATTCTGAATCGCTGCTTTTCACGAAATTACCGACAAAATCACCGGTTATCCCGCCGGTATTGAAGCCGGAGACATTGCTTTTATTTTTACAGTCACCGGTAAGCCCACCGACCTGTGTTCTGCCGCCGGGATTTGTCCCGATCTCGGTTTCTCCCGCCGCATTGACAAGTGAAAGATCGTCATCGGAAAGCTCTTTTGCATATCGGCTTTCGGTTTCATGTATCAGTTTTTCAAGCCGTTCGTTTTTTTCAAAACGCTGATAATCAAACAGTCTTTTCAGTTTCTTTTCCACGCCGATGCTCCTTTCTCTTTTACTCCGCATCAATATCCAGCCGCTGACGCTCCACAAGTCCCGCGAAGCAGCCGTTCTTTGCGATCAGCTCCTCATAGGTGCCGTCCTCCACGATCTTTCCCCCGTCCAGATAAATGATGCGGTCGGCGTGCTGAATGGTGGAAAGGCGGTGGGCAATCACGATACGGGTGCATTTGAGGGAGTCAATGGCCTCCGACACCTTCTTCTGCGTGATGTTGTCCAGGGCGCTGGTCGCCTCGTCGAACATCAGAATTTTCGGCTTGGGTGCAACGGCTCTTGCGATCATCAGCCGCTGCTTCTGCCCGCCGGAAATGCCGCCCTGTCCTTCACAGATGATGGTGTGCATCCCCATGGGCATGGCGCGAATGTCATCGGCAATAGAGGCGATCTCCGCCGCTTCCCACGCCTCATCCATGGTGAGCTGCGGCGCGGTGATGACGATATTGGAATAAATATCACCCAGAAACAGCTTGCCGTCCTGCATCACAGAGCCGATCTTCCTGCGCAGGGATTCCAGGTCAATTTTGGCAATGTCCTTATTGTCAAAGAAGATGCTGCCCTTTTGCGGTGTCTCAAAACCCAGCAGCAGACGCATCAGCGTGGATTTGCCGCAGCCGGTCGAGCCGACAACGGCGAGATATTCGCCGGAGTTGATCTGCAGCGACAGGTCGTCGATCACGTTGGGCATGGACTCGTCATAGCGGAACGATACGTGATTTAGTTCGATGCCGCCGCGAAGCTCTGCGATGCTTTCTTTCCCGCCGTGGGTTTCCGGTTCCGCCTCCATAATAGGCTTCGCCATTTCCAGCGTCGGCTTGATATTGGCAACGGTCACGGCAATGGATATGACCGACATAAACGCGCCGGAAACCATACCGTATGCGGTATTGAAGGCGTAATAATCGGCAATGCTGACCTGGCTTTCTATCGCAATGGCATAGAGGACAAGCGTTCCGATCAGAGACAGCGCAAGCGATATGGTTCCGCTGAGCTTCAAGAACATCGGCGGATTATATGCAAGCTGTGCTTCCTTGGCATACTGCCTTGCCCAGCGGGAGAACATCCGCTTTTCCGCACCGGCGAGCTTGATCTTCTGAATGCCCGTGATGGTCGAATAGGTCAGGCCGCTTGTCTTTGCGGAAAGCTCCATCTTTTCGCGTGTGATCTTCATCTGTGCAAAGGTCGTGATCAATGAAAGAACGATCGTTGCGATCGTAATTGCCAGGGACGGTATGACGAGCGAGGGTGCAAATACAAATATCTGCCCGATGTAGATGAGGGAAAACAGCGAAGTCAGCCCCGTCATGCCGATGGTGTTAAAAAGCGTCGAGCACAGCGCCTGCACATAACTTGACCGCTGCGACAATTCGCCGGCGGAGTATTGACGGAAGAAGGTGGGCGGCAGGCTCATCATGTGGCTCATCACCGCCGCCTGCACCGCGATATTCTGCTTGATGCCGATACGGGAATTGATAAGACTCTGATACGCGCTGAAGCAAAGCTGGCTCACCGAGAAGCAGACCATGAATACGGCAAGGGACAAAAGCACCTGCAAGCTGCCGGACTCCAGTACATCACTGAACAGCCATCTGGTAAAAAGCGGTGTCAGCAGCCCCAATGCGGAGGAAAGACCCAGCAGCACCAGATACAGTATGATATCCGACACGCTGAGCTGCTGCACCATGAATTTCAGCAGGTCGCCCATGTGCAGCTTTTTGAGGGGCAGCGGCTCATAGAAACACACAGCTTCTTTGTCCAGAAGCTGTTCATTTTTATTGGTGATTTTGATTTGCTTCCCAGTCCGGACATCCACCAGCCGGTACCCCGACAGCTTTCCGGGCAGCAGCGCAACGGCAGAACCGTCCTCCTTTAATGTTCCGAGCATGGCTCCCACCGCATGGTGATACCAGCCCTTTTCCAGTGTGACGGTGCGGCTCTTAATGCAAAAGGGACGCATCCGGTATTCAATCTGTTCGTCTATTGTCTTGATCTGAGGCGGAAGCTCCTCACTTTTGGATTTACAATGATAAAAACTCAGTATTTCTTCTATGGCGGAAGCAGCGATCGCATTCTGGCTGAGCGCATCGCGCAGACGTTTTCCCATGACCGCACCGGCAAGGGAATCGATGGCGTCCGCAAAATCGGCATTGTCCGTTTCCTCACGATATCGTAACTGTTCTTCAAGCCAACTCATTTGCTACCACCTCCTTATTCCGCCGTGACAAGGTCGCGGTAAATCTCGCTGTGTTCCATCAGTTCTTTATGGGTGCCGCGATCCATGATCTCGCCATGCTCCATCACGATGATCTCATCGCAGGAGCGAATGGTGGACAGTCGGTGCGCGATAACGATACAGGTAATACCGCGGTTGCGCACCGCCTTGACCAGCTCGTATTCCGTCTTCGCATCCAGCGCACTGGTGGCCTCGTCCAGAATGACGATGGTGGGATCCTGCGCCAAAGCCCGGGCGATCTCCATTCGCTGACGCTGGCCGCCGGAGAAGTCTTTGCCGCCCTCGATCAGCTTATGCTGATAGCCCTTGGGGCGCTGCATAATATCCTCGTGGATCTGGGCGTCCCGGGCAGCCAGGATCATTTCAAAGTCCTCGATGCTGTCATCCCACATCTTGATATTGTTGGCGATGGTGTCCTCAAAGAGGATGATGTCCTGATCCACCACAGCCAAAGACCCGCGGAATACGTTTTTCGGTATCTGATTCATCGGCTTCCCATCGAACAGGATCTCGCCGCTCCAGGGATGATACAGTCCTGCAATCAGCTTGGACATGGTGGATTTGCCGCAGCCGGAAGCACCCACGATGGCCACACTTTTGCCGGGGGCAAGGGTCATGTTGAAACCCTTGATCAGCGGCTCGGCAAGGGGAGAATAGCCGAACACAAGGTTTTTTACTTCGATCTTTCCGGAAAGCTTGCTGAGGTTGTCGGCCGTGTTGCTTTCGGCAAAGACAACATCCTCGGGATATTCCATTACGTCATCCACACGCTCCATCTGCGTGCGCATCTCCTGTATGGTCTGCCCGGCAGATATCAGCATCGAAGCAGGCGACATGAAGGATCCCAAAAAGCCCTGAAACGCCATGATCATACCGACGGTGAACTCTCCCTGCATACTCAGCCACACGCCCAGAAACAGCACAGCGTTATTGGCCAGAGCGGAGACGAACTGGGGGATCATGCCGAGATACTGATTCAATTTCAGAAACTTCACCTGCTGGGTGTTGACGCTGGCCTGATAGCCTGACCACTTCTTGAAATACCCGTTCTCCGCGCCGGACGCCTTGATCGTTTCAATCATCTCGATGCCGGCAACGGTTGAAGCCGCGAGCTTTGCGCTGTCGCGCATGGAAACCCGAGTCACGTTGATGCGCTTATTGGATATGTAGCGGGAAACCAGGGCGTTGATAACCATGGATGCAAGGCCAATGATGGTCATGATCACGCTGTAGCGCAGCATAACTACGAAATAAAACACCATCATTACCGTGTTGAGCAGAAGCGGCGCAAAGGTGCTGATGAGCGTATTGGCAATGGACGCATTGGAGCTCTGCCGCCCCTGAATATCGCCCGCCATGCGTTGGGAGAAGAACTTCATCGGCATCTTGAGTACCTTCCACATATACGAGGCGTTTCCGACCGCTGCCATCTTGCCGTTTATACGCAGCGAATAGATCGCCTGCAAAGCGGCCATGATGATCTGTATAAGATTGAACGCGGCTAAAAACAGCAGATACGGTCTTATCCAGGAGGGGCCCGAGCCCGTCAGCAGACGGTCGAGGAAGATGCGGGAGAACGCCGGCTGCACAAAGCTGAGGATCGCCGCAACGATGCCGGTCAGCATTGTAAACGTGAGTGCCGCACCGGTGCCCTTCAGACGTTTTGCGGCAAAGGAGTACATGCTCTTCGGCTTGCCGGAGGGCACGAAGCCTTCCGTCGGCTCAAACTGCATACAGATGCCGGTGAAGGATGCGTCGAAAACGTCCATCGAAACACTGTAGCTCCCTCTTGCCGGATCGTTTATATATGCCTTGCCGCCCTTGAAGCCGTCAAGCACGACGAAGTGATTGAAATCCCAGTGTATGATACAGGGGAACGTGCCTTTTTCCTTCAGCGTCTCCGGCTCGTAGCGATAGCCCTTTGCGTCAAGACCGTAAAAGCGTGCAGCTTTCAGCACATTCCTCGCATTGGAGCCGTCGCGCGATACGCCGCAGTCTTCGCGCACCTGCTCAATCGGTATCCATTTGTTGTAGTAAGCCAGAATCATGCAAAGGCTTGCCGCACCGCATTCGAGCGCCTCGAGCTG
>JAZUEB010000047.1:0-12264 GCA_045639965.1 Vescimonas sp. | reverse complement strand
CCGCATTGTTTGTGTTATCTTTTCCATAGCGAATAGGTGACCTGCCTTTCGGTTTGGTGTGAGCAACTTAACCTTATCACAGGTCTTTCCTATTCGCTATCCTTTTTTACTCTTTGTAACACATCATTGTAACACCTACACTTTTTCAGGAATTTTTTGCAAAGTTTGCTCTTTACAAGGCAAGAGGTTATTGGTATAATAAACAAGATGATTGTGTGCCGATGCTGTTAAAGATCCGCCAGGATGGTTTTCCCGAGAGTTTCGGCAGGACAATTTAATATGCGCCCGTAGCTCAGTTGGGGAGCGATCCGAGCGCTGCCTGCGGCAGAAGAAGCGAGGAGAGCGAGTGGCAGCGGTCAAATTTTCAAGCGATAAGCGAAAGCCGCGCAGAAAATTTGGGCACCGCAACAGGACAGTTTTCCCGAGAGTTTCGGCAGGACAATTTAATATGCGCCCGTAGCTCAGTTGGATAGAGTGACAGACTCCGACTCTGTAGGCCGTGCGTTCGAATCGCATCGGGCGTACCAAATAGGGTACTGACTTGATAGAGTCAGTACCCTATTTATTATGTGGAGTATCGTGGCAGATATGTTTTGACGAGTATTGTTTTGGAAAATGCGGTGTGGTATAATCAGAACAATTCCTACCGAAAGGAAGGCGTAGTACGATGAAATTCTGGAAGATGAACGGGGCGGGAAACGATTTCCTGATCGTCAACAATATGGAAGAAAAGATCCCGTTGGAGGAGTATCCCGCCATCGTGAAAGTGTTGTGCGAGCGGCACCTGTCCATCGGTGCGGACGGCTTTATGGTGGTGGAGAAGTCCGATCACGCGGATTATCGGATGGTATTCTTCAATTCGGACGGCACCATGGGAGAGATGTGCGGCAACGGCGCCAGATGTATTGCCCGCTACGGCTACGAAAACGGACTGGCCGGGGAAACGCAGGTCATCGAGACCACCGCCGGTATCGTCAAGGGACAGCGCATTTCCCAACGGCTTTACAAGGTGCGGCTCAACGACCCCGAGATTCTGGAACGCAGGGACATTGAAGTGGACGGTGTGTGCTATGAGTGCTGGTACGTGGAGCTGGGAAGCCCCGGGATTCCCCACGCAGTGGTACCCATGAAAGACCTGAGGAACTATGACGAGGCCGGACTTTTCACTCTGGGCCGCAAGATGCGGTATCATCCGGCTTTTCCCAAAGGCGCCAACGTGAACTTTTTTGAGATCATCGGGGAGGACCACCTGTTTGAGCGTACATGGGAGCGTGGCGTGGAGAACTTCACCTATGCCTGCGGTACCGGCACCGGCTCTGTGGTGGCCGCCATGACTCTTTTGGGTAAGGCGTCGGGCAAAGGCGTGAAGGTGGATATGACAGGCGGTCAGCTGATCATCGACGTGGAGCACACAGGAGATCGTGTGCATGATCTCTACCTGACCGGCCCGACCAATATCGTCTGCAAGGGTGAGATCACCGACGAGGAGCTTGTTTTTTGACAGTCTGGAAAATGGCGCCCGAGAGGGTGCCATTTTTTTGAAAAAAAGAGTTTACAGGTTCTTTAAGCGGTTGACAAGACGCAGAAGTATCATATATAATCATTTTGGAAAAAACTGATTTGCAAGTGCGGAATGCGAGGCCTGTATACCATGGGACAGTATCTCATAGGCGGTGTGATCGGTGCGGCGTTTGGATTTGCGGTGGCAAATATCAGCGCGGTCCTGACGCGCCGAAGCATGAAAAAGGACAGCGCCAATGCCGTTATGGCGGGCAGTATGCTGCGGACACTATTTGACATATTGGCGCTGCTGATCGTGTATCTGCTGCGAAATGCTCTGCCGTTTCCGTTTTACGGTGTTATTATCGGGACGGCATTGGGACTGTCCGTGAGCAACATCGTGCTGGCAGGCCGCATGGGTCGCAAGCTGTCCGAAGAGCAAGCTGAGAAAAAATCTGAAATAGATGATGAGGTGAAGTAATGGAAGAAACGACAAACGTACTATTCTCCATTGGCCCATTGGAGATCACCCGGGCGGTGGTCACCATGTGGGTGATGATCGCGGTGCTGGGTTTTATCTCCTGGCTTGCAACGAGAAACCTCAAGGAGGTGCCCGGCCCGCTGCAAAACCTGATGGAGATGGCGATCACCAAGATGCGGAATTTCTTTGCCGGCAACATGGGTGAGGCAAATGCACGGCGCTATTTCCCCGTGATGGCGACGTTTTTTATCTTCATCATTGTGAGCAACTACTCCGGACTGCTGCCCGGTGCGGGTAAGGGATTTGCCGTGCCGACTGCCAGTCTGTCTACAACGCTGGGCCTTGGCATTGCCTCTTTCCTGACCACGCAGGTGGTGGGCATGAAGAGCCGGGGCGTTGGAGGTTACCTGAAAACGTTTTTGACTCCCTTTGCCCTGATGCTGCCGCTGAATCTGTTGGAACAGATCACGCGACCTTTCTCACTGGCACTGCGTCTGTACGGCAATATGTACGGTGAGGAAATGGTCACCGAGCAGCTCACCCATATCCTGCCGCTGGTCCTGCCCCTTCTGATGCAGGTGATGAGCCTGCTGTTCTGCCTGCTCCAGGCGGTGGTATTCACCATGCTGCTGTCCATCTATCTGGAAGAAGCCATCGGCGAAGGGGAACTCCATGTAACCGTTGAATAAGTAAATTCAAAATAAAACAAAACAAACAAATTTTAGGAGGAAACAAACATGACTGCATCCGCTATTATCGCATTGGCCGCTGCTCTGGCAATCTCTGTATGCGCTGCCTTTACTGCCATCTCTCAGGGCAAGACCGCTACCAAGGCAATGGAATCCATCGCTCGTCAGCCGGAGGCTGCCGGTGATATCCGCTCCAGCCTGATCATCTCCATGGCACTGATGGAAGCTCTGACCATCTACGGTCTGCTGATCGCTTTCATGCTGGTCGCCAAGGTGTAATTTTCCGATAAAAGATAGGTAGAAGAGGAGGCACACGCTTTGAGCATTAACGTGTCAGAAGTTATCTGGACGGTCATTTGCTTTTTTGCGCTGCTGTTCGTTTTGAAAAAATTCCTTTTCGGTCCGCTGGTCAAATTCATGGACGAGCGCCAGGCACGCATTGATGCCGGCGAAGTGCTGCGCCGTGAAAGCGAGCAGCACGTGCAGAAAAATGCGGCCGAGCTGGAGAAGACCTGGCAAGCCCGCAGCGACGAGGCAAAGGCTTTGTTGGCAAAGAGCATGGCGGAAGCGGAAGGCTTGCGCGCCCAAGCCATAGCAGAAGCACGGAGTGCTGCCCATGCGGCAGAAAAGGAAGCGCGTGACCGCATCGAGACGGAACGCGCAGAGACGTTGGCACAGGTATCGGAGAAGATGCCGGAGCTGGTTGGGATATTGGCCGACCAGCTGACCAATGCTGCACAAAAGCAGTAGATGATCCCAAAAATGAGAAGAGAGGAGTGATGAAACGGATATGACGTTCAAAGAATTTTTATTCGCACTCATCAACTTCATCATACTGTTCGGCGGTCTGTTTTTCATCTTGCGCAAAATGGTCGCAAAGATGTTAAACGAGCGTAAGGATAAGATCGCGCAGGATCTGGATCGGGCGCAGCACGCACCGGATGCAGCAGCGCAGGCTGATGCCGCCATGGCAACGGCAAAGCGTGAGTCGACCCACCGCGCGGATCTGCTGCTGGCCGATACACAGCGTCAGATGAGGGAGGACAGCATTCATATTGCCAAGAGCGGTGAAGAGGAAATTGCCGCAGTCAAGGAGAATACAGCAATCACCGAGTCCCAGCTGCGCCAAACCAAGCGTATGCAGGTGGAGAACGAGGTCATGCACCGCGTGGCCGCCGAAACCGCCAGGGCGCTGAAGGAAGAAAGCTTTGCGCCGCAGCGCAAGGCGATGAATGGTCAGTTCGTTCGCCAGGTCAAGGAATTGGTGTCTGCGATGCCCAGCGATGTTCTGACTATGAACGAGGGAAAACCGGTGACCGTTACCGTTACCTCTGCTGAGGCGCTGACCGATGCGGAGTTGAGGGAAATGACCGCCTTTTTGCAGGGCGTATTCCCCGGCGCGGCAGTATCTGCTGCGGTGAATGCTGAGCTGATCGGCGGTGTGCGCCTGCGTGTGGGAGATACCGTATACGACGGTTCTGTTGCACACCGTTTGAGCCGTCTGACCGAGAAGCGTGCCGATAGCGGCGAAGTCAGCGATAAGCCCGTGTTGGAGGAGATCCGCGATCGCCTGAGCAGCGTGGACAATTCTATCGATGTTTACCAGACCGGCGAAGTGGTCAGCCTGGGAGACGGCATCTGCCGTGTGTCCGGTCTTGCCGATGTCATGGCGGGCGAGATGCTGGCATTTGAAGGCGATCTGCGCGGCATGGTCATGGATCTGGACAAGACTAACGTGGGTGTCGTTCTGCTGGGTGATTACGGTCACCTGCAGGAGGGTGACAGCGTGCGCCGTACCGGCCACATCATCGAAGTCCCTGTGGGCAGCGGTATGTGCGGCCGCGTGGTGGATGCGCTGGGTCGTCCCGTGGACGGCAAGGGCGCTATTCGTCCCGACGGCTATCGTGCCATCGAGAGCCCCGCCCCCAGTGTTTTGCACCGTCAAGGGGTCAACGTGCCCCTGCAGACCGGTATCAAGGCCATTGACGCACTGGTGCCCATCGGCCGTGGCCAGCGCGAGCTGATCATCGGTGACCGACAGACCGGCAAGACTGCCATCGCCCTGGACGCCATCATCAACCAGAAGGGCAAGGACGTGCTGTGTATCTACGTTGCGATTGGGCAGAAGGAGTCTACCGTTGCCAACGTGGTGAAGAAACTGACCGACTGCGGCGCCATGGAGTACACCACCGTGGTGTGTGCCCATGCCTCTGAACCAGCCCCCATGCTGTATATCGCGCCCTATGCCGGTGCGGCTATCGGCGAATACTTTATGTATCAGGGCAAGGATGTCCTGATCGTGTACGACGACCTGAGCAAGCAGGCTGCGGCTTACCGTGAGATCTCCCTGCTGCTCCACCGCCCCCCCGGACGGGAGGCCTATCCCGGTGACGTGTTCTATCTTCACTCCCGTCTTTTGGAGCGTGCGGCACGTCTGGATGAGGCCTCCGGCGGCGGCAGCATGACGGCGCTGCCCATTATCGAGACCCAGGCCGGCGATATCGCCGCTTACATCCCCACCAACGTGATCTCTATCACCGACGGCCAGATCTTTTTGGAGACCGGCCTGTTCCATTCCGGCATCCGTCCGGCTATCAACGTGGGTCTGTCCGTGTCCCGTGTGGGCGGTGCGGCACAGGTGCCCGCCATGAAGCAGGTGGCAGGCCGTCTGCGTACCGACCTTGCCCAGTACCGTGAGCTGGCTTCCTTTGCCCAGTTTGGTTCGGATCTGGATAAGGCGACCCAGGCGACGCTGCTGCGCGGTGAGCGTATGACGGAGCTTTTGAAGCAGAAGCAGTATGCCGCTCTGCCGGTGGAGGATCAGGTCATCGCCATCTTTGCCGCCAACGAGGGCTTTGCCGACGACGTGGCGCTCGGCGACATGGCGCGCTTTGAAAGCGAAGTGGTCGCCTATGTTAAGCGGACGATGCCGGAGCTGGTGGAGATCATCTGCTCGCGCAAAAAGATCTCCGCCGATATGCTGGAGACCCTGCGCGAGACCATCCGCGACTTTAAGAAAACATTTTGAGACCTTTGACCTTTTGAGAAAGGAGGGAGGAGACCGTGGCAAATATGCGTGAGATCCGGGCACGGATCAAGAGCGTAAAGAGCACCCAGCAGATCACTAAGGCGATGAAGATGGTGTCTGCCGCCAAGCTGCGCCGTACCGAGGGCAGCATGGCGACGGTGCGGCACTTTGCCGGGCAGAGTCAGCACATTCTGGACGAACTGCTCTCCGTCAGCGGCGTGGGCTGCGCCAACCGTTTCCTCACTCCACGAGAGGAGGTCAGAAACGTCTGCTACGTGCTGTTTGTGGGCAGCCGCGGTCTTTGCGGCATCTACAATCATGCCGTTGTGCGCTATGCGCAGGAGGTACTGGCGGCAGAGACCCGACCCTATTCTCTGGTGGTCTGCGGCCGTTGGGGACGCGACGTCATCGCCTATGAGGGTCTGCAGGCGGAGCGTACCTTTGCCGACATGAATGACACCCCCACTTTGGAGGACTCTCTGGCGCTGGCGGATTATCTGAAGGAGAAGTACCTCAAGGAAGAAGCGGACGAGATCCATTTAATCTATCAGCATTACCATTCCGTTTTGCAGCAAACCCCTGCCATCTTGCAGCTGTTGCCTGCAAAGGCAGAGGAGGCAAAGGGGGAATCCGGCAGCGAGTATATCTTTGAACCGGACGGGGAGACCGTGCTGGAAAATCTGATGCAGCTGTATCTGAACAACACGGTGTATTCCGTGCTGTTGGAGGCGAAGGTAGGCGAACAGGCCGCCCGTATGACGGCCATGAGCACCGCCACCGATGCCACCACCGAGCTGATCGACGACTTGAGCCTGCAGCTCAACCGTGTTCGTCAGGCTGCCATTACCACCGAGATCGCGGAGATCGTCGGCGGCGCCAATGCGCTGGACACGGCGAACAATTAACGTAGGAGTGCATTATGAAAGGTATCGTCAAAAGGGTCACAGGCCCTGTGGTGGACGTCCAGTTTCCCGCAGGACATCTGCCCGAGATCAACAATGCAATCGAAATTCAACTGGAGGATCGCAAGATCGTGATGGAGGCCACCCAGCAGTTGGGTGGCAACACCGTGCGCTGTATCGCCCTGTTCTCCACAGACGGAATCGCCCGCGGCTGCGAGGCGGTGGATACGGGGTCTCCCGTGACCATGCCCGTTGGCGAAGCCACGCTGGGACGTATGTTCAACGTGGTGGGCGATCCCATTGACGGTAAGGGCCCCGTGGAAGCGGAGCGTCTGCCCATCCACCGTGCGCCCCCCAGCTTTACCGAGGTCACCCCGTCTACGGAAATTCTGGAGACCGGCATTAAGGTCGTGGATCTGCTGGCCCCCTATTCCAAGGGCGGTAAAATCGGACTATTCGGCGGTGCCGGCGTGGGTAAGACTGTCCTCATTCAGGAGCTGATCCGCAACGTGGCTTATGAGCACGGCGGCTATTCCGTGTTTGCCGGCGTGGGCGAGCGTTCCCGTGAAGGCAACGACCTTTGGAACGAGATGACAGAGTCCGGCGTGATCAACAAGACGGCGCTGGTGTTCGGCCAGATGAATGAGCCCCCCGGAGCCCGTCTGCGTGTACCTCTGTCCGGTTTGACCATTGCGGAGAACTTCCGTGATGCCAGCGGTCAGGACGTGCTGCTGTTTATCGACAATATCTTCCGTTTTACCCAGGCGGGCAGTGAGGTTTCCGCCTTGCTGGGCCGTATGCCCTCGGCTGTCGGCTACCAGCCCACTCTGGCAACGGAGATGGGTATGCTGCAGGAGCGTATTACCTCTACCCGCAGCGGTTCCGTCACCTCCGTGCAGGCGATCTACGTGCCTGCCGATGACCTGACAGACCCTGCCCCTGCCACGGCATTTGCCCATCTGGACGCCACCACCGTGTTGGACCGCGGTATCTCGGAGCTGGGCATCTATCCCGCTGTGGATCCTCTGGGATCCACCTCCCGTATTCTGGAGCCGGGCGTATTGGGTCAGCGTCATTACGACACCGCCCGTGCCGTGCAGAGCGTGCTGCAGAAGTATAAGGAGCTGCAGGACATCATCGCCGTGTTGGGTATGGACGAGCTGAGCCTGGAGGATAAGGCGGCTGTCAACCGTGCCCGCCGTATCCAGCGTTTCCTGTCCCAGCCCTTCCACGTGGCGGAGAACTTCACCGGCATGAGCGGCAAGTACGTGCCCCTGGAGGAGACCATCCGCAGCTTTGAGATCATTCTCGGCGGCGAGTGCGACGACATTCCCGAGCAGGCCTTCCTGATGTGCGGCAGTATTGACGATGTGATCGCCAAGCGCGGTCAGTATTAAGGAGCGGGCAATGAAAGAGCAGATCCATTTGCAGGTGGTCACGGCAAGCGAGATCGTCTATGATGGCATGGCGTCCTATGTGAGCATCCCGCTGGAAAACGGCAGCATCGGCGTGCTTGCTAACCACGCACCGCTGATCGGCGCGGTGGTGGACGGTACGGTGTTGGCGAGAGGTGAGAGCGGCGAGGGGAAAATCACCGTAGGCATCGGCGTTGCCAACGTGACCCATAACGAGATACAAATACTGGTGCGCAGCGCAAGCCGTTGCGAGGAATAACAAAAAAGCAGATGCCTTGCGGCATCTGCTTTTACGTTGTTGTTTTTGTTTTACTTGGTACCGGAGATACGGTCGCCGGCATCGCCCAGACCGGGGACAATGTAGCCGTTTTCGTTCAGATGATCGTCCAGAGCGGCGCAGTAGATCTGCACATCGGGATGCTTTTTATAGATGGCTTCCACACCTTCGGGAGCGGCCACCAGGATCATCAGCTTGATGTTCTTGCAGCCCAGCTCCTTCATCTTGGTGATGGCCATATCGGCGCTGCCGCCGGTGGCCAGCATGGGATCCACTACCAGCACGTCGCGGTCCGCGATATCCTTGGGATACTTGAGGAAGTAAAAGTGAGGCTCCAGGGTCTCCTCGTCGCGGTACATACCGATATGTGCCACACGGGCGGAGGGGATCAGCGTCAGAATACCGTCCTCAAAGCCGAGACCTGCACGGAGAATGGGGACGATAGCCATCTTCTTGCCGGCGAGAGTGGGGGCTTCCATGGAGCATAGAGGTGTCTCAATGTGATTGGTGGTCAGGGGCAGATCACGGGTGGCCTCGTAGGTCAGCAGCATGGCGATCTCCCCCACCAGAGCGCGGAAATCTTTGACACTGGTCTCCTTATTGCGCATAATGGACAGCTTGTGCTGTACCAACGGGTGGTCAACAATGTGCAGGTTCGGATACTGTTTGCTCATAATAATGTCCTCCGTATATAAAAATTATTGATCCAGCGTAATGGGCAGACCCTTGGCAAGCCGCTCCCGTTCTGCCTGGGAAAGGCGCAGGTAAACGGGGACGAGATCCCGGGGAGAGACGGTTTCACCCCGTGCCGCCATCTCACAGGCGACCAGGGCGACACCAACCGCGTTTTGCATCGCGGCGCTTTCTGCTGCCATGCGGCAGTCAATGCCCTGTTCCAATAAACCAGTATAGCACAGCTTTGCTCCATCGCCAACCACAATTTTACATTTTTCGCAGGTTTTTAATTCCTTGGCCAGCTCCGAAATGCCAATGGCACGGTCGGGACACAGACGGGTCAAAACGGCGTTTTTTGCCTCAAAAAGGGCATTGTAAATCTGATTGCGCCGGGCATCCATGGCGCAGATCACGATGCCGTCAAAATCCCGAACATTCTGCGCCATGGCCTCTAACGTGGAAACGCCGCAGCAGGGGAGTTCCCCGGTCCAGGCAAGGCCCTTGGCGGCGCTGACGCCGATCCGCAGCCCGGTAAAGCTGCCCGGCCCGTTGGCAACAGCGACACAGTCCATGTCCTCCATGGAAAGACCTGCATTTTTCAGCATACCGTCCAGCAGTGGCATCAGCGTCACGCTGTGGGTAAGGCCAACGTTCTGATAAGCGGAGGCCAACACCCTGCCGTCTTCTGCCACGGCAGTGGATACCGCCTTTGCTGAGGTCTCCAAAGCTAAAATTTTCACAGCAGGCCGCCTCCTTCTACGGTGATGATCCGGTCGTTCTCTTCGCTGCCCCGTGCGATGGTGACGGTGATGGTGTCCTCGGGCAGGGCGTCAACTATGTTTTCGCTCCACTCTACAGCACAGACGCCGCCGCGCTCCAGATAATCCTCCCAGCCGATGTCAAAGAGTGCATCGCTGTTGCCCAGACGGTACATATCGAAATGAAACAGCGGGAGAGTTCCGCTATACTCGTTGACGATGGTAAAGGTGGGACTGGTGACCCGCCCGATGCAGCCCAAACCTCTGGCGAGTCCGCGGGTAAAGGCGGTCTTGCCCATGCCCAACCCGCCGCGATACGCCACAACGCTGCCGCCCTTGAGCTGTTTGCCCAGCGTTTCACCGATGGCTTCCGTCTCCGAAGGGGAGTGGGACAGATATTCCAAGCCGTTTCACCTCGTTTCGCAATTTTCCCTATTGTACCACACAAAAAAGCAAAAGAAAAGAGCGCATCAGCGGTTTACACAGAAAACTTATTGTGGTAAACTATACAGGATCTTTTGCAGAAAGGAGGCGGGATAATGCTGCGCCGTTTGACGGACGGAATTTCGGATCTGTTTCGTCAGAGCGATCTGCTGCTTTTGTTCTTATGTTTGATCGCATCTGCGTTTGGTATTCTCATGATCGCCAGCGCCACAAACTATCTGAATAGTTGGCGCTATGTGCTGATACAGGCGGCTGCCACCGTGATGGGCATTTTTGCGTTTTTTCTCGTTTCGCTTCTGGATCTTGCGGAGATCACCAAAAAGGGATGGAAGTGGATGCTCCTTTTCAATATTGTTTTTATTCTGCTGCTCAAGACACCTTTTGGTGTAGCGGACGACACCGGCAACCGCGCCTGGCTGAAGTTTCCGTTCCTGCCGGTGAGTATTCAACCGGCAGAGTTCGTGAAGCTGACGTTTATCCTTGTGCTGGCCAAGCAGTTGGACTGGCTCAAGCAGGAGAGGAACGACCTGAAATCCATCCGCACCATCCTGTTTCTGGGGGCGCACCTGATACTGGTGTTTGGGCTGTATTATGTGATCTCCTCTGATATGGGCAGCTGTCTGGTTTTTCTCTTCATCTTTGCGGCGGTCTGCTTCGTGGCGGGTGTGGCAATAAAGTGGTTTCTTCTGGGATTTGCCGGCGGGGGGATCGCCTTTTACCTTCTGTGGGAGCTGGATAAGATCCCCAAGTATATGAAAGAGCGATTTATTGTACTCTTTGACCATGATTATAAGGTGCTGGAAACCGGTTGGCAGCAGACGAGAAGCCTGTTGGCTCTGGGCGGCGGAAAGCTGACGGGACAGGGATTGTTTCATGGCGTGCAGACCCAGAGCGCCTTGAGTGCCAGCCTGCCCAATCGGCGCACCGACTTTATCTTCTCTGTGATCGGGGAGGAACTGGGACTGCTGGGTTGCCTTGCGGTGCTGTTGCTGCTCACTGCCATCATCGTACGCTGTATCTTTACGGCAAAACGCGCCAAGAGCTATTTGGATCGACTGATCTGCGTGGGTGTAGCGGGAATGCTGCTCTTTCAGATCGTTGCCAATGTGGGTATGTGCCTGTTTGTTCTGCCGGTGATCGGCCTGACGCTGCCGTTCTTCTCCTACGGAGGTTCGTCGATCCTGTCGCTGTATCTGGCAATGGGCATGGTATCCGGCGTACACGGTCGCTCTCTGCCGGACTGGCTCAGATAACAAAGAAAACCGTTGCTTCTTAGGAAACAGCGGTTTTCTTTTTGTTGTATTTGTCCGGTCGTTGTGCTATAATGCTAAATTGATATAATAGGTAAATTATTGGCATATACTTTTTTTGAAAAGAGGAATGCAAAATGAAAATCGTTGTTTTGGCAGGTGGCTTGAATACAGAGAGAAACGTAGGACTGACCAGCGGCACGGGTATCTGCCGCGCCCTGCGGGAAAAGGGCTATCAGGCGATCTTTGTGGATATGTTTCTGGGATTGGAGAACTATACCGGCTCTCTGGAGGACATCTTTGACGCACCGGACGGCCTGTGCCCCGACAATCATGTTGGCAGCGTTGCCCCGGATCTGGAGGCGGTACGCGCCAGCCGAAAAGATCAAAGCCCCTCGGTCCTCGGTAAGGACGTTCTGGCGGTGTGTGCCATGGCGGACATCGTCTTTATCGCCATGCACGGCAAGAATGGCGAGGACGGCCGCATTCAGGCGACGCTGGATCTGTTGGGTGTGCCCTATACCGGCAGCGGTTATCTGGGCGCCGCCATGGCCATGGACAAAGCGGTGACCAAGCGTTTCATGGATGCCGAGGGCATCCGTACCGCTCCGTGGCATGACATCACCTATACCGAGGAGGATATTCCCCGCCTGGTGGAGGAGCTGGAGGTTCCCTGCGCGGTAAAGATCGTCAACGGCGGCAGTTCTATCGGCGTGGAGCTGCCCGACACCAGGGAACAGCTGGAAGCCACCCTGCACCGTATGTTGGCACTTGGCGATCACGTGGTGGTGGAGAAGAAGATCAAGGGCCGCGAGATCAACATCGGCGTGCTGGGCGAGGACTAT
>JAZUEB010000046.1:0-29463 GCA_045639965.1 Vescimonas sp. | reverse complement strand
GGCCGCGCCGGTAATGCTCACGATATAGAAAATAATCATTACTTTCTTTCCTCCTCATGCTTCGATGATTTCCATGCGCTCCACTCGGATGCCGTCTTTCGCGAGGCTTTCCTTGTAAATCTTGCTGGCCTCTTTCTTGCTGCCGGCATTGACGTAATCGAGATACGCATCATAGTAACGGGTTCCCCCAGAAACATAGCTTACGCTTGCATGGATTTCATACTCTTTCATTTCAACTTCTCCTTGTATTTTTCTGCCCGGCGGTTTATATTGGGAGGGAGGGGAGCTTTCCGCTCCCTCCCAGCGCCGGGGGTTAATCCTCTTGGTGTTCGCTCTGCATTAGCTTGCTGGGCTTGATTGTGATTACTATCCGTTCTGCCAGGTCGGGATGCTCACACAAGATTTTCAGCAGCTCTTGCAGGGCTTTTATTCTTTCGTCCATCGGTCTGTCCTCCTTTCCGAGGGGATTTTGTATCTCCTCCTTACATTTACTATATTACACTATTTCGTGTCACTTGTCAAGCATTATTTTACATTTTTTTGTGAAATTTGCAAAATTTATTTGACAAGTGACACGGTATAGTGTATATTGAGCGTATAGGAGGTGCCGCTATGAATATATCAGTAGCAGAGAAGATTAAAATCATTATGAATCGAACGAAAATGACGATGGGCGATCTGGCAGAAGCAACGGGGCAAACCAGACAAAACCTGTCCAATAAAATGACACGCGGAAACTTTGCGGAGAAGGACATAGAGAAGATGGCTGCCGCGCTTGGCTGTGAAGTCGAAATTACTTTTACGTTATCTGATGGTACAAAAATATAAACCCCGGACGCGCTATCGTCCGGGGTTTAAGGAGATGGCCTACTTAGTCTTTGGCGCTCCTGTCCTTGTTCGGATTTCAACATCATTACTTTCCGTCCGAACAATGAGGTCTTCAAGATTACAATCGAGCGCCTCACAAATCAGATCAAGATGTTCGAGCTTTACACGATCCGATAATTCGTGATACATTTCGTTAATCGTATTTGGCCGAATACCTGTCATCCGAGCTAAATCAGCTTGCGTCCAGCGCCTTTCGCCGAGGCGCGTGGAAAGTAAAATCCTAATCATAGCCTTGCTCCTTTACGACAAAATCTATCATGTTTCCATTTTTTTCGCTGGGTTTTGATAGGAAATATCGTAATTCGACATAGCACAAAAAGAAAAGGCATCCAATGGCTTAATGCCAAAGGATGCCTTTTCTTACTTTTGGAATGGAACACTGAACATAAACATACCACCCGCCATTGTAATGACGACTGGCGGTTTGTACAGCACTCCATTGGTGGAGGTGAGGGGAGTCGAACCCCTGTCCGAAAGTATTTCCGCGAGACTTTCTCCGAGCGCAGTTAAGTTTCAACGTTCCCTTACCGTACAGGCACTTAACAGACTGCACGGCTCAGTAGAGTCATGATGCGTGGGCGGGGCAACTCTTACCTGCCTCACGGACGCCGCGTCAACGACGCCTTCCCCGGCCCGCGGCCTTTCCGGTTCAGACGGTCACTGCTTAAGCAGCGACAGCAAGAGTATTAGTCTTGTTCTTTCATTTATAATTGCCCGTTTTAAGGCGGTCAGGCGCCGCCGCTCGCTTATCTCGTTTCCACGCCCCCGTCGAAACCGGTACACCCCCAAATAATATATTTCGTAGGTGGGCGGCCACATAGGACCGCCCCTACAAAATCAACAAAATTAGCGCTCCGGCAGCTTTTCCGGCTCGGGATAGGTAATACCCTTGGTGTCCACGGATACCTTGACCATGACCTGGTCCTTCTTGGGCTTGTTGGTCATCATATTGCGTGGCTGGCCGACGATCTCATCTACCACGTCCATGCCGTTGATGACCATGCCGAAGGCGGCATACTCCCCATCCAGATGTGGTGCGTCCTTGTGCATAATGAAGAACTGGCTGCCGGCACTGTCGGGAATCATGGTGCGGGCCATGGACAGAACGCCCCGGGTATGGCGCAGATCATTTTGGAAACCGTTGGAAGTGAATTCACCCTTGATGCAGTAGCCGGGGCCGCCGGTGCCGTTGCCCAACGGACAGCCTCCCTGGATCATAAAGCCGTAGATGCAGCGGTGGAAGATGAGCCCGTTATAGTAGCCGCTGTTGGCAAGACTGATGAAGTTATACACGCTCTGGGGTGCAATCTCGGGATACAGTTCGCCGGTGATGGCCTTGCCGTTTTCCATCTCAATGGTAAAAATGGGATTGTTCTCCATATCAGTACCTCTCTTTTCTCGCCCGATCCATCTCGCGCTTGGCGTCGCGCTCCGCCATGGACTGGCGCTTGTCGTAATTTTTCTTGCCCTTGCAAAGTCCCAATTCCACTTTGACGCGGCTGTTATTAAAGTAAACGCTCAGAGGAATCAGCGAGTAACCATCAAGCTTTTGGGACTCGTGGAGCTTGCGGATCTCCCGCTTGTGCATCAAAAGACGTTTGGGACGGTCCGGGTCTTTATTAAAGATGTTTCCCTGCTCATAGGGGGAGATGTGCATATTGTAGACGTAGAGCTCGCCGTCCTTGGCGTTGGCGAAGCAATCCTTCATGTTCAGGTGACCCTGGCGGATGGATTTGACCTCGGTGCCAAACAGCTCGATCCCTGCTTCAAAGCGGTCTTCCACGAAATAGTCATGGAATGCTTTTCGGTTTTGCGCGGCAATTTTAATGCTGTTTTTTTCCATGGACGACCCTCCTTTCCACAGGCCCGGACGGTAGTATATCACATTATTGCCGCAGAAGCAAGTAAACAAACGGTTACAAGTTGCGGCAGGAAAAATTTTGTGATATGATGGGCGCAGAGGTGAAAAAACATGGAACTGATGGAGAAGAAATTGTCCGAAAAGGAAATCTATAAAGGGAGAATTGTAAGATTGCACGTGGACGAGGTGGAATTGCCCAACGGAAAGACCTCCCTGCGGGAGATCATAGACCATCCCGGCGGGGTGGGGATCCTGGCCGTGGACGACGACGGACGGGTGATGATGGTACAGCAGTACCGATATGCTTTCGGCAGGATCCTGTGGGAAATTCCGGCGGGAAAGAGGGAACCGGGCGAGGAACCGCTGGAGACCGCGAAAAGGGAATTGCTGGAAGAAGTGGGAGCGACCGCGGAGCGATGGATGCCGTTGGGCGAGATCATCGCTTCGCCGGGGTGCTATGCAGAAAAGCTATATCTTTTTCTGGCAAGAGGTCTGACCTTCGGAGAGAGGCATCCCGACGAGGATGAGTTTTTGACGGTGTCACGGCTGCCGATGGTGGAGCTGATACAGGGCTGCGTCAGCGGAGAGATCCAGGACGCAAAAACCGTGATCGCGGCGCTGAAGACCAAATATATTATGGGAATGTGAGAAAAAACTTGTGTTTTGGCGAAAAGTAGGATAGAGTAGAGAAAACGCTTGCAGGGGGATACTTGCTATGAAAAGAAGGTTGGATCGGAGAAGCTGGATCGAGATCGTTCTGGTGGTCATCGCCATGGCGGCATGGGTGCTGCGGAAGTTTAAAGTTTTGTACGTGCCGGCGCTGACCTCATTTTCGCTGGGGATTGCCATGGGGCTTCTGGGCGTGGGCTTTATTGCGGAGAAGAACAAATCCCGCAAGACGGCGGGCGTGCTGGTGCTGGCGTTTGGCTTATTCAACGTGTTTGTGGGGATCATGGAGATTTACAGCGCGGTAAACGGGATTTGAAAAACACCAAAAATTCGCATCCGGAAGGGTGCGTTTTTTTGATTGCCTCCGGCGGGGCACTTTCGTGATATGGCGGGCATAGTGCCCGCCATGAATTAAAATTACGGAATGGGCAAGCCCATTCCCTACAACACGCCTCGGCCAGCACCACCCAACGATATATTGGCATTGAACCCCAACGGATCGAGGATGCCATTGCGGGACACGCACAGTTGATATGATAAGAGGGACGCGATTTGCGTCCCTTTTTTCACTTTATCTTCATTACCATGTTTACCATACAATCAAAACCTTTTCCAATGCCGAGGCAAAGTTTTTTCGACAGGGGGGGCACCAATCTTTGAAGGGTGTATTTATAGGCAATGCTCGCCACCAGTCCAAACAAGAATAGACCGATAACCATCAATAAAATCCAAAGGAGAATGTGGTCATAACCAACGGAGATATAAATTTGATGCCACATCATCGGGCGATAGTAAGTCCGCAATAGAATGTTTTCGTGTATCACATAAATCAACAACGAAAGTCTTGATATGTAGTTTATTGTTTTATTGTGGAAAGCAGCCATTCGAGACAGATTGAGTGCCGATATGGCAATCAGGATAAGAAAAGGCGAACAATTATTGTTCCAATGGAGCAATTGATTTTCAAAAAAAGATAATCTTAAACCGAGAAAATTTGTCGCAAGAATAATCCCATAATTCCCGACAATGCCAACGAGCAGACCGATAAAATTTGCTCGCCTACTTGCCATCAATTTAGGCATATATATTTTCATATATGCCATTAAAAAGTAAATCGCGACCCAAAGTATCAGAGCAGACGAGAAAAAGAAACCGCTGATATAGTTCATACCAATATACAAGAAGCACAGTGTAAAAGATGTAAGAAATAATGCTTTTTGCGTCATACTCGCGATAGCTTTATTCAATGTGGGATGAATTGGATAAAAAAGCAGGTAGCAAGTAATATACCAATTGTTTGCAAATGTCGTGGGGAAGAAAGATTTTACTATCATTTTCAACGATAAATCACCGTGTTTTGCGAAAAACACCACCGCGAAAATGGAAACCGAAATAATCCAAACATCTAAAAGCATGGAGACAATTTTTTGTCCGCTAACTTGTTTGCTGTCAAGGAGGAACCATGCAGAACAAACAAAAAACAAGGTGTTTCCTAAGGCTCCTGAATATCGTAGCATTGTAATCAAAAGTCGAACCCAGTCCGTGGTCGCCGTGGATAGGTCAAGCGTGTAGTCCGAATTACCTCCGCCGAGAGTTTGAACCACATGACTGCATACGATCAGCAAAATGGCAATTATTTTCACAAGCTCAATGCCTGAATTCCTTGTGGGTTTTCTTGTTTCGTTTATCTCTTGGATGCTCTCCATTTTCTTTTCCACCCCAAATAAAAAAAGTGTGCAGCCGAAGCCGCACACTTGAAAAATGCACAGCTCTGATTGCTGCTACACAAACTTCGACTTTTCCCACAAAGAGAATGCCAAAATAGAGAGTGCATTTTTACCGAGGTAAAAACACATTCTCTCCGTGGGAACATTATGAAGTTTGTGTAGCACGATTATTATATCTTGAAATCCGAAAAAGCACAATAGATTTTCTCTTTTTCTTTCCTGTTTTTCGTGTTATAATCATCCAAAAGCGAGGTGGAAACGATGGCGTGGAAAACAACGGAGAGCAACTATACCCAAGGCGAGCGGTGGTTCATTCTGTATGACTACCTCCGCCGCAACTCCCGCAAGGGGCATCCCGTCTCCCGCAAGCAGATTTTTGACTACCTTTCCGCAAACTATGACATCACCATCAGCCCGCACACCTTCTATGCCGACGTGGAAATCCGCTCCAATGATGCTTTTGGCCTTCACATCGAACTGGATCGGAGTGCCTTCCACGGCAAGGGCGGATGTGGGCATCCGCCCCTATGAAAAGATGCGATGAGAGAAAACGGGCGACGGCGGGCGACCACATAGGGTCGCCCCTGATTTTTTGCGCCTGTCGGCGCGGTCGGCGGTCTTACGACCGCCTCCGTGGGATGGCGTGCTGCGGCACGCCATGGGGATTAAATTGCGGAATGGGCAAGCCCATTCCCTACGAGTTTTACGGGAGCGTATCGGGTATTCTGCAGGGAACGGGCTTTCTCGTTCCGTTTGCGGCGGGACACGTGGGTCCCGCCTTACGGAGAAACAGGACGTCGGGGACGCCGTCCCCTACAAGAGAACGCGGACGACCGCAAGGGTCGTCCCTACGAATGGAATGAGAATTGCGGCGGAACACGCGGGTCCCGCCCTATGGGGGGAACGGAATTTGCGGCGGGGTCAGGGGACCCCGCCCTACGAATAAATACGATGAGAGAAGATGGGAGACGGCGGGCGACCGCAAGGGTCGCCCCTACGGGGAAAATGATGGGAGAGTCGAGCGGGCGCTCGGCTCTTTTTTGCGCGTGTTGCCATGGGAAAGGCAACAAAGGGCGGAAAGAGGGCGGGGAATAGAGAGGTGAAGAAAATGGACGAGATCGCAGCAGAGTGCGACATCTGCGGGTTTGAGATCTATCGGGGAGAGAGCAGTTACCATGTCAACGGGGAGGACATCTGCGAGGACTGTCTGAGAGAATTTGCGGCGCGGTTTTTTGCGCCGTTTCGAAGGGAGGGAAGCGATTGAAAAATATTCCGTGGGAGGAGATCAGAAAGCGCTATGAGAGCGAAAAAGTGAGTTACCGGCAGTTGGGGGAGGAATACGGTATTTCTCCCAAGACGGTAGGAGCTCATGCGAGAAAGGGAAAATGGACCAGAGGAAAACAGCTCCCCCATGCGGCGGACGCGTGTCTTTCCAGCGCCGCCAGACAGTTGGCGCGGCGATTGGAGTCGGCGGAGAACGGCGAAGAAGTGAATATGGGTGAGATCAGGGACCTGACCGCGGTTTTGCGGGAGCTGGTGAAGGTGAAGGAGTCGATGGAAAAGGACGACGGCGAAAAACCGTGTGTGCGGGTGGAAATGAGTAAGGAGGTAGAGGACTGGAGCAAATGAAGATCCCGGAGCCCAATGAAAAGCAGAAACAGTTTCTTCTGTGCGACAAGAAATACGTGGCCTTCGGCGGCGCCCGCGGCGGCGGAAAGAGCTGGGCGGTGCGCACCAAGGCAAAGCTGCTGGCGCTGCAATATCCGGGAATCCGCCTGCTGCTGGTACGGCGGACCTATCAGGAGCTGGAGAGCAACCACATCCGCTTTTTGCGAACCGAGCTGCATGGGTTGGCAGAATACAAGGCAACGGCGCGGCGGTTTGAATTCCGGAACGGGAGCGTATTGGATTTCGGCTACTGCGCCTGCGACGGCGATATGGGCCGCTATCAGGGAACGGAGTATGACGTGATCTTTATCGACGAGGCGACACAGCTCCGGGAGAGATGGCTGCGGCAGTTTGGCGCCTGCGTCCGCGGCGTGAACGAGTTTCCCAAGCGGATCTACTACACCTGTAACCCGGGCGGACCGGGGCACGGGTACATCAAACGGCTCTTTATCGACAGGCGGTATGAGCCGGGAGAAAACGGAGAGGATTACGCCTTTATTCCGGCGCGGGTGACGGACAACAAGGCGCTGCTGCGGGCACAGCCGGATTACCTCAGGCAGTTGGAGGCGCTGCCCAGGCGTTTGCGGGAGGCATGGCTGGAGGGCAAGTGGGACCTGTTTCAGGGACAGGTATTTCAGGAGTTTGCCGATGTGCCGGAGCACTACAGGGACAGACGCTGTACCCACGTCATCGAGCCCTTTGACATCCCAAAGGAGTGGCGGGTGTACCGAAGCTACGACTTCGGCTACGCCAAGCCGTTTTCCTGCGCCTGGTGGGCGGTGGACCACGACGGCGTGATCTACCGCATTTTAGAGCTGTACGGATGTACCGCCACGCCAAACGAGGGGGTTTTATGGACACCGGACAAACAGTTCCGCGAGATACGGCGCATTGAGCAGGAGCACCCGTGGCTGAAGGGGCGGGACATTCAGGGCGTTGCCGACCCCGCCATCTGGGACGCCAGCAGAGGTGAGAGCATCTATGAGACGGCGCTGAAGCACGGCATCTATTTTCAAAAGGGAGACAACCGACGCATCCCCGGGTGGATGCAGGTACACTATCGACTTTCTTTTGATGAAGAGGGGTATCCCATGCTGTATGTGTTCAACACCTGCCGCGCCTTTTTGCGGACGGTGCCGCTGCTGCTGTACTCTCAGACCGATGTGGAGGACGTGGACACGGCCCAGGAGGACCATGTGGCGGATGAGACGCGATACTTTTGTATGTCGCGGCCCATTGCACCCCGCAGACAGGAGCAGGCGCAGATCGCGGACGATCCTTTAGAGCTGGCGGGTGGAAAGTTTGGCAGCTGGCAGAGCGTAGTGAGGAAATGAAAAATGAAGAATAAAGAATTGAAAATTATGGTGTCCGCGAATTGGAATTCGCGGATGGATTGAGAAACGGGCGGACAGAGTCGTCCGCCCCTACGGATACCGTATTCACCACGTCGCGCCGGGGTCGTCGCGCCCTACGGAGAAACGGGCCGTCGAGGACGCCGGCCCCTACGAAATCGAATGATATAAACTGAAAGGAGCAAGAGAATGGAGCAGGAAGTGTGGAAGCCGAAGATCGGCACAGAAGAGATCCGAAAGGCAACGGAGATCCTGCGGAAGTACAAGCAGGGAAAGGCGCAGCTGGAAAGGCGCATCATCGACAATGAGCAGTTCTGGAAGCTGCGGCATTGGACGCAGATGGAGAAGGAGGGAGAGGGCGGCAATCCGGCGGATCCGCAGCCTGCCAGCGGCTGGCTGGTAAACTGCATTCTCTCCAAACACGCCGACGCCATGGACTGCTATCCTGCGCCTACCGTGCTGCCCCGTGAGCCCGGGGATCAGGACGAGGCGGAGATGCTGAGCCGTATTCTGCCGGTAATTCTGAAGAACAATCAGTTCAAGCGCGTTTATTCCAGCGCCTGGTGGTACAAGCTGAAATCCGGCTGTGCCGCCTACGGCGTGTTCTGGGACGCAGAGAAGCTGGGCGGCTTGGGCGACATCAGCGTGCGGCGTATGGATCTTCTGAACCTGTTTTGGGAGCCGGGGGTCATGGACATTCAGGACAGCGCCAACTTTTTCTCGACAGAATTGGTGAACAACGAGACACTGATGGAACAGTATCCTCAGCTGGAGGGAAAACTGGGCGGCGGTACCTTTGCGGTGAGCCGATTCCTCTATGACGACACGGTGGACACCACCGACAAGTCCCTAGTGGTGGACTGGTACTACCACACGACCGTAAATGGGAAGAAGGTATTGCAGTATTGTAAGTTTGTGAACCAGACGGTGCTGTATGCCACGGAGAATGACCCCCAATGGGCGGAAAAGGGTTGGTACGACCACGGCAAATATCCCTTTGTTTTCGATGTACTCTTCCCCGAGGAGGGGACGCCCTGCGGCTTCGGCTATGTGGATCTGTGCAAGAGCCCGCAGAAGCAGATCGACCTGATGAACCAGGCCATTTTGAAGAATACCCTTGCCGCCGCCACGCCCCGCTTCTTTATCCGCTCCGACGGTGCGGTGAATGAAAGCGAATATGCCGACTGGACCCGGCCGTTCGTCCACACCAACGGCAATCTGGGAGCGGATTCCATCGCACCCATCCACACGGTGGGTTTAGATAGTGTATATGTGGCAGTGCTGGATCAGAAGATCGCGGAGATGAAGGAAACCGCCGGGAATCGGGACGTGAGCAACGGCGGAACCGCCACCGGCGTCACGGCGGCAACGGCCATCGCTGCCTTGCAGGAGTCCGGCGGAAAGCTGAGCCGCAACATGATCGACGACGGGTACGACGCCTTTGCCGACGTGGTGACGCTGTGTATCGAGCTGGTGCGGCAGTTTTACGATGTGCCCCGCCGCTTCCGGCTGTTGGGAGAACGCGGAGAAAAGTGTTATGTAAGCTATACAAATGCAGGATTGCAGCCGGTGGCCATGGATGACGGCTTCGGTGTGAGCTACCGCGTGCCGGAGTTTGATCTGGAGATCGGGGCGGAGCAGGAGAATCCGTATCGGACCATGGAGTACAACCAACTGGCGATGCAGCTGTTCCAAATGGGCTTTTTCCGCGCCGATATGGCGGATCAGGCAGAGAAGTGCCTGGAGCTGATGGAGTTCAAGAACAAGGAGGAGATGCTGCGGCTCATTGGTGAGGGAAAGACGCAGCGCTCGGAGATTCAGCATTTGCGGGAAAGGCTTCTGGAGGTGGCGCAGGTGGTGGATGCCGAAAAGGGCAGCCGCCTGCGAGAGGCGCTGGAGAAGGAGTTTGCACAGGTGACTGACGGGAAAGCAACACAGGTGCGGAAGGAAGAAAGCCTGAGTGCCATGGACAGAATGCGGAAAAACGCCAGACAGGCGGTGAGTCCCAGATGATCCGTGTGGTATTTACAGACAGACGTATGACGGTGCAGGGACACGCCAATTATGCGGAAAAAGGAAAAGATGTGGTCTGCGCCGCGGTGAGTGCGCTGGTGTATGCGCTGATCGCCACGCTGGAGGAGACGGGGAATATCCGCGAGACGGTGGTGCGGCCCGGTTATGCCACGGTGGCGGCAAAGGAACCGGATCGGGCATTCGATGTGGTGCGCGGCGGTTTGGGGCAGATCGCGGCACGGTATCCCGCCTGTGTGGCGGTGGAAGCATGAGGAGTGACGGGATGAAAGGTACATTTGATTTACAGGTATTTGGCGAGGAAGGACCTGCCGAGGAGAGCTTTGAGGAGCTGATAAAGGGCAGGTGTAAGGAGGAGTTTGAGGGCCGGGTGCAGAAAATTCTGGACGGGCGGCTGAAGGGACTGCGGCAGGAGAACGAAAAGCTGCGTGCCCGGGCGGAGCAGAAGCGGGCAGAGGGGATCCGCGCACTGGAGACGCTGGCACAGCAGGAGGGGGAAATCCGGAAGATGTACCCCGAATTCGACTGGCGCAGGGAAATGGAGAGCGATGCGTTCAGCC
Source organism: Vescimonas sp. (assembly GCA_045639965.1). GTDB lineage: Bacteria > Bacillota > Clostridia > Oscillospirales > Oscillospiraceae > Vescimonas. The sequence goes on along the minus strand of JAZUEB010000046.1, from coordinate 18,707 downwards.
GTCTGGTGGCTGCCGGTGTGGACGGGCGTACCGCCTATGAGGTGGTGCATCGGGAGGAGCTTTTGCGCCGGGCTATGACGTATGCGTCCCGCCGTGCCGGGGAGCAGATGGCGAGGTCCATTGCCAGCGGCGGAAGACACATAGGGGAGAACGGCGGCAGAAGCGTCAGTATCAGCCACAGCGATCCGAAGAGTCTGAATTCCCGGGAGCTGGCGGACATCCGACAGCGGGTGATGAAAGGCGAGAAGATACGGTTTTGAAAAATTTTTCGCTGTTGTGCGGGAAGGTGCAACAAACGGGAACGGCGTGGGTGTAGGTGAGGTCGTGGCTTACCACGGAAAATTGAGAGCATTCGGGCGTAAAAAATCTCCCCGACGCCGGGGGAAACTATGTGGAAAGAACGAAAAGGAGAAGTGAATGAAGGATTATTTTGATCTGCAGCTTTTTGCAGACAGCAACACCCAGACCACGTCCGGCCTGAGCGCCGAGATGAAAACCTATTACGGCATGGAGCTGCTGGAAAATGCCAAGCCCGCCCTGGTACACAACCAGTTTGCGGCCACCAAGCCTCTGCCTGTGGGCGGCGGCAAGACCGTGGAATGGCGTAAGTTCGGCAGCTTCGACAAGGCGCTGACCCCTCTGACCGAGGGCGTGACCCCCGACGGCAGCGGCATCTCCGTGAGCTACATCACCAAGGATCTGAGCCAGTACGGTGACTACACCACCGTCAGCGATATGCTGGATATGACCGCTATCGACGACGTGGTACTGGAGATCACCGATCGCCACGGCGCCAACATGGGTCTGACTCTGGACACCGTGACCCGCAACGAGATCCAGCAGGGTACCAAGGTCATCTATGCCACTGACGGTGCGGGCAACGAAATTACCCATCGTTATGCCCTGAGCGGTGCCTGCAAGATGACCAGCGAGCTGGTGGCCAAAGCCGCTACTGCGCTGAAGAAGATGAATGCCCCTACCTTTGACGGCAAGTACGTGTGCATCATCCACCCCAGCGTTGCCTTTGACCTGCGTCAGGATGAGGCCTGGATCGCCGCCCATCAGTACCCCGCCGCCACAGAGCTGTTTTCCGGCGAGATCGGCGAGCTCCACGGCGTGCGGTTCGTAGAGACCACCGAAGCCAAGATCTTCCGCGGTGACGATCTGGCTTCCAACAGCCGCAGCCTGAAGGTAAATAATGCCAACGGCGTTTCCGGCACCACCGTTGCCTTTGACGGCGGTACCGTGGCGGCAAATGCGCTGAAGGGCCGCTATGTACTGATCGGCGGCACCCGTGCCAAGGTGGTGAGCAATACCGCAAGCTCCATGGTGCTGGATCTTGCTGTCACCGCTGCTGACAATGCGGACATCTATCCCGGTGAGGGCGGCGCTGCCGGCTGTGCCGTTTACGGCTGCCTCTTTATCGGCAAGGGTGCCTACGGTGTGGTGGATCTGAGCGAGGGTACCGAGGTCATCGTCAAGTCCCGGGGCTCTTCCGGTACCGCCGATCCTCTGGATCAGCGCTCCAGCGTAGGCTGGAAGGGTGTTCACGCCGCCGCCATTCTGTACGACGAGTACATGGTGCGTGTGGAATGCGGCAGCTCTTACTCCGGCGAGGACAAGGCAAACTAAAGGTTTGCAAAGGACGGGAAAGGGGCGACCGCGAGGGTCGCCCCTACGGGATGCGGCGGGGTGAGGGCACCCCGCCCTACAGTTCTACCGGAAGGAGCGGAATGCGTGACCACATGAGGTCGCCCATACGGAGAGACGGATTGCCACGGCAGTGTGTGCACCGGCTTACAATGACAGAAGGGGAATACTGTGAGGTATCCCTGCAAACAGGAGGTTATGATGGTAAAAAAGGAAGACGGCCTGACGATGACAAAAGTATGGATCCCCAGAGGGAGAAAACAGGAGGAGAACTTCGTGATCGTTGCCGTAAACGGCAAGAGCTGGAAGATCATGAAGGGTGTGGAAGTGGAAGTGCCCGACTATGTGGCGGAGGTGCTGGAAAACGCCGAGATAATGGCGGAGGAGGCACGCCGCTACGTGGATAAGATGGCAGAGTGAGAGGGGAAAAGGATGGCAAATCTGACAGCAACAGAGGTGCTTTCCCAGGTGGACGCGCTGCTGCCGAATTCCTATACGGCAGCAGAAAAGCTGCGCTGGCTTTGTCAGGCGGAGGGCTTTGTCAGGCGGGAGATCCTCCAACAGGACGGAGAGCTTCCCGTAATGACGGCGAGCACCGTTTTGTGCGTACCGGCGCCTTATGACGAGATGTACCGACACTATGTGGAGGCACAGATCCACTATGCCAACGCGGAAATGACACGCTATAACAATGCCTGCACTGCCTGGAACAACGCCTTTCTGACTTATCGGGACTATTATTGCCGCACCGTGACACCGCAGGGGAAGGCATCTGCCCTGCGCTTTTATTAAAGGAGGAGTGCGATGTTTTTCGCCAAGATGAACGCACCGGCACAGAGGCGGGTGACGCTGAATGCCTTCGGCGGGTACGACGCCCGGGTGAAGTGCGGGAAGGAGTCCTTTGCCGCCATGAAAAATCTGTGCGGGGAGCAGTTTCCGACCTTGCAGGTACGGCCCAAACGCGGGACGGTGGGGAATGTAACGGCTCCCCACGGCCTGATGGGAAAGGATTGTCTGATCTGGGTGGACGGACATACCCTCTACATCAACGGGGTGGCGGCAGATCTGATGCTGAGAGACACCGACAAGCAGTTGGTGAGCATGGGGGCATATGTGATCATCTGGCCGGATAAAAAATACATCAACACCCAGGATCTCAGCGATCACGGCAGTCTGGAAAACACCGTGACCACCACCGCAAGGGTGACGTTTTCCCTGTGCGACAGTGAGGGGACGGCGTTGAGCGGCTATACGGTGAGCAATACGGCACCGGAGTCGGCAGCCGCCGGCACGCTGTGGTGGGACAGCGGAGGAAAACACCTGAAGCGGTACAGCGGCGGCATCTGGGAAGAGGTCACGGACGTATGCGTGAAGGTCAGCTCTGCGGGAATCGGCACGGGGTTCCGGGCAGGGGACGGTGTGCTGTTTTCCGGCTGTATCGCGGCGGATGTGGACGGACTGCACGTTTTGAAACAGGTGGAGACGGGCAGCGTGGTATTCAGCGGTCTGCCGGAGACAGTGGGCAGTCAGTCCACGGCGGTGACGCTGCGGCGCTATGTGCCGGAGATGGACTATGTGGTGGAGTGCGGCAACCGACTGTGGGGCTGTAAATACGGTCTGGTGAACGGGGAACCTGTGAACGAGATCTACGGCAGCGCTTTGGGGGATTTCCGCAACTGGAACACCTTTGCAGGACTTTCTACCGACAGCTATGCGGCGCAGAGAGGCAGTGACGGTGTCTTTACCGGTGCGGTATCCTATCTGGGAAACCCCATCTTTTTCAAGGAGGACTGCATGGAGCGGCTGTATATCAGCAGCAGCGGCGCCCATCAGGTCGTAACGGTGAAATGCGACGGAGTGAAGAAGGGAAGCAGCAACAGTTTACAGGTTGTGAACGGCACGCTGTACTATCACAGCGGCGCGGGTGTCTGCGCCTTTGCCGGCAGCCTGCCGGTGTGCGTGTCTCAGGCGCTGGGCGATGCGCGTTATCACGGCGGTGTTGCCGGCAGCGTGGGGGAGAAGTACTATCTCTCTGTGCTGGGTGAGGACGACGAGCCGGTGCTGTTTTGCTACGATGCACAGAAGAAGCTGTGGTATCGGGAGGATGCATTGCGCTGTATCGGCTTTGCGCTCTGCGATGGGGAGCTGTTCGGCATGACGGCGGACAGGATCCTGTCCATGCAGGGCAGAAGCGGCACCCCGGAGAGTGCGGTGGATTGGCTGGCAGAGAGCGGAGACTGGGGTTTGAATGATCCGGAAAACACCTATTTGCAGCGGCTGGAAATTCGGCTTAAGCCGGAGGAAAACGCCGCCGTCAGCGCCGCTGTCAGCTATGACGGCGGTAGAACGTGGCAGACCCAGGGCAGCCTGACAGGACAGATCGGGCAGATCCGTCCGGCGGTACTTACCATCCGGCCGGCACGCTGTGCCATGCTGCGTGTGCGGCTTTCCGGCAGGGGCGGCTGTACCGTTTACAGCGCTTCGGCGGTGTATGAAAAGGGGAGTGACGTGGTATGAGCGTGCTTCCCATGCCGCCCTATCCGACGGGGAGTGTGGCACAACAATGCGCACAACAGTACTCATATCTGTTCCAAATGGCACAACAACTTAATCTGACGCTGGATCAGCTAGAGACGGTCAGCGGCGGAAGCTCCGTGCAGCAGCGGGCGGCTGCCGCATCGGGAAAACCTGCCGAGCAGGAACAGAAGGAGTCCTACGAGAAGCTGAAAAGTCTGATCATCAAGACGGCGGAGACGGTGGAGCGCAGTATGGAACAGATCACCGCACGGATGGAGGAGTCCTATGTAGCGGTGTCTGATTTTGGCAGTTATGTGGCGAGGCTGAGCGCCTATCTGGAGGCAAATCCGGAGGCGGTGACCCAGTACTATGGGTTCTATTCGGAACTGAAGGCGGACATGGCGGCGGTGGATGCTGCCTTTGCCGACTACAAGGTGGACACGGAGGGATATATTCGCACCGGCATCGTCTATTACGACGGAGCAATACCCATCTACGGCGTGGCGGTGGGACAGAACCTGACCGCCACCGAGGTGGACGGAGAGCGGGTGGTGGATCCCAACAACTTCCGTGCGGTATTCACCGCCACCAAGCTCAGCTTCTGGCAGGACAGCACGGAGGTCGCCTACGTGAGCAACAATCGCCTGTATATCAACAATATCACGGTGCTGGGCAGTATGGAGCTGGGACATTGGCGGGTCACGGAGACAGACGGCCTGGCCTTTCGATGGATAGGAGGCTGATGGTATGAGTTATTCAAGCCTAGGAACGGTGAATTGGGGGACGGGTCCTGTGATCCCCGTCACCGTTTCCTACGACTATCAGCGCTGGGGTACGACGATGCAGTACCGCATCCGCGTGTCTCTCTCACCCATTACCGGCGGATCGTATTTCGGCTATCCCATCTATTTGGGACTGACATTGGACGGTACTGCCGTGGTGGGGAGCTATACGGTCAAGGCGGCAAATCCCAGCCAATGGAGCAGCGCCATCACCTACGACAGCGGCTGGGTGAACATATACGGAAAAACCGGCGGTACCACGGCGCTGCGGATACGGCTTTTCAGCGGCAGCGGCTCCAGCCGTGACAACACCTATGCGTACTCGCTGCCGGTGAGTCCGTATTACGTGGTGCCGACCTGGGACGATGATGACGGGGATGATGATCCGGGCGGCGCTGCACCTGCGGTGGAAAATCTGCGGCCCTCGGTATCGCTGTCGGTGGCCGTGGTGAACGACAACGCTGTATTGGACGGCTGGGGACTCTGCGTGCAGGGACTGAGCCGATTGCGCTACACGATCACAGCCCAGGCGCAGGAAAACGCGGCGATCGATGCCTACGGCTTTACCTTTGCCGGACAGAGCCTGAATGGAATGACGGGAACGACGGCGGTCATCGGTGTATCCGGTAATCTGACTCCTACTGCCGCGGCGGTAGATTCCAATGGGATGCGTACCACGGTCAGCGGAGAGCCGGTGCAGGTCTATGCGTACAATGCACCGCGGATCCGCAGCTCTTTTGCCTGGCGTTGTGATGACCAGGGACAGGAGACGGACGAGGGCACCTGCCTGCGGGTCCTGTGTACCGCAGAGTGCAGCGAGCTGGACGGGCGGAACACCTTGACGGTACGGGCACGGTATAGACCCGTGGGCGGGCAGTATGGCGGCTATATATCTTTGCAAAATGGCGTGACAACTACCATCGGCGGCGGCCTGGACAGTCATACTGCCTACGAGGTGGAACTCAGCGCCGTGGATTTGGTGGGCTCTGAGCGCACCATCTGCTATACCTCGTCTACGGCGGCTGTGGCACTCCATCTGCGCTCCGGCGGCCGCGGTGCGGCATTTGGCAAGTATGCCGAGAGCGATGCCCTGGAGTGTGCGTGGGACGCCAGCTTCTCCGGTGATGTGACGGTGGCAGGTGAGATATCGGCACAGACGCTGAAAGTAGGGGACAGGGCGCTGGTGGATCTGGTTTACCCCGTGGGTTCGGTCTATATTTCCACGGCGGCGACAGATCCGGCGCTTCTGTTCGGCGGCGGCTGGCAAGCCATTGAGGATCGCTTCTTACTGGCGGCGGGCAACGAATACGCGGCGCTGTCTGCCGGCGGCGAGAGCAGCCACACCCTGACGGTGTCGGAACTGCCGTCCCACAGGCACACCATCACGGTGGAAGGAGACGGGCAGCACAGCCATTACATTGAGAACTATGCGGTGGTAAACGCCGGCGGCAGCGGTGTGATGGAGTCCTGGGGCAGCGGCAGCGGCACCAGCCGCAGCATCTATACCGATGCGGGCGGCTACCATACCCACGGGGCAGCTGCGTCTTATACAGGCGGCGGAGAGGCATTTGATCTGTTACCGCCGTATCTGGCAGTTTATATGTGGAAACGGATCTCATAAGATTTCGTATTCGTAGGAGGTATTATGGCATCGATTTATCAGCAGGTGAGCTACGGCTCAAAGGGAGAAAACGTCAAAACGCTGCAAAATCTGCTCAATCAGCAGGGATATTCTCTGGACGAGGACGGCGTTTTCGGCGCAAAAACCAGGGCGGCGGTCAAGGATTACCAGAAGAAAAACGGCCTGCTGCTGGACGGCATTGCGGGGGATCAGACCTGGGGAAGTCTGCTCAGCGCAAACACCGCACAGCAGCAGGCAGCACCCGTCATCTCAGATGCGACAATGGAAGCGCTGCGAGAGCTGGAAAAGGGATATGCGCCGTCGGACGAAGTGGAAGCTGCCTTTGCCGTGCGAAAAAGTCTGGAGGATGCAGAGCCGGAGGCGTATGTGTCCGGCTTTGATGAGCAGCTGCGGGAGCTTTACGGCCAAATCAGCGGGCGGGAGGCATTTCGCTATGATCCGGCGGAGGATACTGCCTATCAGAGCTATGCCAGGCAATATCAGCGTCAGGGGAAACTGGCCATGGAGGATACCATGGGAAAGGCTGCCGGTCTGACCGGCGGATACGGTTCCAGCTATGCACAGAGCGCAGGGGAACAGGCCTATGAGAGCTATCTTGCCAAGCTGCAGGACGTAGTGCCTGCCCTGCAGGAAAATGCCTGGCAGCAGTACAAAGCGCAGGGAGACGCCCTTTTGCGGCAATATGAGCTGCTCAAAGGGCAGGACAAGGACGCCTATGAGCGCTGGCGGGACGAGGTATCCGCCTGGCGCAAGGCAGTGGATGCGGCGCAGGCGGACTATGAGTACAGCGCCTCGGCGGATCTGAAAAAGTATCAGATGCTGCTGGACTACTACGCCGACAAGGCGGCGGCAGAGATGAAAGCGACCCAAAGCGGGATCAGCTATCCCGCCTCGGCGGTGTCCAGTATCGGCAACACGGCATCCCTGAGCTCGACGGCAAGTGAGAGCTTGGAACGCGCCATGGGAAACTATCTGAAAAACGGGAACAGCGATGCGGCGACAGCGCTTTACGCACAGTATGAAAGCCGCATGACGCCTAATCAGCGCAAGATGTTTGCACAGCTGTTTGCAAAGTACGGCATGGTGACGGCATAGGCGGCGGACAGATCAAGGGGTATTTCGGAGAGAAAAATATGGTTGCATTTACGGTACTGATGTGATAACATTTAGCCGTATAATGATATGGTAAGGTTCCTGTATTTCTGTGCGAAGTGCAGAAAAGCGGAAAGGAGACGGCGAGAAATGAAAGAGAAGATCCAGCGCTTTATACAGGCGTTCCGTATGAACGGTGAAGTGAAGAAAAAGACCCTGACGATAGGCGGTGCTGCGCTGGCATTGATCCTTGTGATCGTTCTGCTCATCTGCCTGTTGCCGCATCATTCCAATTCTCCTGTGCAGCCGGATGTGGAACAGGGCAAGGAGGAAAGCCAGCAGGAGGAGATCACGGTGCCTATTGTGGAACCGGAGGGAATGCTGGAGACCATGAAGAAGTATCCCGATGTGTATGCCTGGCTGGAAATCCCCGGTACGGCGGTGGTGTTGGGTACCAGTGACGACGTGAGCTATCCCGTAGCACAGCACCCGACAAATCGGGAGTTCTATCTCAACCACGACCTGGACGGCAATCACTATCAGCCCGGTGTTCTGTTTACCGAGGCAACGGTGGAGGATCGCGTGGCAAACGGGAAGGATCTGAACGATCCGGTGACTATTATTTACGGTCACAATCAGGCCAACCGCACCATGTTCGGCGGCTTGCAGACCTATATGAGCAAGCTGGAGTTTGGCGAGGATCAGGTGATGTACCTCTATCAGGAGGGACGCCGCGTGACTTATCAGATCGTGGGCGGCGTGCAATATGAGATCAGTCATATTCTGTACTACCACGATTTTACCAACAAAGACGTATTCAACGACTTCTTTACCGCACTTTGGGCGGAGACCGATTCCTCTACCAATGTGGATCCGGACAACAAGCCCGTTGCCGGTGACCGGGTGCTGATTCTCTCCGTGTGTAAGAACGGCGATGACTACCACCGCTATCTGGTGATCGGAAAAGTGGTGGAGGACGTCAAGGAGGCCAAAAAGTAAACGGTTTGCAATAAAGGAAATCCCTTTTCCGATGGAAAAGGGATTTTTTTATATCTGCCGTGGTTGACGGGGACAGCACTTTATTGTATAATAAACTGATTTATTATGCGGAGGTATGCCCATTATGTGGATTGCGGACGGCTGGCAGGATTACGAACTGCTGGATTGCGGCGGCGGGGAAAAGCTGGAGCGCTGGGACAAACAGATACTGGTGCGCCCTGACCCGCAGGCAATCTGGGAGTCGGAACGGAAGAACAGCGGCTGGCGCAGTGCCAATGCACGGTACAGCCGATCTTCCACCGGCGGCGGACACTGGGATAAGAACAAATTGCCGGAGAGCTGGCCCATCCGCTATAAGGAGCTGACCTTTCAGGTAAAACCCATGAACTTCAAGCATACGGGGCTGTTTCCGGAACAGGCGGCCAACTGGGACTTCGCCATGGAGATGATCCGCAGGGCGGATCGTCCCATCCGGGTGCTGAACCTGTTTGCTTATACCGGCGGCGCCACGGTTGCCTGCGCCAAGGCCGGCGCCAGCGTGTGCCATGTGGACGCGGCCAAGGGCATGGTGGCCTGGGCAAAGGAGAACGCGAAATGCTCCGGTCTGGAAGAGGCCCCCATCCGTTGGATCGTGGACGACTGCGCCAAATTCGTAGAACGGGAGATCCGCCGCGGGAAAACCTATGATGCCATCATTATGGATCCGCCCAGTTACGGCAGAGGACCCGGCGGCGAGGTGTGGAAGCTGGAGGAAAACCTGTTTCCCTTTGTCCGTCTGGTGAGCCAGGTGCTGAGCGACAAGCCGCTGTTCGTGATTTTGAACAGCTACACCACGGGACTGGCTCCCAGTGTACTGGGCTATATTTTGCAGCTGTGCGTAGGAAAGAAATACGGCGGCAAGGTGAGCTGGGACGAATTGGGCCTGCCCTGTACCGACAGCGGCATGGCTTTGCCCTGCGGTGCCACCGGACGCTGGAGTGCGGAATAAGGAGCAAGAGGAAATCTGAGATATGGCGACAATGATAGAGACAAAAGAGCTGACCTTTACCTATCCGGCGGAGGAGGGGCGGGAGGAACACCCCGCCCTGCAGAGCGTAACGATCTCGCTGGAAAAGGGGAGCTTTACCGTGGTGCTGGGACACAATGGCAGCGGAAAATCCACCCTTGCCAAGCAGATGAACGCGGTGCTTCTGCCAAACGGCGGCACAGTGTATGTGGAGGGAATGGACACCAAAGACGAACAAATGCTGTTGGAGATCCGGCGGCGTGTGGGGATGGTGTTTCAAAATCCCGACAACCAGATCGTTGCCAATGTGGTGGAGGAGGACGTGGCCTTTGCACCGGAGAACCTGGGCGTTGCGCCTGCGGAGATCCGTACCCGGGTGGATGACGCTCTTGCTGCGGTGGGCATGGAGGAATTTGCACGGCATGCGCCCCATCTGCTTTCCGGCGGACAGAAGCAGCGGGTGGCCATTGCGGGCGTGATCGCCATGGAGCCGGCGTGTATCGTGCTGGACGAGGCGACAGCTATGCTGGATCCGGAAGGTAGACGGGAAGTGCTGGAGACCATCCATGCGCTGAACCGGGAAAAGGGCATCACCGTGGTGCTCATCACCCACCACATGGCGGAGGCGCTGGATGCCGATCGGGTGATCGTGATGAACGGCGGCAGGGTGACTCTGGACGGGGCGCCCAAAGAGGTGTTTGCCCGGGTAGAGGAGCTGCATGAGATGGGACTGGCTTCACCGGATACAGTGGAGCTGCTGGCGCTTTTGCAAAAAGACGGGATAAACGTATCGCTCAGCGCCCTTTCGGTAGAGGAATGTGCCGAAGAAATTATTAAGACGATAAGGAAGTAACAGACATTGGAACCGATTTTACGTGTTGACGACCTGACACATACTTATAGTGCAGGTACGCCGTTTCAGCGCAATGCGGTGGAACATATGAACCTGACGGTGATGCCCGGGGAGTTCGTGGGAATCATCGGCCATACAGGCAGCGGAAAATCTACGCTGATCCAACACCTGAACGGTCTTTTGAAGCCGACGGAGGGACATATCTATCTGGACGGTGTGGACATTTGGGAAAAGCCCAAAGAGATCCGCAAGGTACGTTTTCAGGTGGGTCTGGTGTTCCAGTATCCCGAATACCAGCTCTTTGAGGAGACGATTTACAAGGATATCGCCTACGGCCCGAAGAATATGGGACTCTCCCCGGAAGAGGTGGACAAACGGGTGCGGGAAGCCGCTGCCTTTGTGGGCATCGGCGAGGAGCTGCTGGACAAGTCGCCCTTTGACCTCTCCGGCGGACAGAAACGCCGGGTGGCTATCGCCGGTGTGCTGGCCATGGAGCCCAAGGTGCTGATCCTGGATGAGCCGTCTGCCGGGCTGGATCCCCGGGGGCGGGAGAGTATCCTTGCGCAGCTCCGGAACTACCATGAAAAGCGAGGGACCACCATTCTGCTGGTGAGTCACTCCATGGAGGAGATCGCACGAAATGTGGACCGCATCGTGGTTTTGAACAGCGGACACAACTATATGGAGGGGACGCCACGTGAGGTGTTTGCCCGTGCCGCAGAGTTGGAGGCGGTAGGTCTGGACGTGCCGCTGGTGACCAGGATCGCCATGGAGCTGAAGTGCCGCGGCCTTGCGGTGGACGAGTCAGTCTATACGGTAGAGGAACTGCACAGGCAGCTGCTTGTCCTGAGAGGAGGCGAGCATTGATGCTGAAGGATATTACCTTAGGGCAGTTCTTCCCCGGCGACACCATCGTGCACCGACTGGATCCCCGCACCAAGCTGCTGGCGGTGATCCTCTATATCGTGGCACTGTTCTGTGCCAAGAGCGTCTATGCGTACGGCATCGTGATCGCCGTGCTGGCCATCAGCGTCATCGCGTCCCGTGTGCCGCTGAAGGCGCTGACCAAGGGCTTGAAGCCGGTCTATATCATTGTGGTGTTTACGGCGCTGATGAACCTGTTTTTTACTGCCGGCACGCCTATCTGCAACGTGTGGCTGCTGCGGCGGATCAGTTGGGAGGGCGTTCACAGCGCCATCGCCATGGTGCTGCGCATCGTACTCCTGATCATGGGGACGTTTTTGCTGACCTATACCACCAGTCCCATCAGCCTGACCGATGCGCTGGAGCATCTGCTCGCTCCGCTGAAGAAGATCAGACTGCCGGTGCATGAGCTGGCGATGATGATGTCCATCGCGCTGCGTTTTATTCCCACCCTTATCGAGGAGACCGACAAGATCATGTCGGCGCAGAAAGCAAGGGGCGCGGATTTCGAGTCCGGCAACATTTTCAAGCGCGCCAAGGCGCTGGTACCCATTCTGGTGCCGCTGTTCATCAGCGCATTCCGCCGTGCCGATGAACTGGCCACGGCTATGGAGTGCCGCTGCTATCACGGCGGCGAGGGACGCACCGCGCTCCACGTATTGAAATATAAAGCGGCGGATTGGCTGGTACTGCTGTTCTTTGTTATGTTAACCTGCGGTATCATCGTGATGAAGCATCTGGGAATTTAAACAGAGGAGGTGCCGTTTTGCGGAATATCGCGCTGATTTTGATGTATAACGGTACCGCCTATCACGGTTGGCAGGTGCAGAAGAACGAGGTGTCCGTGGCGGCGACGCTGGAACGGGGACTGTCCATGGTCTGCGGGGAGCCTATCCGTGTGGTGGGCTGCGGCAGGACGGATGCAGGCGTTCATGCGGAGTACTACGTGGCCAACTTCCACACGAACTCCACCATCCCCGTGGAACGTCTGCCCTTTGCGGTGAACACCCACGTGCCGGAGGATATCGTGGTCAGCCGTGCCTATGAGGTGGCGGAGGATTTCAACGCCATCGGCTCGTGTATCAAAAAGGAATATACCTATCGCATCTACAATTCACGGATCAAGAATCCGTTTTATGTAAATCGAGCATATTTTTATCCCAAGAAGCTGGATGAACAGCTGATGGATCGGGCGGCCCGTATGTTTGAGGGCACGCACGATTTCGCGGCGGTGCGCTCGGTGGGAACCAATGTGAAAAGCACGGTGCGGACGATCTACTACTGCTATGTGACGCGAAACGGGGACCTGCTGGAGCTGAAGGTCTGCGCCAACGGGTTTTTGTATAATATGGTACGTGCCATCACCGGTACGGTACTCTATGCAGCGGAGGGCAAGCTGCTGCCGGAGGACATTCCGACGATCCTGGATGCGGGAAACCGGACATTGGCAGGTCCGACGGCGCCGCCGGGAGGACTGTATCTGACACACGTCTGGTATGAGGATGTGAGGCTCAATGGATAACAACACCAACAACTGGAAAGAATTTACGCTGGGCAATCCCCAGGAGGAGCCGCCGAAGCGCATACAGGTAAAAAAGCACAATAGAAAACGGATCATGTGGCTGATTTTTGCCGTTGCGGCGGTGGTATGTATCGTGGCCGTCGTGCTGCTGTGGGATCAGAGCAGTTTTGACGGTCTGCGCCGCAGTATTATTTACGCCACGGCGGAAAAGGACGAAAGCGGCTGTGCGGAGCTCTATCAGTATGCCGGCGACCAGACCAGTCAGTTTGCGGCTCTGGAGGGCACTCTGGTGGATCTGTCCGCTAATCAGCTGCTGCTGATCAATGAAAAGGGCGATGAACTTGTCAACGAGAGTATTCGCTTTGCTGCCCCGACACTCGTCAGCAATGAAAGCTGTGCCGCGGCGTACGACACCGGCGGGACCCAGCTCTACGTATTGGGAAACAAGGGGATCCTTTGGACACTGGAAAACCAGGGTGAGATCCTTGCCGTTACCCTCAATGCAAACAGATATGTCACGGTGGTGGGAAATAAGAGCGGTTACAAGGCTGCAGTCTGTGTTTACAGCGACACGGGAGAGCCGGTGTTTGAGTACGATTCGGCAGACCGCTACGTGATGACGGCGGCTTTGAGCGGAGATAACCGCACATTGGCGGCGGTCACCATGGGACAGGACAACGGACGGTTTGTCAGTTATCTGATGCTCTACCGTACCAACAGCAAGGAGCCGCTGAAGAAAATGATGATCAGCAACGGCGTGGTATATGACATCGGCTGGGTGGACGGCTGCTTCTGCATTGTGGCGGAGGATGGACTCTATTTTGTGGAGACGGACGGCAGTCCCGTAGGCTCCTATGTATTTGGAAACGTCTATCTGCGGCGCTGCTGCTTCAGCGAAAATGACTACGCGTCTATTCTGGTGAGCCGCTACAAGTCCGGCAGTCAGTGCACGGTGCTGGCGGTAGACGCCGAGGGTGATGAGTTGGGCTGCTGCGAGGTGGACGGGGAAGTGCTGAGCTTTGACAGCGCAGGACGTTATACAGCGGTGCTGTGTGCGGATCATCTGTCAATTTATGATAAAGAGATGCAGCCGGTTTCCCGGCTGCCCGACATCAGCGAGGCCCATCAGGTGCTGATGCGGTCGGACGGCAGTGCGGTCCTGGCAGGCACGACGACGGCACGGCTCTATTTGCCGTAAGAGGAGAAAAGAATGGAATGGATTCATTTGACCCCCTTGCTTACAGATATTCTGGTGGGGGCGACCCTTTTGATCTTTTTGATCGTGGGTGCGAAACGGGGCTTGATGCGCAGCCTGATGAGCATCGCTGTGATCGTGCTGGCGCTGTTGGGGGCCACCTGGTGTGCGTCTCATTTTACAGAGCCGATCTGCCAATGGTTGGTACCGCTGGTCGAAAAGCGAGTGGCGGAAAGATCGCCGCTTGCCGGGTTGGATACCCGCCTGCCGGACTTTCTGTCCGGTCTGATCGGCAGTATTCGGGAGTCGGGACACGACTTTATCGTGAACACGATCTTGGAGATGATACGCCCCATCGTCCATGCCGTGATCTATCTGCTCACATTTGTACTGCTGGTGGTTATTTTGAAGCTGGTCAGCAAGCTGCTGCGGATCGTGGAGAAGCTGCCGGTGATCCACAGCTGCAACAAGTTGGGCGGAGCGGTGCTGGGCCTCTTGAGCGGTATCGCCGTGGTGTTTGTAGCCTTGTGGGCAGCGGAACAGTTCGGCGCGCTGCCGGCGCAGTCTCTGCAAAGCAGCTATTTTGCAAAATATTTTGCACTTTCGGTCTGGATACATAATACGCTGTAAAAGCGGGCAAACGAAAGCAAACTGTGCAAATGGGGATTTCGTGTAAAAGATTCTTTCACACGAAAAACCGATAAAAACGATCATCTTATCATTCCTTCACTTCGCGTGATAAGATGCAGCTATTTCATTACTTTTGTGCCGATGCGAAGCGGCGGAATGGATGATTGATATGCAACCTACCCTTTGTTCCAAATGTAAGAAAAATGTAGCGGTGGTTTTTCTTTCCCGCATGAATGAAAAGAATGAGATGATCAACGAGGGCCTCTGTCTCAAGTGCGCCGCCTCTCTGGGTCTTCCGCAAGTGGAGGACATGATGAAGCGTATGGGAATCACGCCGGAGGATCTGGAGAATGTCAGTAATGAGATGATGCAGGCTTTCGGTGGTGCGGAGGAGATGGAGGATCTGCCCGATTCCGACGAGGAGGAGGAAGAGGGAAAAACAGCGACGTTTCCATTTTTGAACCGCCTGTTCGGCAGCGCCAATCCTCCGGCGGAGCAGCAGCCTCCCATAAGCGGCGGTCAGCGTCCCACCGGCGGTAAGGCCGAGAAGAAACGTAAATTCCTGGACAACTACTGCATCAATCTCTCCCAGCGTGCCCGGCAGGGAAAACTGGACACGGTGATCGGAAGAGAAGAAGAGATCGAGCGGGTGGTGCAGATCCTGAATCGCCGTCAGAAGAACAACCCCTGTCTGATCGGTGAGCCGGGCGTGGGCAAGACCGCTATCGCCGAGGGACTTGCCCAGCGTATCGCGGCGGGAGAGGTGCCGTTCAAGCTGAAAAACAAGGAAGTCTATCTGCTGGATCTGACCGCTCTGGTGGCGGGTACCCAGTTCCGCGGCCAGTTTGAAAGCCGCATGAAGGGACTGATCGAGGAGATCCGCAAGGCGGGGAATATCATTCTGGTCATCGATGAGGTGCACAATATCGTGGGCGCCGGCGACGCCGAGGGCAGCATGAACGCCGCCAATATTTTGAAACCCGCCCTGTCCCGGGGTGAGATCCAGGTCATTGGCGCCACAACATTTAATGAATACCGCAAGCATATCGAAAAAGATACCGCCCTGGAGCGCCGATTCCAGCCGGTGACGGTCAACGAGCCCAATATCGAGGACACGCTGAAAATTTTGCAGGGCATTGCTCACTACTACGAGCAGTTCCACGGGGTCAGGATACCGGCGGGTGTTTTGCGTCAGGCGGTGCTGCTCTCCGAGCGCTATATCACCGACCGGTTCCTGCCCGATAAGGCCATCGACCTCATCGATGAGGCCTGCTCCGACAAGAACCTCCACGATAAGAATATCAACCGCCGTATGGAAGTGCAGGCGAAGCTTGCCACCATCACCACCGAGCGGGAGACCCTGATGTCGGCGCAGCCGGCGGACGGCAAGGAGTTTACCAACGAGGAGCTGGATGTCCGCTATGCCCGTATCGCGGAGCTGCGCTCCCATGAGATGCGCCTACAGGCGGAGCTGGACGAGTTGGAAAAGCTGGGTACGCCGGAGCTGACCATGGACAATATTGCCCGTGTCATTGAGATGTGGACGAAGATCCCCGCCAGCAAGATCAAGGAGGAGGAATTCCACCGCCTTGCCGAGCTGGAGGGACGGCTGAAACAGCATATTGTGGGACAGGATGAAGCCATCGCCTCCGTCGCAGCCGCCATTCGCCGCAACCGCGTGGGCATCAGTCCCAAGCACAAACCGGTCAGCTTCATCTTCGTGGGTAGTACCGGCGTGGGCAAAACGGAGCTGGTCAAACAGCTGGCGGACGATCTGTTCCATGCACCGGAGAGCCTGATCCGGCTGGATATGTCCGAATTCATGGAAAAGCACTCCGTTTCCCGCATCGTGGGCAGTCCTCCGGGCTATGTGGGCTATGATGAGGCGGGCCAGCAGACGGAGAAGATCCGCCGCAAGCCGTATAGTGTGGTGCTGTTCGATGAGATCGAAAAGGCACACCCCGATGTGCTGAACGTGCTGCTGCAGATTTTGGACGACGGCGAGATCACCGATGCCCACGGCCGCAAGGTGAACTTTGAGAATACCGTCATCGTCATGACCTCCAACGCCGGCTCCGATAACAAGGCCGCCGGTGCGGTGGGATTCGGCAAGAGCGGCGATGACCAGGGCAGAGAGCGGGTGATGAAAGCCCTGCGTGACTTCCTGCGTCCGGAATTTTTGAACCGCGTGGACGAGATCGTCTACTTCCACCAACTTACCGAGGAGAATTTCCGCGGTATCGCAGCGATCATGCTGACAGAATTGCAGACGTCCCTTGCCGACAAAGGCTTCCGCTTTGCCTGGGATGACACTCTGATCGACGTGCTGGTGAAAAAGTCCTATTCCGCCGCCTATGGTGCCCGCAATCTCCGTCGCACCATTCAAAAAGAACTGGAGGATCCCATGGCAGTGCGGATCATCGATTCCTTTGAAACCCCCATCACCCAGATCAAGGCGACGGCAGAAGATGGGAAAATCAAGCTGTATACTATATAATATGTAATGGGGTGAGGTTATGTTGTTCCGTAAAAATATTGACCCGCGCTGTGCCTATTGTACCCGGGGAAACCGCATCAGCGAGACGCAGATCGCCTGTGTCAAACGCGGCGTCGTGGATGCTGCCGAGCGATGTACTGCTTTCCAATATGATCCGCTGAAGCGGATCCCGCCCCGTCCGGCAAAACTGGAGACGACGGAACTGAAGCAGGAAGACTTTGAGCTGTAAGGGAGAGAATTACGATGAAACCGAAAAAAGTTTGGGCTGCTTATTTTAGCGGTACCGGTACCACGGAAAAAACCGTTACCCGTATTGCCCGTGTCATGGCGGAGAAGCTGAACGCCACCTATGAGGAGTTCTCCTATACCCTGCCCCGAAATCGTGAGCAGGAGCTGGCATTTTCTGCCGATGATCTGGTGGTATTCGGCAGTCCGGTTTATGCAGGCCGCGTGCCCAATGTGCTGCTGCCCTATCTGACGGGCAAGGTCAAGGGCAACGGTGCTCTGGCGGTACCCGTGGTACTGTTCGGCAACCGCAATTTTGACGACGGTCTGATTGAACTGCGCAACGTGCTGGAGGCAGATGGCTTCCATACCGTAGCGGCTGCCGGCTTTGTGGGGGAGCACTCGTTCTCTCGCACTTTGGGCGCAGGTCGTCCCGATGTACAGGATGTGGCGCTGATGGATCGGTTTGCAGCTAAAGTGGCGGAAAAGGTGTCCGCCATGGCGGAAGTGCCGCAGCAGCCTGTGGCTGTTCGCGGCGAAGATCCCATCCGCCCCTACTATACGCCCCGCGATCGGCAGGGTACGCCGATCAATATTCTGAAGGTAAAACCCAAGACTGATCCGACAAAGTGCGACAGCTGTGGCTGGTGTGCGGCCCATTGTCCTATGGGCAGTATCAGCACGGAAGATTTCTCCCAGGTGACCGGCATCTGTATCAAGTGCTGTGCCTGTGTCAAGGGTTGCCATGCCGGCGCCAAGTATTATGACGATGCGGGCTACCTCTATCATCAGCACGAGCTGGAGGAAGGCTATGTCCGCCGCGCTGACGTGGAGCTGTTCTGGTGATCGACTTTCTACATATTAAGTATAGAAAAGCTCCGGCGTCTGCCGGGGCTTTTTGCGCTTTGTGAGGAAAAATGCAATAAGAAGGCGAGAAAATTAGCGCCGCTTTTGGCAGGAATTACAAAAACAAAAAAAGTGCAAAAAACAGGGAAAAAGGTGTTGACTTTATAGGAGTGGCGTGGTAAGATATCAACTGTTCCGCGGTTTGGTGGGGCGTGTACCTTGTAAATTAAACAATGAACGAACGAAAAGCACCAGAAGTCGCAGAAATGCGACGGACGAAGCTTGGTGGAACCGGGTTCAGTCAATTACCGGGGAAGCCAAGGATAA
>JAZUEB010000045.1:0-20921 GCA_045639965.1 Vescimonas sp. | reverse complement strand
CGATGGCGACGATTTGCGCCAGATCTATGAAACGGGCAGAGGCGGTATCAAGGTCCGCGCAAAGTACCGCTATGACAAGTCCGAGAACGTCATCGAGGTCTATGAGATTCCTTATTCTACCTCCATCGAGGCGATTTTGGATAAGGTGGAAGAGCTGGTCAAGGCGGGGAAGGTCAAGGAGATCAACGATATGCGCGACGAGACCGATTTAAGCGGTCTCAAGCTGGCCATCGACCTTAAGCGCGGCGTGGATCCCGATAAGCTGATGGCGAAGCTGTACCGCATGACGCCGCTCCAGGATACCGTTTCCTGCAACTTCAACATTCTTATCGCCGGGTCACCCCGGGTCATGGGCGTAGGGGAAATTCTGGACGAGTGGACGGCGTGGCGCACCGAGTGCGTCAGGCGCCGGGTGTTCTATATACTCACGAAAAAGCGGGAGAAGCTCCACTTGCTCAAGGGCCTGAAGCGCATCCTGCTGGACATCGACAAGGCCATTAAAATTATCCGCGAGACCGAGGAGGAAGTGGAGGTCATCCCCAACCTGATGATCGGCTTCGGCATCGACCAGGTACAGGCGGAGTACGTGGCGGAGATCAAGCTGCGGAACATTAACAAGGAGTACATCCTCAAGCGGGTGCAGGAAACTGCCGCCCTGGAGGAGGAAATTCTGGACCTGGAGGACACCCTCAATAAGCCCGCCCGCATTCGGAAAATTATCATCGGCGAGCTGGAGGATGTGCGAAAAAAGTACGCTGTACCAAGGCATACCGAGATTTTGTTCAGCCACGAGATGGAAGAGGAGCCGGAGGAAGAGGAGATCGAGGCATCTCCCGTTACGGTGTTCCTCTCCAGAGAAGGATATTTCAAAAAAATCACACCCCAATCCCTGCGGATGTCCGGCGAGCAGAAGTACAAGGAGGGCGATTCTCTGCGCCAGAGCTTCGAGACCACCACCGCCGCCGAGATCATATTCTTTACCGACAAACAGCAGTGTTATAAGACAAAATTGGCAGAATTTGGCGATAGCAAGGCATCACTTTTAGGCGACTATTTACCCGCAAAGCTTGGAATGGACGAGGGCGAGAACGTTTTGTATATGGTAATTCCTGGGGATTACAGCGGAAACATGGTGTTCTTCTTTGAAAACGGCAAGGCGGCCAAGGTGCCGATGCAGTCCTACGCTACCACCTCCAACCGCCGCAAGCTGACGGGAGCTTACAGCGACAAATCCCAATTAGTGGAAATTTTTCATCTGCCCGTTGATGCAGAATTAGCACTTTTCAGCACAGAAAACCGCTGTTTGCTGATGAATACCGCGTTTTTGACCCCGAAAACAACACGTTCAACCCAGGGTGTGGCGGTAATGACACTGAAGACAAAGTACCGCCTGGAGCGGGTAGAGCGGGTGGAAAACACCGGCATCACCAACCATAGCCGCTACCGCACACGCACGCTGCCTGCCGCCGGTGCACTGGTCAGGGGCGAGGACAGCGACGAAAAACAGATGGCACTTATGTAACAAAAAAAGGGAAAAAAGTCCATGAAAAAAGGAATCTTTGTCACATTTTTAATCGGATCGCTTTTTTTGACCGGCTGCTCCTTTCTTAACCGCGAGTACAGCAGCGTTCAGCCCCACAGCGCCACCTACTACGAGAGTGAGGATCGCTCGATCTTGCGGGCCGAGGGATATCAGGATCTGGTCAACGACCTGCTGGTTTTGGTGACCGGACACAAGGAGGAGGGAAAGATCCGCCTTGCGCTGACGGACACGGAGCTGGACGGCGAAACGGCAATGGAGCAGGCGGCGCATGAGACGCAGTTCGAGACGCCGCTGGGCGCCTATGCGGTGGACTATATCACCTACACATGGGACGAAAGCAGCGGACTGATCGAAGTGAATATCGGATATCGGCGCAGTGCGGAGCAGGTGTCCGGCGTGATCCATACCAACAGCATTTCCGCTCTGCACAATTTGCTGACCGCAGCGGTGGAAAACGGAGCGGACGAGTTAGTCATGCAGGTAAGTTATTTCCGCGGGCAGACGGAGGAAGTGACAGCGATCGCGGAGCAGGTGCGGCAGGAACAGGAGATCACCGCACCGTGGCAGGTGAACTATTATCCGGACGAAAGCGAAGCAGGGATCATCGAAATTTTGCTGGCGGAATAAAAAAGCGAAAAAACGGGGTTGACAAACCGTCTGATATAGGATATAATCAACTCTGTTCTGCGGGCGTAGCTCATCTGGTAGAGCGCGACCTTGCCAAGGTCGAGGTAGCGAGTTCGAGCCTCGTCGCCCGCTCCAAAAAAGAAAGACACCTTTTCGGGTGTCTTTCTTTTTTTGGTATACAGCGGGCAGAGGCTCGAAAAGGGCAATCGCGAAGCGATAGCAACATGCCGGGGGCATGTTGCGGTGCCCGAGTGCGTGTCGGCGGGACGTCGAGGACGCCGTCCCCTACGGAGAGAACGAGGGTCGCGCCGAGGTCGTTGTGCCCTGCGGAGAGAACGGAATGTCGCGGGCGACCGCAAGGGTCGCACCTACGGGGAAATGGGCGGACAGAGTCGTCCGCCCCTACGGAGAGAACGAGGGACGTCGAGGTCGTTGTGCCCTGCGGAGAGAACGGAATGTCGCGGGCGACCGCAAGGGTCGCCCCTACGGGAAGACGGGCGGACAGAGTCGACCGCCCCTACGGAGAGAACGGAATGTCGCGGGCGACCGCAAGGGTCGCCCCTACGGGGAGACGGGCGGACAGACATTTGCGGCAAAAAACCTCCCGTCCGAAATCGGACGGGAGGTTGTCTTACGGGAAAACTCAGTCACGCATATTCAACTGACCGGAGATCTTTGCTCCGCGTTCCACAGAGATGTTGCCGGCGTTGATGCTGGCATCCACGATGGCAGAGGAGTTAAAGGCCGCATTGCCGCGGATTTTGATGTCACCCACAATACTGCCGGAGCAGTCCAGCTCAGCGGCAACGATATTGCCCTTGATGCTGGAGCCGGCGTCAAGCTTTACCAGGGTGGCAGCATTGCAGTCACCGGTAACGCTGCAATCGACCAGGGAGAGGGCGTTGGCGGTCACATTGCCGTTGATGTTGGTATGCAGGGTCACGCAGCCTTCGGAGATAATGTCGCCCTGGAACGTACCGGCGATCTCCACATCGCCCTTGCTGCGCAGGGTACCCTCCATCACGACACCCGGCGCCAGATAAGTGGCGGGTACCAGGACATAGGGGGCGCTGGTGGAAGCGACGCTCTGGGAGTGGGACGTAACCACCGCAGGGACTTCATCGGCAGAGAGCTGTTCTGCCTCCAGAATGGCATCGACCTTTTCGTCGATGCTCAGATCCTCATCCAGCTCAGGCGCCACATCGCTGCCGACGCCGAACATATCGAAAGCAGCTTTCTTAAAATTGTCCATTTTTTTGCTCATGAGTATGGTCTCCTTCCAAATCTATATAATCATTCCGGATAAGCAAACAGTACGGGTTTTGTGGAAACCTGCAGCGCTGAGCAGGTATAGCCTCTTTCCTGCAGACGGTCGATCAGCGCAGGCAGCAGTTCAACGGCGGAGGCGTCCGGACGCAGCAGGAAAATGCCGCGATCCAGCGTATTCATGAAGTCCATCACGGTGTCGATCCGTGCCTGGCCATTTTGCTCGCCGTTGGTGCCCGTCAGGTTGATATTCCAATCATAGGGGACAAAGCCGCGGCGGATCATCTCGGCGATCAGTTCCTGATAAAACCCCGCGTTGTAGCTGTTGATACTGCCGCCGGGGAAACGGAAAGCCGTAGGCGTTATGCCCAGATCGTCCCGAATATAGGTAAAGAGCTGATAGGTATCTGCCAGGTAGGCGTCCACCGAGCTGTACAGCGTGGGATAATCGCCGGACCAGGAGCTCATGCCGATGGTATGCCCGGCGGCAACAATCTCCCTGAGAACATCGATATTGGCGGTGTCGGTGGTACCGGAGAGGAAAAAGGTCGCCGTGACGCCCTTGTCTGCCAGGATATTCAGAATATCTGCGGTATAGGAGGAGATCGCACCGTCAAAGGTGAGATAGACCATTTTGCTCTGCCGATCTGTGGCATTGTAGGGCTGCGGCGCATAAAAATCGGGGTAAAGGGTCTGGTAATCAATGGCCTCGGTCTGCACGGCGGGATAGGAGCCGTTTCCGCCCGGTGCGTTGGACGCCGGTGACGACGGTTCCTCCAGCACCTGCTGCCACTGATAGTGGTAATAGACGGCAAAGGCGGCAGAGATACCAACGGCAAGGATCACGACCACCAGAAGCATATTTTTGAAAAATTTTACGCTGCCGAAATACATAAAAGTCTCCACCCTAATTTCATTAGATGTATTATATCACACTTTTTTCTATCGCACAAGTCAAAAATCGCCGTAAAAAAGAGGAAGACTCATTTTTACAGGGCGTAGCGCAAAGAACGCCGCAAGCGCTTTTGAGCGCGCTGCAAGGTTCGCGTCACGGTGGACTTATTGACGGACAGTTCCCGCGCGATATCGGTGACACTTTTGCCATCGTAATAGAACATATGCAGAAGCTGCCGCTGCCGCGGCGTCAGCTCCTCCGCCATTGCAACGGGTAAGTAGCGGGTCAGGCGATCCAGACGCTGCCGGTTGTCGCCTTCCAGGGAGTGCTGCCATTGCTGCAAGCTTCCCAGGTCCAGAAGATCATATGCAGTATTTTTCATCACGATAAAAACTCCTGTCATAATAATATGCGGTCAGCTTTTGCAATTCGCGGCACTGCTGCTGCAGCGGACGCAGATCCAGAATGCGGCGGTGCAGGCGCGCCTGCTCCTGCTCGTCGGCACATTGGCGCTCCAATTCACGCAAAAGGCGCAATCGCTGTGCGATCAGCTCTGCGCTTTTTCCGTATTCTATTGACAGTTCCGATAGGGTCATAAAGGTTCCTCCTTTGGTAAAAGCAAAAAAATGCAGGAATTCCATGAAAATTTGGTTGACAAAACGGGCCAAATCTGCTACTATACTCCTGTTCGCTGGTTCAATGCTGGTGTAGCTCAGCTGGTAGAGCAGCTGATTTGTAATCAGCAGGTCGGGGGTTCGAATCCGTCCACCAGCTCCACAAGTTACGCATTCGTTTCCGAACGGATTCGAAAGGCGGCTCTTAGCAACGTGCCGGCGGCACGTTGCAACCGCCGTGGCTTTCCCGCAGGAAAGCGAATCCGTCCACCAGCTCCAATCGAATATGGGGGATTTCCCGAGTGGCCAAAGGGGACAGACTGTAAATCTGCTGGCAACGCCTTCGGTGGTTCGAATCCACCATCCCCCACCAAGACAAAAGGCTCAGTCCAAAAGGACTGAGCCTTTTGTCTTGGTGGGGCACCTGCGGTGCCAATGATTGAATTTACCTGAGAGGGAATACCAATCCCCTCTCAGACTCTCCCCACACAGACTTGGGAAGCCCTACTTCGGAACGAAAGCGGAGTTCATACACAGCCGAACGGCTTTTGCCGTTTGGCTGTGTTTTTTTGCGGAAGTGGAATGAGAAAGAGCGGTTTTGTCTATCCTGTGAAAAGAACAAGTTTCTTGAGAGCAAGACCAATATATCACAAGAAAACTGGCGTGTCAACAGTAAATTAACAAGTTTCTTGTTAATACAGCTTGACAAGTGCCAGGATTTTGGGTATGATAGCGACAGAAAAGCACGAAAACTGTCGAAGGGGGTCGAAGGCATGAGCTTCGGCGAACAACTGCGGAAACGGCGGGAAGAGCTGCACATTAGCCGTAACGAGCTGGCGGACAAATTGGGCATCTCCCGCAGCGCCATAGGCAACTACGAAACGGGGATCAGCACACCGAAAGAGGAAGTGCTTTTGCAGCTCTTTGACGCGCTGCAGATCGACCCGAACTATCTGTACAGCGGCAGCTTTCAGCACACCTTTACCTGCTCGGACGAGGAGCGGGGGCTGGTGGAAAAATACCGCCGTCTGCCACTTTCGGCGCGTCAGACGGTGAGCTCGCTGGTGGAGGCGTTGGGGAATTTCCGCTCCGAGCTGGAGGGACAAAAACCTGCTGTCCAGACCAGGACCATTCCCTTGTATGCCTCCCCTGCTGCGGCGGGCTTTACGGCACCGGTGTTTCTGGAGGACTATGAGTTGATCGAGGTGACGGGTGCAGTACCGCAGGGGGCAGAGCTGGCGGTGCGTATTCAGGGCGACTCCATGGCACCCTATATCGCCGACGGCGGCGTGGTGTACGTCAACCACGATCCCCTGCAAAACGGAGACGTGGGCATCTTCTGCGTGGACGGCGAGATGCTGTGCAAGCAGTATTACCGGGATCCGCTGGGCATGGTATATCTGTTCTCACTGAACCGTGACCGCGCCGAGCTGGACGTGGTGTTCCCGCGGGGCAGCGGGCGCAGCCTGACCTGCTTCGGGCGGGTGATGATGCACGGTCTGCCCATACCGATGTGAAAGAGAAAAGTGAAGAGTGGGGACGGGGGAGCGTAGGGTCAGCCCTTGCGGCTGACCGCGGGCGACCGCAAGGGTCGCCCCTACAAAATTTATTGCGGGACGGGAAAGTGAAAAGTGAAAAGTTACAGCCGCCGGATCACTCCGGCGGCTGCTCTGTTTTGGATATGATGGATAACGCGGGCGGTTCTTCCCGTAAGTAAAGTTCTTCACAAGCTTGTTGGGCGGCAATCAGTTGGTTGATTGCTTGTTCCGTGGCACGAAACAAGGTCAAATACATCTCTTTGTAATCCGGCATTCCCTCACCACCATTAACTGATATTGGTTAATATGATTATATACCGTTTTCAGTTAAGATGTCAACAGAAGGTGGTGAGGGAGTTGATTGTCTATGACAAGCTGTGGCAGACGATGAAAGACAGGGGCATTACCCAGTATGCTCTGATTCATAAATACCATATCAGTCCCTCACAAATAACGCGGTTGAAGCGGAACGAGAGTGTCAGCACAAATACGATAGATGTGTTCTGCAACATATTAGGTTGTGATGTGCAGGATATTATGACACATCAAAGCACATAATTCAGCATTTTGCATTCAGCATTCAACATTCTGTAAAACAAAACCGACACCCAAACGGGTGTCGGTTTTGTTTTACAGAATAAATCCGCCGTCTACGGTCAGGACCTGACCGGTGACGAAGCCGGCGGAATCGCTTGCCAGATAGCGCACCGCCGCGGCGATGTCCTCCGGCACACCCAGACGGCGCAGGGGGGTTTCCTCGGCAAGCTGGGGCAGCACATCGGGCGGTAGGGCATCCAGCATATCGGTCTTGATGACGCCGGGAGCGACGCAGTTCACCCGGATATGGGTGGGCGCCAGCTCCATGGCGAGAGAGCGGGTCAGACCGATGAGCGCCGCCTTGGTGGCGCTGTACGTCACCTCGCAGCTTGCGCCCCGCAGACCCCACATGGAGGAGATGTTGACAATACAGCCCTCATGCTCATGGAGCATGTGGGGCAGTACCGCCTGTATGGTGTGGAAGCTGCCGTTGACGTTCACCCCGAAATAGCGATTCCACATCTCGTCCGTGACCTCCTGGAACAGGCACTGGCCCGCTACGCCGGCATTATTCACGAGAAGCGAAACAGGGCCGAAGGTGTCCTCCACGGTCTTGACCATGGCGTTGACCTGCTCTCGGTCCGCCACATCCGCCTGCACGGCAATGGCGCGGTGGCCCTGAGCGGTCAGCTCGGCAACCAGGGATTCGGCACAGTCCCTGCGGACGCGGTAATTGACGCACACGGCATACCCCGCAGCGGCAAGCACCCGGGCGATGGCCCGTCCGATGCCGCGGCTGGAGCCGGTGACTAAAGCAATTTTCTCCATAGATTTCTCCTTTACAGGGTGTATTCCAAAAAGATCGTCCCGGGAACCAGGCAGTCATAGTAGCAGTCAATGTCGTAGAATCCCATCTCGCGGTACAGGGCGATGGCGGTTTTCAGCGGCGGCAGAGTGTCCAGCCGCAGGTACTTGTAGCCGATGTCCCGGGCATCGTCAATGACCTGCTGCACCAGCAGGCGACCCAGATCATGTCCCCGGAATGCGGGGCGAACATAGAGCCGCTTCAGCTCGCAGCAGGTGCCGTCGATAGGCTTGAGGCCGATGCAGCCCGCCACCTTGCCGTCTACGTGCAGGACGTAAATGGCGCCGGTGGGAAAGCCGTACTTGTCGTACAGGTGGTCCAGCTCCTCGTCATAGCTCTGCTGAGTCAGGGATGGGGCAAATTCCGGATAGCAAGCCACCAGCATTTCGGCGTACTCCTTATATAAAGGACGCAATTCTTCCTTTCGCTCATAGGCGGGAAACAGCTCCGGCTTCATGACTTATGCCTCCTCCATGACGGTTTTCAGCAGGGAAAACAGCTCGTCCCGGGTCTGATAGAGGTAAATACCGAAATGAGGATCGCCTGCCAGCATGGCGGACAGCCGCCCGTCATCCTTTCCGTAAAAAATGTGGACGGGTTTGCCGATGGCCTCGGCATAAGCCAGTTCATAGCCCACGCCCAGAGAGGGGGTAGAGCACTCGGCAATGACGATATCGGACTCCTTGAGCCAGGCGGTGTCCCGCTGCCAGATGCCCCGGGCGGTGCCGTCGTTGCCCTGCTCGGTCAGCTTAAGGTCGCCCACATGTTCGGTCAGGACGGTGCCGTACTGCTTCAGAAAGGCGATCATGTCGTGGTACAGCGCGGCATCCTGCCGCCCGCCGCGAATGGAGCCGCAGAAATAGATGTTCATGGATCCCGCCTCCTTTTTCCATCCTATTATAATAACTCCGACTGTCCCTGTCAACGCACCGTTTGCCCTTGTGCACATAGAATAACGCAGGAGAGTTTCTCTCCCCAATGACAAGGATAAGGAGGTCAACATGGGCAAGATGGTTTCGCTTCGCCATGCCGCAGTGGTGTATCAGGCACCCGAGTCGGAGGTCGAAGCAGTCAGGGATGTGTCCTTTGACCTGGAAGAAGGAGAATTCGTCAGCCTGGTGGGGCCGTCAGGCTGCGGCAAATCCACGCTTTTGGGTGTGATCGCAGGACTGGAAAATTTGACGGACGGAACGGCGGAAGTCTGCGGGGCGCCGGTATCCGGCACCTCGCCCCATATCGGTCTGATGCCCCAGCAGGATCAGCTGTTCGAGTGGGAGACCATTCGCCGCAATGTGCTGCTGGGACTGTGGATCCACGGGGACGGGGATCCGACCCACATCGCCCGCGTGGAAGGTCTGTTGGAACGGTACGGGCTTGCCGCCTTTGCCGACAAGAGACCCTCCCAGCTCTCCGGCGGTATGCGTCAGCGCTGTGCGCTGATCCGGACCCTTGCCACCGATCCCCGTCTGCTGCTGTTGGATGAGCCGTTTTCCGCGCTGGACTATCAGACCCGATTGCAGGTGGCGGATCACATCTGGACGATTCTGCGGGAGCAGGAAAAAACGGCGCTTTTGGTGACCCACGACATCTCCGAAGCGGTCAGTATGTCTGACCGTGTCATCGTACTGTCCCGACGTCCGGCGGTGGTGAAGGCGGTGGTGGATATCGGGCAGCTGCGGGGACTCTCTCCCCTTGCACGGCGGGAAAACGCCGCCTTTTCCGCCTATTTTGACAAGATCTGGAGGGAGTTGGATATCCATGCCTGAAAAGAAAAACGCGCGGCAGACGTATCTGGACGGACTGCTCCGCAAAAAGCGGCAGGTACGCATTTGGCAGGCTTCCGTGCTGTTGGGACTGTTTGCTCTGTGGGAGCTGAGCTGCCGTGTGGGTTGGAGCGACGGCTTTCTTATCAGCAGTCCCAGCCGGATCTGGGCAACGCTTCTGGGACTGTGCCGCGACGGTACGCTGCTGCACCACGTGGCGGTGAGCTGCCTCGAGACGGTGGTGGGCTTCACTGCCGGTACCGTTCTGGGAACGGCAATAGCGGTGGCAATGTGGTGGTGGCCCACCTTCAGCCGGGTACTGGACCCGTATCTGGTGGTACTCAACGCCCTGCCGAAAACGGCGCTGGGGCCTATCTTCATCGTCTGGATGGGCGCCGGGGAGGGCGCCATCATCGTCATGACGCTGGCCATCTCTCTCATCGTCACCATTCTCAATATGTATGAGGGATTCCGCGACACGGACAGGGAAAAGCTCCGGCTGATGCAGGCTTTGGGAGCAACGCGGCACCAGATGCTGTGGATGCTGGTCTTTCCCGCCAACTTCGGCAATCTGCTCAACACGCTGAAGGTGAACGTGGGATTGTCGTGGGTAGGCGTCATCATGGGCGAGTTCCTGGTCTCCCGGGCGGGATTGGGTTACCTCATCGTCTACGGCTCCCAGGTATTCAACATGGACCTGGTAATGACCAGCGTACTGCTGCTGGCCGTTGCCGCGGTGGTGATGTACCGCCTGGTGTTGCTGGCGGAAAATGGACTGAAACGTTTATGGGGGGTAACAAAATGAAACGAATGACAGCAATTCTCTGCATCGGCGCAGTGCTGGCGGCACTTTTGTGTGGCTGCGGCAGTACCGATGCGGGACATACGATGACCAAGGTGCGGCTCAACGAGGTGACTCACTCCGTGTTCTATGCACCACAGTATCTGGCCATGGAGCTGGGATACTTTGCCGACGAAGGTCTGGACATCGAGCTGACCAACGGCGGCGGTGCGGATAAGGTGATGACGGCGGTGGTCACGGGGCAGAGCGATATCGGTCTGGCGGGTCCCGAGAGCTGCGTCTATATCTATGCCCAGGGCAAGGAGGATTATCCCCGGGTCTTTGCCCAGCTGACAAAACGGGACGGTTCGTTCCTGGTGGGGCGCACCGATGAGGATTTCAAGTGGGAAAACCTCAGAGGCAAGACCATCATCGGCGGCCGTGCCGGCGGTATGCCGGAGATGACGCTGGAGTATGTGATGAAGAAAAACGGCGTAATGCCCAACGTGGACGCGGTGGTGGATACCTCTGTGCAGTTCAACATGATGGCGGGCGCTTTCACCGGTGGTCAGGGCGACTATGTGGCGCTCTTTGAGCCCACCGCTACCGAGGTGGAGCTGGCGGGTCAGGGACACATTCTCTGCTCCGTCGGTACGGAGAGCGGAGAGGTGCCCTATACGGCGTACTTCGCATCCCAGAGCTATCTCGACAGCCACCAGGAGATCATCGAGGCGTTCTGTCGGGCGCTGCACAGGGCGATGGACTATATCGCCACCCACACCGACCGCGAGGTCGCCGAGGCCATGCTGCCCCAGTTTCCCGACACGGACCCGAATGTGCTGGAGAAGGTCACCGCCCGTCACCGCGCCATTGATGCGTGGAACACGGGGCTGACCATGGAGGAAAGTGCGCTGGAGAGATTGGAGACCATCATGACCGAGGCCGATGTGTTGGAGAGATCGGACTGGGTGGCGTTTGACGCACTGGTGGATAACCACTACGCAGAGGGCACGAAATAGAGAAAGGGACAGCGAAAGCTGCCCCTTTCTCTATTTGTACATAAAGCAGGCGTAAACCACGCCCCAAGGCGGTGAAATTTTGCAGCAGGAACAAAATGTGGGGGATATGACAAATAATTTCGACAATTTTTTGTGCTTTTTGCCGTTTTTGCTGGACAAGTGACATTTGGAATGTTATACTGCATACGGATAATTATGTAAATCAAACGGCGGGATATCACCAAAGCGAAGACAGACTCCGCAAGGGGAGGAAATTATCACCATGAAACGGATAAGAAGAGGGGTTACCGTGCTGCTGGTGTCGGCACTGACCCTGACGCTGGTCACGGCTGCCAGTCTGAACTGGACCGACACCGGGCTGGGAGACCTGAGCCAGTACTATGAGACCGGCTCCGTAGGCCAGGAGAATGCCAGACCCGGCTATATCTCCACGGTGGCGGGCGATGCCGGCGGTACGTCCTACGGCATCTATATGTTTGCCAGTAAAGCGGGAACGCCCTATGCGTTTGCCAAATGGCTGGCGGCATTTCCCGAGGGCGATGTTTATAAGACCATGGGCGACATTCTGGTCAATGCCTATGAGTATAATCGCTACGGTCAGTATTACCCCGGCTACGGCAGCAACTTCGACGCCAAGTGGGAAAACGTGGCGGCGCAGTACCATTCTCAGTTCTATGCGGCCCAGAAGGAATACTGGGAGACCACCTCCTATGACACCCTGCTGAAGAACGTCAAGGCACAGTATCCCGCATTTGACATGAACAATTACAGCATCGCTCTGCAAAACGTGTTCTGGAGCCGCAGCGTCCACCACGGCGCCGGCAAGCTCAGCGGTGCCGACTCCAGCGACGGTATGTCCGGCGCCACCGGTGTCATCGTACGCGCCATCAACAGCCTGGGCGGCTTCAAAAATCAGAGCGAGGAAGAGCTGATCGCCGCCATCTATGCCGAGTGCAGCAAGCTGGACAAGGTGCCCGACAGCAAGAACGTCATGACCGACAGCGTCGCCTATAAGTACGGTGTGGGCGGCCAGAGCATGGCATACTTTTCCGGCTGCTCCGGCGACGTGCAGATCAGCGTTTACCGCCGCCTGCACGTCAATGAACCTGCCGATGCCACGGTGATGCTGTATCAAAAGAGCAGCTATGCCATGCCCGGCGGCACCTATCAGATCCTCAAGCATGCCGACCAGACCCGCGGCCTTGCGGGTGCAGCGCTGGTGGCGGCAGATATGGACAACTTCAAGCTGACCAACTATGCCGGCGGCTATGTGACGCTGTGTGTGGGCGACAAACGTCTGACAGATAAAGATGGCACCGTCAGTATGGCTGCTGCTGCGGCAAATAACAGCCAGATGTGGAAGATCACCGTGCCGGAAGCGGGTGGCTATCTGCTGCAAAATCGCGGTACAGAGAAGTACCTTGCTCTGGACGAGAGCGGTGCCGTTGTGACGGTGGCCGATGCGGAGAGCGCAGCAGTCTGGCAGATCAGCGCACAGGCAACTGTCAGCACCGCAGGACTGTTCTATCCCGGTTGTGAGGAGGGACGCACCAACAAAATGGTGGCAGGCAACTCCTCCTACCCCGTGCGTGGCGTCCTGACCTGCGCCAAGCCTATGACGGGCGTGACCGTCGCGGTCAAGACAAGCTCCGGTGCGGCAGCATTTGCCGCCTCCAGCGGCGCGATCAGCGCCAACTGGTACGACCTGTGGACGCTGGACAGCAAGTGTACTTTCAGCCAGCTCACCGCCGGGGATTATACGCTGACGATCACTGCCACGGTGGACGGGAAGCCGATGGAGCTGGCGAAGAGCAGCTTTACCGTTTCCAAAAACGACGGCACGGTGGTGGACGATGAAACCTACACCGTTACCCTGGATGGCGCCGGCGGTACCTGCGCCAAGACCACTTTGACCTATAAACTGGGCGATGTGTACGGTGAGCTGCCTGCGGCGGTAAAGGACGGGTATGAGTTCAAGGGTTGGTTCCTCGAAGGCGGGACCGAAGCCGCACCCACCACGCCCGTTGCGGCGAAGAACCATACACTGACCGCCAAGTACGGCGATCTCTATACGGTCACCTTCCTGGGTGCTGACGGCAAGGCCGTCAAGACGCTGAAGCTGGCAAAGGGCGAGCTGATCACCGCGCCTGCCAACCCCGTCAAGGCGGCGGACAGCAAGTACACGTACAGCTTTGCCCATTGGGAGGATGCCGCGGGCGGCAAGTTCGTAGCCGGCGGTACCTATATGGGCGAGACGGAGCTCACCTATTCCCCCGTCTTTACCAGGGCGGAGATCCCCGCGGGCGGCACGACCACGCAACCAGTGGACGGCGGCTATCAGACGGGCTTTGTGCCCGGCACGGCGGTTTCTTCTCTGACGGGAAAGGGTTACACCGTGTATAACGGCAGCAGCAAGGTCACCGGCGGTGATCTGGCAACCGGCATGACTGCCGTGACCGGCAACACCAGCGTGACCGTGGTGGTCACCGGTGATGTCAACGGCGACGGAAAGCTGTCCATCACGGACGTGGTAAAGCTGCAATCCCATGTGGTGGGAAAGAGCTCCCTGAGCGGTGCCTATGCCAAGGCAGGAGACATTAACGGTGACGGCAAAGTTACCATCACCGATGTGGTGCAGGCGGCACAGGTCACTGTGGGCAAACGCAGCCTGAGCTGATAGGAGAATATCATGAAGAAACAATTCTTACATACCCTTGTGACAGTGCTGCTGGTGAGTGTTTTGCTTCTGGCGCTTTCCCAAAGTGCGTTGGCGGCATCTGCCTCTCTCAGCGGCAGCAGCAGCGTGCAGCCCGGCAATAGTGTGACGCTGACTCTGTCTGTCAGCGGCAGCAGTATCTACGGCTTGAGCGGTACGCTGAACTGCGGCAGCGGTCTGACCTTTACCAATTACAGCTGCTCGGCCGGCGGCTGGAGCATGGAGGTCAACGGCAACAACTTCAGCGCCTACGGTACCAGCTCCAGCAGCGGTGCGGTACTGACCGTTACATTGAAGGTGGCACCGGATGCACAAGCGGAGTCCGGCCTGTCCGCCAGCTTTGACAACATTACCGTTTCCGATGGGGAGGACGACATCTTCCTGGGTACTGCCTCCTGGAGCGGCAAGGTAGCTGCGCCTCCCAGCAACAACTGCGACCTGAAGGGCATCACCGTTACCAATGCCACCCTCTCCCCCGCGTTCAGCAAGAACACCACCTACTACACCTGCACCGTACCCTACGAGGTGGAGAAGCTGAACCTGGATTACTTCCGCGCCGACCAGGGCCAGACCGTGAACATCAGCGGCAACGGCAATTTTGTGGTGGGTGAAAATACCGTCACGCTGACGGTCAAAGCCTCCGCCGGCGCCACAAAGACCTATACCATCGTGGTCACCCGGGCGCAGGACCCCAACTATAAGGCCAGTACCGACGCCACGTTGTCCGCGCTGACCATGGAGGGTGTGACCCTCTCCCCTGCGTTCAACCCCAACGTGACCGAGTATATCGGCTACGTCTCCCATGAGACCGCGTCGGTCAAGCTCACCGGCGTTGCCCACGACGAAAAGGCGATGAACGTTACCGAGAGCGAAGTGAGCCTGATGCGGGACGGTACCACCGATGTTGCTATCGTCTGCACCGCCGAGGACGGCAAGACCACCCAGACCTATACCGTCCACGTCTACCGGATGCCCGCCTATACCGGCGGCATCCCGCTGATCGAGTACACCAACGAGAAGGACATCGTACCGCCTGAGGAGCCTCTCCCCGTATTCGCCATCCCCATGACGCTGACGCTGCCCCTGATCGGCGAGGTGCCTACCGCGCTGACGGCGGGTATTGCCGCTGCCGTAGTGGTGATCCTGCTGTTCCTGTTGGGCTTCCTGATCGGCCGGCTGCGCCGCAGGAGAACATGGGAGGAGGAGTACGAAGAAGACATCTACGATGACGAAATCTCGCCGCTGCCGACCATCCTTCCGCAGAGGTCACAGGAAAAGCCGACGGTCGAGCCGATCAAGCTGCAGCCTATGGGCCCGGGCCAGACAAGGACAGAGGAGCCCATTGCAGCGAAGCAGACAGAAAAGAACGAGAAAGTGCCGCTGGACACCGCAAGTCTGGACCAGCTGCTCAAGGATATTCACAATATGTAAGAAAAAAAGGAGAGTCTGCAAGGGCGGCACTCACTTGGGGATTTTCGGACATAAGAAAACGGCACGGTTTGCGAAAGGAAACCGTGCCGCTGTTCTTTTACACCGTCCCGCGGGGAGAGCGGTGTGCTGATGGTGATTATTGTTTTGCGCCGTTATTAAAAAGCCACTCCACTATTTTGTTAAGGGAATAAAGTGTTTCATCGGCGGTGGCGCCTGCTGCCGCTTGGGTTGCGCCGGTTATACTAAGAGTTCTAGTATCGTAAGCGTCAGTGATAATTTCGCCTGTATACCCGCTTACTTTCTCCGTCAATATCCACGTGGTACCGTCAGCGGGAGCTGCACCGTTCACGAGCAAAGTTTGCGAACCACCCTTCGTAGAAAACGTCCACTTTCCGTTGTCATAAGAAGGCCAAGGAATAAAAGGACCACCAATTATGTCCTCATTGACTGTAAACATTGCCGTCAACGGGCCGCTGGTCGCGATCACATCCTGTGCATCGAATGTGACAAACTCCATGCTTGCATTCTGCATTTTCATATTCGTGTTTCTCCTTTCCTTTCGCCGTGGGGCTGTTTTTCGATTTTCAGCTGATAAACCGAAATCCATAAACAGACGCGTTTTGCCCCGCCAACGACCGCCGTCGCCGCCAAAGCGAAAATAATATATAAAAAACCGTGCTCCAGACAGGCGGAATACGCCCGTCAGAAACACGGTTTTCTATCAAATGATGAAGTTTTACAGAAAAAGGCTTGACAAAAGAGCGCAGCTCAGCTACGCTTGCTTGCTTGCTTGCTTGCTTGCTTGCTTGCTTGCTTGCTTGCTTGCTTGCTTGCTTGCTTGCTTGCTTGCTTGCTTGCTTGCTATCATTGCGCTCGCGTTCGGCATCTCCGCCAAGCTCCTTTCGTTGTATTTTCTGCTCTATAATGCATTATGGTATCACATTTTTTGCATTTTGCAACAGCATTTTGATAATTTATACAAAATCGAAAAAAGGAGAGTCTGCTGACTCTCCTTTTTAATCGTAGTCCACTTTCATCAGGCAAAGTCCCTCCGGCGGAGCGGTGGGACCGGCTTGTTTGCGGTCGCGGGAGTCCAGAATATGGCGTACCTGTTCCGGTTTCCAAAAACCACGGCCCACCTCCAGCAGGGTCCCCACCATAATCCGCACCATGTTCTGCAAAAAGCCGTTGCCGTGGAAGGTGAAGGTCACCCGATCCCGCCGCCGCTCAATGGTGATGCTGTCCACCGTGCGGACGGTGGATTTCCGCATCTTCGGGTTGCCGCAAAAGGCGCGGAAGTCGTGTTCGCCGACGAGATATTGCGCCGCCGCCTGCATGGCGGTTTCATCCACGACGTGGTCGAGAAGCGTCACATAGCGGCGGTCGAACACCGGCTTCACCGCCCCGTCAAAGCAGGTGTAGCGGTAGGTTTTTCCGGTGGCCTTATAGCGGGCATGGAACTGAGGGGAGCAGGCCCTTACCTCCCGCACGGCGATGGTGTCGGGCAGATAGCGGTTGCAGTAGTCCCGGATCTCCGTATCGGAGAGGTCGGTCTCCAGTTGCACGTTGGCTACCATGGCCCGGGCGTGAACGCCGGCATCGGTGCGTCCTGCGCCGATGACCTCCGTCGGTGCGCCGCAGAGCGCAGACAAAACGGTCTCCAACTTGCCCTGTATGGTGTCTTTGTCCGGCTGATGCTCCCAGCCGAAAAAGCGGGTGCCGTCATAGGCGACGACCAGCTTGTAGTTTTTCATAGGCCTCCCCCCTTCTTGTTTACCCGATCAGTTTAGCGTATTTTTGAGGGAAAAGCAAGCCGGCGAAGAATACCTCTTGCTTTTTTCGGAAAGTCGTGTATAATGAGAAAGTCGTTTGGGCTTGTAGCTCAGCTGGGAGCGTGACCGGCGATGTTACATAGCCCAATCGTAAATATAAAAATCGCCCCCATTGGGGCTGGTAAATGAGGGCCTATAGCTCAGCTGGGAGAGCGTTCGGTTCGCATCCGAGAGGTCGAGGGTTCGAATCCCTTTAGGTCCACCACGGACAGGGAAGTTGCTTTAAGCAGCTTCCCTGTCTTTTCATTTATGCGGACACCTGGCACGGCAACTCTATATCCAAACCACAGAAAAACTGCCGAAGGTTAAAATTGAATTCTATCTCCAAACGATACCCTTGGAATACATCCACTCGATGGATAAGTGAATTGACAATCATTTTCTTAGTTGGCAGATCAGCGTTTTCATATAACTCCGCCCAGGAAATTATTTCTCTGTATTGCTCACAGAGTCGTTTTTGCAGGGATTCGGTATCTTGTACTGCCCTCTCTGCCGTATCATAGATTTCTTTCTGTTCGATGGCTTTTGCTTCAGCTTCCTCTATCAAATCAGCAAGCATTTTAGGTGAAAATGCACTGTCTCCTTGGAGAGCCTTAACGACTTCCGCTTTCAAAAGCAACAATTTTTCCTGAGTTTTCGCACAATCAGCACCAACTCTCGCCAAATGCGCTTTCTGCCTTGCAATCTCCCGAGCATATTGAGTCGAAATTACCTCACTTTTTGGAACGCCTTTCATTCGGTGAAAGATGTCTTTTACTACTGTATCAATCATGTGGTCGAGAGTACTTTGGACATAGGTTGTCTGTCCATCGCACTCGGTAAGCTTTCGGCTCTTTCCGTAACAGACATAACTGATGCGGCGGGAAGTCACTATGGTGCCATCGGCATGATGCCTCATTCGCTTTCTGGTTGTAAGGTTCAGTCGTGCACCACAATGCCCGCAAAAGATATTACCGTTCAGCAGGGCGCTGCCCTTCATGTTGATGGGAACACGCGGCTGATTGCTTTTCTGTTCTTTACGCTGCCGAAAAATCTCCTGAGCGCGTGCAAATTGTTCCTCGGTAATGACTTGTAATTCAGGAAGCAAAGGAGAACGGCTTTCTCCGCTGCGCAGTACGCCGATATAGGTGGGGTTGTGCAGAATATTCCGAATGGAATTGTGCGACCATCTGCCACCGCTCCGGCTTAAATATCCTTGCTCACTGAGATGGTTGGCAATCTTCTGTACACCGTAACCTTGGCAGGTATACATATCGTAAATAAGTCGCACTACGTTTGCTTCGTCTTCGTTGATCCTTAAATCGTATAA
Source organism: Vescimonas sp. (assembly GCA_045639965.1). Taxonomy (GTDB): domain Bacteria; phylum Bacillota; class Clostridia; order Oscillospirales; family Oscillospiraceae; genus Vescimonas. The sequence goes on along the minus strand of JAZUEB010000045.1, from coordinate 2,185 downwards.
TTCATGTTTACGCTTATTGGTTCGTCCGCTCTTGCACAGTTCATAGCCATAAGCCGGAGAACCGCCTTTGTAGTGCCCTTCCTCTACTATCTGCCCAAGGCTGGTACGAGTTCGGATAGAAGTTTTTTCACTCTCACCATCTGCCTGCCAAAAGCGAATATAATTCAAAAGCTTATCGGTGTGATTGTCGAATCGCTGTTCACCCTCCTGTGTACTCCATACGGAAATACCGTTTCGGACAAACCATTCAACGACAAACGGCGTTTCATCTGCAATGCGCCCGATGCGGTCAAACATGAATACCAACAGAATATCGAACTCGCCGCGCTTTGCCATATCCTTGATAGTTTGTAGTTTGTCTCTGGCAGCGGCGCGCACTTTGTGGCCGGATACGCCCTCTTCTTGTTCCTCATGCACAATCGTCCACTTCATCTGCTCTGCAAAACGGTGACACGCCTTGCGCTGCATGGGAATATCCGCCTCATGGTTATTGTTGTAATCTACCTGTTTATCTGTTGAAACACGATACAGGCAGCAGACACGTTTTTTTGCGTTATTGTTCATAGTTGAATTTACTCCTTCCTCATTGTCGCAGTGGAGCAAATTCATCGGGGTATTTTCCATTGTCAAGGTACATCGCCTCTCATTTTGGCATAATCTGAAGTGTTTTCGCAAATGTGTGAGCCATCCTCTCCCAGGAGAATATCCCGAATTAACGGAAATAGGTCTGAGTTTGGCGCTTCCGAAAACGATGCCGTCACCATGTGACCGTCAATCATCCAATATCTGCGGTCATGCCGCAAGGCTTTTTCTACCATTTTCATCGCTCCATTCCATCATCTCGGTATCGCTGTCGGCGCTGGCGTTCGTTTTCCAACAGTTGTAGAATCGTGCGCTGCATCTCCTGTGGGGTATAGCCGGCGGGGAAGTATCTGCGTAAATCTTCCATGGGGAAACTGATCTTCTCCCGCTGGTTGGCCTTTTCCTCATTCATGATCTGCGTTAGGATACCTTGCGTCAACCGCCCGTCCCGATAGAGATTTTTCAACCGGAACGCCTGAGAATAGGACGGCGTACAGTCGTTGACTTGACATAACTCCAGTAAATCCCGCTGGCATGGCTCACTCAAATAGGATAGTTCCACGCCCACGGACAGCGCCATCTTGCCTGCATCCATATAACCCAGCAATTCGGGAATAAGGCAGGTCAGGCGGATATAGCGCTGTATCTGCCGGGCACTATCCTCACAGTCCTCCGCCATAGATTCATCTGTCCGCAACTTCGTGCCAACTTGGCACGAAGTTAAATCTGTCCGTTTTCCCTGATGTGCCAGCGCTTCCATTTTGAGCTTGTAGGCAAATGCCTTTTCACTGGGAAGAATATGCTCCCGGTGCAGGTTGCTGCCCACCAGCATAATGGCCGCGGTATCCCTGTCCATGTCATAAATACGAACAGGGATCTTCGTGATTCCCATTTTTTGCGCGGCATGAAAACGGCGGTGTCCGCTGACGATTTCATATTCGTTTTCGGTATCTTCCAACGGACGGACGATCAGCGGCGCAAGGATACCGTTTGTCCGGATGCTTTCCGTAAGTGCTTCCATTTCCTCGTTGTCCAACACTTTATAGGGATGCCCCTCAAAAGGCCGTAATTGCGACAATAACAACATTGCCGCACGGCCCTGTGCATTTTTCATCTTTCCATGCTCCTTTCCTGTACCCTTGCATTCGTTTCCATGGAGTGCTCCGTCTCCAATAGTTTTTGAAGTTTCGGATACGTTTCCTCAATACGTTTTGCCGTCTGCAAATCTTCCCGCAGGGGTTTCAGTTCTGCGGAAATCGCTTTAGTTTGTTCCTTCAGTTCCTTTTCCCGTTCCGGATCATTGACCCGCCGCAGCTGATTACGGCATTTCTGCCTTTGACCTTCCTTTTCCTCAATCTGCCGTGATATGGATACCATGCTTTCAGATAGATCACCTACGGTATGAATCTCACACTTGCTCAAAAACAGATATTCCTTTTGCAGCTCATCCAACCGGGACAACTCCTGCCGAACGGCGGGAGACAGCGGCTTTACCGGCGTGTCCTCCATCTGCAACTGCAACAGCGTCACGATGATAAGGAATAACGCATCCACCAGCACCGTGACGTATCGTGGGAATGCTCCACGGAGAATTGCAGCTTCT
>JAZUEB010000044.1:0-2557 GCA_045639965.1 Vescimonas sp. | reverse complement strand
GGTACCGTCCATCATGATTTTCAGCGTATGCACCTTGAGATGCTCCGTATTGAACTCGCGGTTATAACGCCTGACGGTTTCCACAGCATCCTTGGCGTCGCGCGGATCGATGATGGGATAGCAGCCGTCAATATAGATGGGCAGCTCGCTCCGCCGATCCATTTCGCACAAATAGGCATAACAACGCTCATGGAAGGCGACGCTTCCGGGAATACCGGCGTCAAAGACGGCGGTCACGCCTTTTTTCTGACAGAAGTCGAGCCAGCGCCGGAGCGCCTGCCCGATCTGCTCATCGGTGATGTATTTTGTATGATACATCATTGTGGACATCTCTGCGCCTTCAAACATATTCCCGGTCACATGACCCTCTGCGTCGCGTTCATAGGTGCTCAGATTGGGAGAAATATCAGGTGTTTCATCCGTAACGCCCAACTGATTCAGGACGCTGGAGTTCACCCAGACGCTGTGACCTTCCCCTTCATGGATAACTATGTCACTGCCCATACAAACGGCATCCAGATCTTCCTTCGTCAAAATGTCGCCACCCAGTTTTGCCAGATCCAGCATGAAATGATAGCGCTCCGCGCCCGGATTTTCCCGCACGTACTCGGCAATATTAGCAAGACACTCTTTTTTATTCGTACATTCGATACGCGGCCCGAAGTCCTTATAATCGTTTGCAACACCCATCGTGACGTGAACATGGGAGTCGATGAGGCTGGGAATAACGAATGCACCGCCAAGATCGCGCACTTTGCCCTCATAATCCTTCAAGCCCGCCTCGTCTCCGACATAAACGAATGTTCCGTCCTTCACTGCAAATGCTGCCGCATGAAGTTGCTTCACATCAGAAGTAAAAATCTTTGCGTTTTTTACGATAAAATCTGCTTTCATTTTTGCCTTTCTCCGTTCTGCTTCAGAACTGTTTCTTCAGCAAACGCGCTTGGATGCTCCGTTGCCGAGGCGCTTCGCCCATGACATCATGAGATCCTCTCTTCTGCCGAGTATATCTTTCTGCATCCCGATGGTATCGGAAAACACCATGGTCTGGCGGTCATCACCGGAGAACTTCGTCCACTCATGCTTATCAGAGGACGGGTTTCCGGTTCTTGCAAAGTTGACCCACATCTCTTTGATCTCGTGCCGGAATTCGCACTCCTGCGGATAGAAGATTTCACCAAGATGATTAAAGGGATTATCAAACAGATACGGAAGCTCAGCACCGTGCTGAACGCCCACCAGTTCATCCAGCCCCGGCTTTTCAACATAATACATATATGTATTTCCGCCTGCCGCGGAATGCCTGATCGCCATGTTTGTATTGCCGACGCGGAAGTTGAGGTCAGCGCCGTACTGCTGGAGTCTCTCCATTTCATCTTCTTGAGCGAGCGTATTCATGAACTTATCGTACATGACCTTCTCTTCATCATTCAGGAAGGTTCTGTCTTTTCTTGCAATCCATCGAAGAGTCTCTAAAAACGGCTCCGGACCACCTTCTAATGCCATGAAATATTTTACCTCGTCACGGTTGGAGCCAATCAGCATGTCGATTTTTGCTCGCTTTTCGTCACCCCACATGTCGTACATTTCCGAGCGGTCCTCAGGCAAGATCACACCGTCCAGAAGCGGGAAGTTTGCAGCGCCCAGCATATTTTTTGAATCGGTAACAACAGCTTTCAGGATGGCTTCCAGAAGTTCCTCCGTTGTCAGTTTCAGCAGATCGTCCATTGTTTTACATTTGGCAGCATTGAGAAAGTTCTCCGTAACATGCATACCGTGCTCCATCGTGTCACAGTAGGCGACATTCGCGCTCTGCGCGATGATTCTCTTGAAAAGTCCTTCGCTGCCCTCAATCAGAGGCAGGAAGGTGCAGCTTGCAGAGCCTGCGGATTCACCGAAGATCGTCACGTTATCGGGGTCACCGCCGAAGCCTGCAATATTCTTCTGAATCCAGCGAAGTGCCTCCAGCTGATCCAGCAGTCCTAAGTTTCCTGCTTCCTTATAGTTCTCACCGCCCGGAACCTTTTCAAAGTTCATAAAGCCCATAAAGCCGAGCCGATAATCAATACTGACAAACAATACATCGGGATAGAGACTGGCAAGATTTGACATATCATAGAGAGGCTGCGCCTGTGACTCCGTCACAAACCCGCCGCCGTGGATCCAGACCATGACCGGCTTTTTCACGTTTTCGCAAGTTTTATTGCAATATATATTCAGAACAAGACAATCTTCACCGAATTCCGCCCTACCCTCTGAATCATTTGCCGGTCCAAGGGGAATATGCCCCGGTTTGATGGCTTCGTAGAAAGCATCATTATCCGCTGCAGGAAGTGCTTTTTTCCAACGGAGATTTCCGACAGGCTGCATCGCATAGGGAATACCTCTCCAGGTGATCAGGTTTTCCGATTCAGCCCCGATGAAACTGCCATTCTTGCATTTAACAACACTGGTCATGCTTACCTCCAAATCATCATCCACGTTAATTGTATCGTTGTTGCGTTCAAGGAAGATATTACCTTGGTACAGCTTATTTTTGTGCCACTTCTGCTGCGTC
>JAZUEB010000043.1:0-2833 GCA_045639965.1 Vescimonas sp. | reverse complement strand
ATGACCCGCGCCGCCACATCGGCAATCCCCAGCACGTCCTCATCGGTCTCGGTGGGCAGGCCCAGCATGAAGTACAGCTTTACCGCGCTGTATCCGCCGGCAAAGGCGGTCTTGCAGGATGTCAGCAGATCCTCCTGCGTCACGTTCTTGTTGATGACGTCCCGCAGCCGCTGCGTACCGGCCTCCGGCGCAAAGGTCAGGCCGTTTTTGCGTCCCTTGGCCAAACGCTGCATCAGTTCCATGGAGAAGTTATCCGCCCGCAGACTGGGCAGGGACAGATTCACGTGCCGATCCGCGCAGAACCCCTCCAGCTCGTCGCACAGCTCCGTCAAAGGCGGATAATCGCTGGTGGACAAACTGGACAGCGTCACCTCCTGATAGCCGGAGTCGTTGCAGCTGTCCAGGCAGTACCGAGCGCACAGATCACGGCTCCGGTTGCGTACAGGGCGATAGACATATCCCGCCTGACAGAAACGGCAGCCCCGAATACAGCCGCGGAACAACTCCAGCATCACGCGATCCTGCACGATTTCCGTAGACGGTACGATGGTTTTTGTGGGGAAATAGGAGTTGTCCATATCATGTACGATGCGCTTTGTCACCACTTTGGGCGCCCCATCATGGGGGATGATCTCCTTGACCGTCCCGTCCGGATTGTAATTCACCTCGTACAGACTGGGCACGTAGATGCCGTCCAACTTGGCAGCCGCCACCAGAAAGCGATGCTTGTCCCAGTTTTCACAGCGTGCCCTGCGATGCAACTCGATCAGCTCCGGTGTAACATCCTCCCCCTCGCCCAGAGACACGATGTCGATAAAATCCGCCAGGGGCTCCGCGTTATACATGGCGGTGCCGCCGGCGATCACCAGCGGCGTCAGACCGGTACGCTCTGCGCTGTGCAGGGGAATTTTCGCCAAGTCCAGCATATTTAGGATCCCGGGAAATGCCATCTCATAGCCTACGGAGAACGCCACAATGTCAAAATCGGTGATGGGGTCGCCGGACTCCAATGCAAACAGCGGCATATCCGCCCTGCGCATCTCCTCTTCCATGTCCCCCCATGGAGCAAACACCCGCTCGCACCACACGCCGTCCATCCCGTTCATCACGCCGTACAGAATCCGCATGCCCAAATTGGACATACCGATCTCGTAGGTATCGGGGAAACAGAAAGCGATACGGGTGTCTACGTCCTTTCTCTCCTTGATGACAGCGTTATATTCTCCGCCCACGTACCGTGCCGGCTTCTGCACACGGGGCAAAATACGCTCCAGTCTCTTATCCACGGTCATTCTCCTTTGTTGTTTTCTTTCTAACGGCTTATTTTACCTTTTCCGGCCCCGTTTGACAAGCCCTATTTCTCTGCCTGCATACCACAGCAGTCCAACGGCCGCCAAAAGAAAAAATGGGGTACCACCCATGCGCAGCAGCAAAAGCAAGGCAAAACCCGTCAGGCAGAGTGCTGTGCCAAATCCCACCAACGCCGCAGCACGGTCTGCGGTATATGGCTCCGCGAAATACGCCACGGCGGTCCAAAGCAGCGTCCCGCCGTCCAATGGCCGGATCGGCAGCAGATTAAATACGCCCAGCACCGCCTGCGTTCCGGAGAACAGATACAGCGGAACGTACCATTTCCCCAAAAAGGCGAACAGGAGAGCCAAAAGCAGATTGACCGCAGGGCCTGCCAATGTGGTCAGAAACTCTCCCCCGTATCCCGTCCGCCCTGCTACCCGCATTTCCGCGCCAAATACTGTAATGTGTATTTCCTTTACATGGCCGCCCAAAAAATATAAAACCGCACAATGTCCCAACTCATGGCAAAGTGCCGCGAACAAAAGTGCCGCCAGTAAGACCGGCGAGGACAAAAGCACAAATCCCGCCAGCAACAGCAAGGCTGACGGCTCGATTTTCACTTTACAGCGTGACATAGTAGATGGGGTTTAAGTACAGCGTGTCCTGACAGAGCGCAAAATGCAGATGCGGACCGGTGGCCTCACCGGTCTCTCCCACCTCCGCAATGGGATCCCCCAGCTTGACCATCTGTCCCGAGGAGGCCGTCACCTTACTGCAATGAGCGTATAGCGTGGAAAAGCCGTTTTCATGCTGGATCTCCACGTATTTTCCCAAATCGGAGCTCTCCCCTACCGCTGTTACCTTGCCGTCGGCAAAGGCCCGGATGATTTCCCCTGCTTCCGCCGCAAAATCCAGCCCGTAGTGGAACTTTTCGTTCTGCTCGAGCGGGTGATCCCGATAGCCAAACGCGGAGTTCAGCGTACCGGAAACAGGGTTCCCATAGGAAAATCCCAGTACCTGCTGGAACATACTTGCCTGCTTCGGCGTGTTCTCTGCGTCATATACCACGGCATTCCGATCCGCTGACGATGCGTTTTCCGGCTGATTTTCTATGGTATCCTCGCCAAAGACAGCCACATAGACATCGTTGAAAACCTCTGTGAGCTTTTCCTCCCCGATGGCACGACCCACCGCGGAGAACACCTCAGTAAAATCGGTATTCTCCCCCATGAGATCCAGTATTCTGCCGCGGTACCTTTCCGCCACATCCGGTGCTGTCAGCTTCACACCAATGACGGTGACCAGCAGCATTGCGCTGACCACCAGCCGGATCATACCGCCGTTTCCTCGCGCTTTGGATGGTTCCTCCCTTTTTCCGTGCATTCCTGCTTTCTTTGCATATTCTTCCCGCATCGGGGTTGTGCTCTGCAAGCGACGAGGCGCGTGTTTTGTTCTTGTCACTGCCGTCCCTCCTTTTAGAAAAGTCTATGCACCGCACCTGCAAAGTAGACGAACTGTCCACCGATTCTTGCCCATTTTT
>JAZUEB010000042.1:0-2649 GCA_045639965.1 Vescimonas sp. | reverse complement strand
CGCCGTGACTGGGGGATTGTTTTTTTGGATAACAACCCCTCCGCCTCGTTTCACTCGGCACCTCCCCTTACACAGGGGAGGCATAGGGCAACCACAAGGGTCGCCCCTACGAAACAACCACGAAATTTGATCATAAAGGAGTGTATCAACATGAAAAACACCGAAAAGACCATGGACAAGATCGTTGCCCTGTGCAAAAACCGCGGCTTCATCTTCGCCGGCTCTGAAATTTACGGCGGTCTCGCCAACACCTGGGACTACGGCCCTCTGGGCGTGGAACTGAAGAACAACATCAAAAAGGCCTGGTGGAAGAAGTTCGTCCAGGAGAATCCCTACAACGTGGGACAGGACGCCGCTATTCTGATGAATCCCCAGACCTGGGTCGCCTCCGGCCATCTGGCTGGCTTCTCCGATCCTTTGATGGACTGCAAGGAGTGCCATGAGCGCTTCCGCGCCGACAAGCTGATCGAGGAGTGGTGCGGTGAAAACAGCTTCCAGCTGCCTAAGCCCATTGACGCGTTCTCCCAAGCCGAGATGAAGGACTTTGTGGAGGAGCACGCCATCCCCTGTCCCTCCTGCGGCAAGCACAACTTCACCGATATCCGCCAGTTCAACCTGATGTTCAAGACCTTCCAGGGTGTCACCGAGGACGCCAAGAACACCGTGTATCTGCGTCCCGAGACCGCCCAGGGTATCTTCACCAACTTTGTCAACACCCAGCGCACCACCCGCCGCAAGCTGCCCTTCGGCGTGTGCCAGATCGGCAAATCCTTCCGCAACGAGATCACCCCGGGTAACTTCATCTTCCGCGTCCGGGAATTTGAACAGATGGAGCTGGAGTTCTTCTGCAAACCCGGCACCGATCTGGAGTGGTTCCAGTACTGGCGCTCTTTCTGCCACAACTGGCTGCTGGGTCTCGGCATGAAGGATGAGAACCTGCGTCTGCGTGACCACGACCCCGAGGAGCTTTGCTTCTACTCCAAGGCCACCACGGACTTCGAGTTCATGTTCCCCTTCGGCTGGGGCGAGCTGTGGGGCGTGGCAGACCGCACCGACTACGATCTGACCCAGCATCAGAACGTGTCCGGCAAGGATCTGACCTATTTCGACACCGAGACAAACGAGCGCTATATCCCCTATGTGGTGGAGCCCTCTCTGGGTGTGGAGCGCAGTGTTTTGGCATTTTTGGTGGAAGCCTATGATGAGGAAGTGGTCAACGCTGAGAAGAACGACACCCGCGTGGTGCTGCACCTGCATCCGGCTCTGGCTCCTTATAAGGTTGCCGTGCTGCCCATCAGCAAGAAGCTGGGCGATAAGGCGCACGAGGTCTATGACGAGCTGTGCAAGGACTTCATGGTGGACTACGACGAGACCGGCTCCATTGGCAAGCGCTATCGCCGCGAGGACGAGATCGGTACGCCCTACTGCGTGACCGTGGACTTTGAGACCGTAGGCGACGAGAACACCCCCGCCGACAACTGCGTCACCGTCCGCGACCGCGACACCATGGAGCAGGTGCGCCTGCCCATCAGCGAGCTGAAGGCGTATCTCGCCGAAAAGCTGGCGTATTAAGATATATCTGTCATGCGTAGGGCGGGACCCATGTGTCCCGCCGCTGCGTCCGTTATCATGACGGCGGCACACGCGGGTGCCGCCCTACGAAGAAATGTGACCCTGCAACCTACACATATAGGGAAAGAGGACTGCTCTGCAGTCCTCTTTTTTCACTTCTTATTCGGCTTGTAGTAATCCGTGGGCTCGTCCAAGACGATGGGCAGACCGTTCTGATACACCGGCAGGGTCTGGAACTTGAACCGGCTGATGTCGTGCTTGTGGTCGATCTTGGCCTTGACTTCCGGATCCACGATACCCTTGCGGATATACTCGTTGACGGCGTGGTAGGTAAAGCCTAAATTGTCCTCGTCGGTCAGACCGGTGAGACCGTCAGAGGGCGGCTTGCTGACAAATTTCTCCGGCAGACCCAGCACCCGCCCCATGGCGCAGACCTCCTCGGTGGTGTACATACCGAGCGGGGAAAACGCCCCGGCGCTGTCGCCGTAGATGGTGCAGTAGCCCACCCAGTCCTCCGAGAGGTTGGACGTATTGATGACGATGCCGCCGTCCACGCTCTGGGCAATGGCGTACAGCGTCGCCATGCGGATACGGCTGGGCAGATTGACCGCGGTCTGCCGACTGGGCTCAATGCCGCACTTTTTCATCTCCTCCAGCACACCCTGCACGGCGGCGTGGATATTGAACGTGGTGTGGGGAATGTCCAGCACCTCCACCAGGCCGTTGGAGTAGTCGATGTCGGGCTGAACGCCGTCGGGCATCAGCACACCGTAGACGTCCTCCCTGCCATAGGCGGCCACGGACAATGCCGCCACCACGGAGCTGTCCTTGCCGCCGGAGATCCCGATGACGGCGGTCTTGCCGTGGCAATTTTGCATCTGCTGCTGCATCCATTCCAGCAGTCCCGCCACCTGTAACTGCGCGTTGAATTCCATAGAGAGACCCTCCCCGTTTTGTTTTCTTTATTGTACCACAGGATATGAAAAAATAAAGAGAAAAAAAGAAAGTGCTCCGCCTTGGCGGCGCGCCTTCTTGTTTGGAGAGAGGAAATCACATAAGGAAAAAGGAGTTCCTTTT
>JAZUEB010000041.1:0-9580 GCA_045639965.1 Vescimonas sp. | reverse complement strand
TCCAGGCAAGCACCGGCATCGATCACGTAACGATCATCACCCTGGGAAATAGCACCGACGGGGCAAGCATCTGCGCAAGCGCCGCAGCTAACACAAGCGGAACCGATCTGATAAGCCATGAGAGCACCTCCATAAAAATTTGGTATGGTAGTATTCTATCATGAAATTGAGAAATTGCAAGACCTTTTCGCAACGAAAATTGTGGAAGCCTATCAAATTGACACTTTTTGCGTCATGTGGTAAAATCAAGATACAAAAATATCAGGAGGGTTCTGCATGGAATACAGCTATGAATATTTCGACAAAAGTGCCCAATATGTGCGCAGCAAGATCCACTTTGCACCGGAGCTGGGTATGATCTTAGGCTCCGGCTGCGGACCTCTTGCGGGGCAGATCGAAAACCCGGTGGAGATTCCCTACGGCGAGATCCCCAACTTTCTGCGCTCTACCGTGGCGACCCATGCCGGCAAGCTGATCTGCGGCAAGCTGGGCGGAAAAAACGTGGTGTGTATGTCGGGACGCTTCCACTCCTACGAGGGGTATGACTTTGAGCAGCTCACCGCGCCCATCCGGCTGTTCAAATGCTTGGGCTGTAAGGCGGTGATCCTGACCAATGCCGCCGGCGGCGTGAATTGGGACTATAAGCCGGGCGACGTGATGATCATTGCCGATCAGATCAAGCTGATGGGGGCCAGTCCTCTGCGGGGCAAAAACGTGGAGGAATTCGGCCCGCGGTTTTTTGACGTGCAGAAGATGTACACCCCCGAGCTGCGGGAACTGGCGAAAAAATGCGCCGAAGGCAGCGGACTGGCGGTACATGAGGGAACGTATTTCTTTATGCCGGGGCCACAGTTTGAGACCCCTGCCGAGATCCGTGCCATCCGTCTGCTGGGCGGTGACGCGGTGGGAATGTCCACCGTGACCGAGGCGCTGACGGCGGCCCACTGCGGTCTGCCCTGCCTGGGACTGAGCGTGATCGCCAATGTGGCGGCGGGGATGAGCGATCAGCCGCTGACCGATGAGGAGGTCAACGAGGTGGGACACATGATCGCAGACAGGTTCAGCGCTTATGTGAAGAAGATCGTGGAGGCGATGGCATGAAAATACTGCTGAAAAACGGAATGCTCTATACGCCGGGGGGTATCTATACCGGCTATCTGGCGGTGGAGGATCAGACCATTTCCTACGTGGGCAGGGAGCGTCCTGCAGGCAGTTTTGACCGGGAAAAGGATATGAGCGGCAAGCTGCTGATGCCGGGACTTTTCAACTGCCACACCCACACACCGATGACGCTTCTGCGGGGTGTGGGCTCCGATCTGCCCCTGCAGACCTGGCTGTTTGACAACATCTTTCCGGTGGAGGCACGGCTGACGCCGGAGATGATGCGCGTGGGGACGGAGCTGGCGCTGCTGGAGATGATCGCCACGGGAACGGTCAGCTTTACGGATATGTATTTCTATCCTGATGCCATGGTGGAGTCGATCCTCCGCAGCGGGATGAAGGCCAACATCTCTCAGCACGTGCAGGCTTTTGCTGCGGAGGACAGATACGAGACCAATCAGCAGGCCAAGGTGATGGAGCATCTCCATAAGACTTATCACGGTGCCGCGCAGGGCCGTATTCGGGTGGACGCCTGTCTCCACGCGGAGTATACCAATTTCAGCGAGGATGTGGCGCGGGGCGTGGCGGCATTTTCCGAGGAACACGGGCTTTCCAACCACGTGCATCTGTCAGAGACTGCCAGCGAGCACACGGATTGTAAGGCACGCCACGGCAAGACGCCGGCGGAATGGTTTGCGAGTATCGGAATGTTTGACCGACCCTGCACGGCGGCGCACTGCGTGTGGATCGAGCCGACGGACCGGGAGATCTTCCGCCGATACGGCGTCAGTGTGGCCCACAACCCTACCAGTAATATGAAGCTGGGCAGCGGTTTTGCCCCCATTCCGGCGCTGCTGGACGACGGCGTTAATGTGGCGCTTGGCACCGACGGCACCGCCAGCAACAACAATCTGAACCTGTTTGAGGAGATGCATCTGGCCGCCATTATCCACAACGGGTTTCACAATGACGCCGCCCTCATGCCGGCCAGGAAGCTGGTGGAGATGGCGACTGTCAACGGCGCAAAGGCGCAGGGACGGACAGACAGCGGCGTATTGGAAGCGGGGAAACGGGCGGACGTGATCGCCCTTGATAGAGAAAGACCCCATCTGGTACCGGATCTGGACACTGCGGCGCTGCTGACGTACAGCGCCCAGGGCAGCGACGTGGTGCTGACCATGGTGGACGGACAGATCCTGTACGAAAACGGGGAGTTCCTGACGCTGGACAAGGAGCGCATCCTGTTTGAGGCGAAGGAAGCGGTAAAGAAGCTGTACGCATAAGGAGAGGACGATGGAACGAGCGGACAAAGGCCTTGCCTTTATGATGCAATATGAAAACGTGGCGTGGTATGAAAGCGGCGAAGTCCGTATTCTGGACCGTCGGGTGTACCCGCGGCAGGTGGAGTTCGTCACCTGCCGGCATCACTTGGAGGTGGTGCAGGCGCTCAAGGACATGGTGACCCAGTCCACGGGGCCCTTTACCGCCGCCGCCATGGGCATGGCGCTGGCGGCATACGAGTGCCGGGAGAAGTCTGCGGCAGAGCAGCTTGCCTATCTGGAGCAGGCGGCAGACGCCATTTCCCACGCAAGACCTACCACGGTGGGGCGTATGCAGCTCATCACCGGCGGCTGCCTGGCATACGCCAGGGCGGCTCTGGCAAGAGGGGAGACCGACCTTGCCGAGGGAATCCGAAACTACACCGTGGAGGTCAATAACCGACGCTACAACAAGGTGGGGCAGATGGCGAAATATCTGGTGGATCAGTTTCCCGACCACGGTACCGTCATGACCCAATGCTTCGGTGAGACCATCGTTGCCATGATGCTGCGGGAATGCCGGGAACGGGGGAAGGAGATCCGCCTGTTCTGTCCGGAGACCCGCCCGTTTTTCCAGGGCGCACGGCTTACCGCCACCGTCTGCTATGACATGGGCTTTGACGTGACGGTGATCACCGACAATATGCCCGCCTACGTCATGCAGCGGGAGAAGGTGGACGTGTTCACCTGTGCCGCCGACGCCATCTGCTGTGACGGCTACGTTGCCAACAAGGTGGGGACGTATCAGATCGCCATTGCCGCCAACTATATGGGCGTGCCGGTGTATGTGTCCGGCATTCCCGATGCGGGACACAAGACGGTGGATAGTGTACATATCGAGCTGCGTGATCCGGCAGAGACGCTGGAGGCCATGGGAGTTAAGACTGCAAAAGACGGTGTGAAGGGGTACTACCCCGCCTTTGACATCACGCCGCCGGAGCTGATCACGGGCATCGTGACGGATCTCGGCATCTACAAACCGCAGGAGATCGCGAACTATCTGGATGCAGCGGAATTGGGAAAATACGAAATGGTGATATAAAAAAGACGCCCGACGGGCGTCTTTTTTACAGAATATACGCAGCGAGGATCGCCGCCATCTCCCGACACCAGTAGCCGCCGGAGAAGTACCAGGGGCTGCGGCAGCCGATGGAGAACGGCGTGAGACCGTTTTGCCGGGCATAAAGAGCGGCACGGTATTCGTGGAAGTTGTCGGTGGCGATGACCGCAACGGGGGACAGACCCTCTTCCCGAATCAGCTCGGCGCTGAAGCGGAGGTTTTCGGCGGTGTTGCCGGAGCGCTCTTCCCGATAGATGCGGGCGGGATCTATGCCCATTTGAGTGAGGGTATCGGCGATACAGGACGCCTCGGTAATGATCTCATCGTCCGCCATGCCGCCGCTGCAGACACAGACGGCGCCGGGATGGGCGGTCAGGTAGGCGCAGGCAGCGTTGATGCGGTTTTGAAGCATCAGGCTGGGACGCTGACCGATGACCTCGCAGCCAAGGACGATCACCGTACCGTCACCGTTTTCTGCAATGGGGACGTTGCGGGCGGCGACTGACATCTGCCACAGGAACAGAGCGGCTGCGATGACGACAAATGTATAGAGAACGGCAAGGGTGCGGCGCAGCCAGCGGGGGAAACGCTTGCCGCAAAAGCACCAGACCGCCGCTGCAGCGAAGAAAAGTGCCGGTACGACCATGCCGATATGCACGATACCGCCCCACAGGGGAAGAAGAAAGTAAAGTGCGGCGGCAAGGCAGAAACAACCCAACGCCTTCCGCATATCAATTCTCCGCAATGTGATTGGCGATGCGCTGCATGATGAGGTCCAGCGCTACCAGATTCTGACCGCCCTCCAGCACGACGATATCGGCGTATTTGCGGGTGGGCTCTACATACTGCTCGTGCATGGGCTTGACCGTAGTGAGATATTGGCGCACCACGCTCTCCAGACTGCGGCCCCGATCCTCCACGTCACGCAGGGCACGGCGCAGAATGCGCACATCTGCATCTGTTTCCACGAAGATCTTAATGTCCAGCAGCTCTCGCAGGGCGGGGTTCTGAAAGATCAGGATCCCCTCAACGATGACCACCTTGGTGGGTTTGATCTCCAGGGTCTTATCCGTGCGATTGTGGATGGAAAAATCGTATACGGGGCAGTGGATGGTTTCTCCGCGTTTGAGCGCCATGAGGTCCTCGATCATGCGATCGGTGTCGAAGGCGTCGGGGTGGTCGTAATTCTGCTTACAGCGCTCTTCAAACGGGCGGTCCTGGTATTTGTAGTAATTGTCGTGGTGTACCACGCTGATCTCCGCGCCGAAGCGCTTTGCCAGATGTGCCGTGAGGGTGGTCTTGCCCGATCCGGTACCGCCGGCGATTCCAATGAAAATGGTATGCATGAAATCTCCCCCCTTTTTCTCTGTTTTCATTATAGAAAGGTGGAGGGCGAAACGCAAGGTGATTTGTTAAAAAAGAACAAATTTACAGATTTTATGTTGACGAACGGCAGATTTAGTTATATTATGTTAAGCAAGTATTACTATACCATTTGGACCATTTGGAGGATCTACAATGAGCTTGATCAAATGCGCCAAATGCGGTGAGCTGTATTCCAACAGCTACCGCAACTGTCCGTTCTGCGCAGAAGATGAAGAATACTATAATGGAAATGTCAAAAAGAAAAACCTGCGCGGCAGCACCCAAAAAAGGCCGAGCATTCTGATCCCGCTGCTGATCCTGGTGCTGATTCTGCTGCTGGGGGTCGGCGTCTGGTACTTCTTCGGCAATGGGATCAAGGACCTGCTGGGGACGGAACACGCAAAGCCGCCCGTGGAGGATGTCACGCCCGATAAGAGCACAGAGCAGGATATATCGGCCCCGGTGGTGCTGGTGATGGACAAGACCCTGCGGCTTGCACCGAACCAGAGCGAAACCCTGCTGATCTCGGGCGGTACCAGCTATGAGTGGATCAGCTCCGATCCCACGGTGGCAACCGTCAGCAGCAGCGGCATGGTGACGGCCATCAGTGAGGGTACCACCATTATCACCGCAACGGATAGCAGCGGAGAGAGCGCGGTGTGCTCCGTGACCGTGGCGGAAAAAACCGATGAGCCGGAGGAAGGAAACGTCCCCGGCGGTGAGACGGGCGGCAGTACCACCAAACCGGTCAAGCCCACAAACGGACACACCGAGACAAAGGTGGATGTGAGTAAGCTGAAGTTCAGCATTCCGGCCTACGGTATGACCATGAACCCTCTGGCGGACGGCTCCTATGATATGTCCATTATGAGAAGCCTGGGTGAGAGTTCCGTGGAGATCGTGATAGAGGGCACCACGAACAACATCGTGTGGACCAGTGCAAATGAGGGAAAGGTGACGGCTGTCGGCAGCAAGACGGACGATGGGAAGCAGATGGTGACCTTTAAGGCGGTCGGCAGCGGGGAGACCACCGTGACCGCCAAGATCGGCGACGTGAGCATTGATTTCCTGATACGTGTTAAATAAGCAAAAAGAAGTCCCAAATTTTTTGGGACTTCTTTTTTTGCGTGCCTTGCCATACGCGGTGTGATATGGTATAATTATCCTGCATTATTATCACCGAAGAAGGAACGTAAGAAATGACAGAGCAGAACACCAAAAAACGCACGGCGCTGGGAATATTTTTTGGTTATTTCAAGCCCCACAGAGGGTTATTCTGCCTGGATATGGCCTGCGCCCTGCTGATCGCCCTGATCGATCTGGCGTTTCCGCTGATCTCCCGCAGAGCGATGTATGACTGGCTGCCGGAGAAGCAGTACAATATCTTTTTCGTGGTCATGGCTATCGCAGCCGCCGCATTTTTCCTGCGGAGTGTCCTGTTTTTTATCGTCGGCTACTGGGGACACACCTTCGGTATTCGCGTAGAGGCGGATATCCGGCGGGACCTGTACCACCATATGCAGGAGCTGGGTTTCGAGTTCTATGACCGCAACCGTACCGGGATCCTGATGTCCCGGCTGACCACCGACCTCTTTGAGATCACGGAGCTTGCCCACCACGGGCCGGAGGATCTGTTTATCTCCTTTGTGACCATTGTGGGCGCGGCTATCGTGATGTTCTCCGTGGAGTGGCGGCTGGGTCTTGTGATCCTGCTGATCCTTCCGGTTTTCATCGTGGTGCTGTTCCGGCGGCGTACCGCCATGAGCCGTGCCAGCAAGGCGGCAAAGCAGAAAACGGGCACCATCAACGCTGCCATTGAATCGGGTCTGAGCGGGATCCGCACCGCCAAGGCGTTTGCCAACGAGACGGTGGAGCAGCGGCGTTTTGATGATGCCAATGAGGTCTTTAAGACGGCGAAACGGGGCTTTCATCGGGAGATGGGACTGTTCAACGCTACCATGGAGTTTTTTGTCAGCTTCCTTTCCCTGGCGGTGATCGCTGTGGGCGGTTTCCTTATCATGCGGGACGAGATGAGCTATATCGACCTTATCACGTTCAGTTTATATATCACCACCTTTGTCAACCCTGTGCGGAAGCTGGCGAACTTCGCGGAGCTGTTTTCCAACGGTTTGGCCGGCCTGCGGCGCTTCGTGGAGCTGATGGACACCCGGCCTGCCATTCAGGATGCACTCGATGCGGTGGAGCTGCGTGACGTGCGGGGAGAACTGGACGTGGAGGATGTGAGCTTTTCCTACACGGAGAAGGCGGAAGTGCTGCACCACGTGACGCTCCACGTCAAGGCCGGCGAGACCGTAGCAGTGGTGGGACCCAGCGGCGGCGGGAAGAGCACGCTGTGTCAGCTTTTGCCGAGGTTTTATGATGTGACGGAGGGCAGCATTTCCATTGACGGCATAGATATCCGGTACTTGCAGCAGAGATCGCTGCGGCAGCACATCGGCATCGTGCAGCAGGATGTGTTTCTGTTTGCCGATACTATTCGGGAGAATATCCGCTACGGCAGACCAGACGCCACGGACGACGAGGTCATGGAGGCGGCAAAACGCGCCGAGATCTACGACGACGTGATGGCCATGCCTGACGGCTTTGACACCTATGTGGGAGAGAGGGGGACTCTGCTCTCCGGCGGTCAGAAACAGAGGGTTGCCATTGCCCGCATCTTTTTGAAAAATCCGCCCATCCTGATATTGGACGAGGCCACTTCTGCGCTGGACAGCGTGACGGAGGCGAAAATTCAGCACGCCTTTGACGAGCTGGCGGTGGGACGTACCACGCTTATCATTGCCCACCGGCTGTCCACCGTGCGGAATGCCGACCGTATTCTGGTGGTGCAGGATGGCAGGATCGTGGAACAGGGCAGCCATGCGGAATTGCTGGCGATGAACGGCGTGTATGCGAACCTTTATAACACACAGAACGTGGGAGCGATGTATGACCAGACGGGAACTGCTCGATAAGATCGCCCGCAGCGAGGACGAGCGTCTTCTGCTGGGGAAGGTCTGGGACAAACAGGAGCGCAGCAGCGCCAGAAACCTGCCGGAGCATACGGCGTTTCTGACCCCGCAGGAACAGGAGACCTGCCGTGCGATGCTGGATGGTATCGGCGTGACCGAGGGGTATCTCTTCTGCGGCGGCTATGACGGCGCGGAACGCAGGCAGCTCCACTTTCTGCCGGACTGGGCGCAGGAGCCGGAGGAGAGCGTTTGCGCTCTGCGGTGCAGCTGGTACCAGAGCGGGGAGCTGACCCACAGGGATCTTCTGGGAAGTCTGATGGGACTGGGCATCACCCGGGAGAGTGTGGGGGATATTCTGGTGGACAAGGCCGCCAACGCCGCCGACATATTGGTGACGGATACCGCCGCGGCGTTCCTCTTACAGGAGTGGACGCAGGCGGGACGGGCGAAGCTGCAGGTGAGGACCATCGACCTGCACGACCTGCACATCCCCCAAGCGGTCTTTCGGGAGGTACACGATACCGTGGCGTCGCTGCGCTTAGACAGCATCGTCAGCGCGGGGTTTTCCCTTTCCCGGGGAAAGGCGGCAGAAGCCATCGAGAGCGGCAGGGTACAGGTGAACTGGCAGGACGTGGTAAAATGCGGCGCTGCGGTAACAGCAGGCGACATCATTACCGTGCGGGGACTGGGCAAATGCGAACTGACCGAAGTGGGAAATCCCACCAAAAAGGGACGGTTTTTCGTGACCATCAAACGTTTTTTATGAAAGCAGCGCGGGTCGTCGAGGACGCCGACCCCTATGGAGCAAGGTATATTGCGGGAGAGTGACTATGAAACAGGAAAAAATAGATCGGATCAATGAGTTGGCGCGCAAGGCAAAAGCAGAGGGCCTGACGGCGGAGGAGATCCGGGAGCGGGACGCTCTGCGGAAAGAATACATCCAGTCGGTGGTGGGCAATCTGCGCGACGAACTGGATCACACCTATGTGGTGGACAAAAACGGTGTCAAGCGAAAGCTGACACCGAAGAATGATATTAAATCCTGAAAAGGAGGGAGCGCCGATATGTCAGAGGAGATGCAGGCATTCTACGGCGGACTGTGGACAACAGGATATGAATACTTCGGCGCACATCCGACGAATGCAGGGTGGCATTTCCGGGTATGGGCGCCCCATGCACGGGAGGTACGCCTGGCGGGCGATTTCAACGACTGGAACGGCGAGACCATGTTCCGTACCCCGGAGGGGGTATGGGAGGTGACGGTTCCCCATGCCAAACAGTACGACAGCTACAAGTTCATTGTGACCGGTAAAAACGGCAAGACGGTATGGAAAACCGACCCCTATGCGTTCCACACCCAGACCCGTCCGGAAACGGCGGCGAAGCTGTACGATATTGCCGGGTATACCTGGTGCGATGAAAAATGGACGGAAAAATGCCGGGAAAATCCGCCGGTGAATGGTCCGCTGAACATCTACGAGGTGCATCTGGGCTCCTGGCGGCGGCACGAAAACGGGGCGACCTACAGCTACCGCGATACCGCCGACGCTTTGGCAAAATACGCCAAAGAAATGGGGTACAATGCGGTGGAGCTTCTGCCGGTGACGGAATATCCGCTGGACGACAGCTGGGGCTATCAGTGTACCGGCTATTTTGCCCCCACCAGCCGTTACGGAACGCCTCACGACTTCATGTACCTGGTGGATAAGCTGCACCAAGCCGGACTGAGTGTTATTTTGGACTGGGTGCCTGCCCACTTCTGC
>JAZUEB010000040.1:0-24422 GCA_045639965.1 Vescimonas sp. | reverse complement strand
TCGGCGCTGATCTGCCCGATGGTGGCGTAGTTGCCCTGGCAGCGGGCGACCACGGACTCAGTGATGGCCACCACGTCCTTATCATGGGGCTCGATGCCGTTTTCCTTGAGGGCACCCAGGACGGTATCCACGGTGACGGCGACCACATCATCGCCCTGACGGAAGATGGGTGCGCGGATACCACGCACGACGGTACCTAAACTTCTGCTCATTTTGTGATACTCCTTTTTGTGGGGGTTTTCAAAACACAACAGTTGTTAGTATACCACAGAAAAGCAGAGTGACAAATACAAATCCCTAATACCGAGGGATAAGAAGCGCTAATGATAACGAGAAGTAGTTTAGAGAAACAACTGATAAGAGGCAAAAAGATACGGGCCGGAAAGCCCGTATCTTTTTGTGCAGGTCTTATTCGGCGATCTGCGGGATCTTGGCCATCACGGCGGCGCAGCGGGGCGTGCGCGAATGAAAATATGCCGGTGGCATATTTTCACGCGCCGCAAGGAAGTTGCCCAACGAATGGGAGCGACAGCGAACAGGAGTTGTTGGCAACGACGAGGGCCACCGCTGCAAAACGATGGCAGCTTCAATAAAAATGAAAATAATCAGATCAACTGCGGGAGCTTCGCCATGACGGCGGCGCAGCGGGGGCACAGACCCTCGGCGTCTGCGGCGGTGGAGTGCTTCCAGCAGCGGGGACACTTGGTGCCGGGTGCCTCGTTGACCTCCACGGTCAGGCCGTTGAAGGTCTCGCTGAAGTTGGCGCTGTCGGGTTTGCCGCTGCCGATACGGCACTCGGAGACCAGCAGCAGGTCGTGGAGATCCATGCCCTTGAACTGCGCCAGAATGGCGGCGTTCTCCTCGTCCTCGGCGTACAGGGTGACCTGCGCCTCCAGGGACTTGCCGATGCGCTTGTCGTTACGGGCGGCCTCCAGCACGATGTTCACGTCGTTGCGCAGCTTGGCGATGAGTGCCCATTTGGCCATCTGCTCCTCGCTGAGAGCGTAGTCGGTATAGGGCTGCACCATCTCGTTGAACAACACGTTACGGGCATCGTCCTCCGCGCGGTGGGGCATAGCCAGCCAGATCTCGTCGCAGGTAAATGCCAGAATGGGGGCGAACAGACGGGTCATGGCGTCCAGAATCAGGAAGAGAGCGGTCTGGGCGCTGCGGCGGCTGAGACCGTCCTTTTCGTCGCAGTACAGACGATCCTTCAGAATATCAAAGTAGAAGGAGCTGAGATCCAGCACGCAGAAATCGTTGACGGCGTGGCTGATGTTGTGGTACTCGTAATTGTCGTAGTAGCCATAGCACTTGGTCAGCAGATCGTTCAGGCGGCTGATGGCCCACTTATCCAGCTCCAGCATATCGGCGGGCTTCACCAGATCAGCGGGATCGAAGTCACTGAGGTTGTCCAGGCAGAACTTGCTGGTATTGCGGAACTTCAGGTAGTTCTGGGAGAGCTGCTTGAAGATCTCGTCGGAGCAGCGGACATCCACGTGGTAGTCGGCGCTGCCCGCCCACAGACGCAGCAGATCGGCACCGTACTTGCTGATGATCTCATTGGGGTCCATACCGTTGCCCAGGGACTTGTGCATGGCACGGCCCTGACCATCCACGGTCCAGCCGTGGGTGATGCACTCTTTGAAGGGAGCGCCCCGGCCCAATGCGCCCACGGCCACCAACAGGGAGGACTGGAACCAGCCGCGGTACTGGTCCAGGCCCTCAAAGTACACGGTGGAGGGCCAGAAGTGCTGATCCCGCTCCATGGCGCAGAAGTGGGTGGAGCCGGAGTCGAACCAGCCGTCCAGGGTGTCGGTCTCCTTTTCGAAACCGTCGGTACCGCCGCACAGGGGGCAGGTGTAGCCCTTGGGCAGCAGGTCTTCCGCTTCCATATCGAACCAGGCGTTGGAGCCCTTCTGCTCGAAAATGTCGGCCACAGTCTTGATGGTGTCGTCGTTGCATACAGGCTTGCCGCACTTCTTGCAGTAGAATACGGGAATGGGCAGACCCCAGCGGCGCTGACGGCTGATGCACCAGTCGGAACGCTCGGTGATCATGCTCTTCATGCGGTCAATGCCCCAACCGGGCAGCCAGCGCACGTCCTCGCAGGCGGCGGTGGCAGCGTCCTTGAAGGACTCCACGGAGCAGAACCACTGGGGCGTGGCGCGGAAGATGATGGGGTGCTTGCAGCGCCAGCAGTGGGGGTAGCTATGGATGATCTCCTCGGAGGCAAACAGGCTGCCGGATTCCTTCATGTCGTTCAGGATGACGGGGTTGGACTCCTCTACCAGCATACCGGCGTATTTGCCGGCATAGTCGGTGTGGCGGCCCTGATCGTCTACGGGCACCACCATGTCCATGCCGTAGCGCTTGCAGGTCAGATAGTCATCGGCGCCGAAGCCGGGAGCGGTATGGACGCAGCCGGTACCGCTGTCCATGGTGACGTAGTCCGCCAGCAGCAGACGGGAGGTCTTGGGCAGGAAGGGGTGCTGCGCCAGCATATTCTCATAGAACGCGCCGTTGTGGGTCTCGAGGATCTTGTAGCCGGTGAACTGACCGATGCCCATGACCTTCTCCACCAGGGCCTCCGCCATGATATACATCTCATCGCTGTAATCGGGCTTGACGATGGCGTAGCTCTCGTCGGGATGGAGGGCGATGGCCAGGTTGCCGGGCAGCGTCCAGATGGTGGTCGTCCAGATGACGAAGTTCAGCTTGGAAAGATCGAGGTGGCTCAGCTTGCCCAGATCGTCGCAGACGGGGAACTTGACGTACACGGTGACGCAGGGGTCGTCCTTGTACTCGATCTCGGCCTCGGCCAGAGCGGTCTCGTCGTGATAGCACCAGTACACGGGCTTCAGACCCTTGTAGATGTAACCCTTCTTGTACATCTCACCAAAGACCTTGACCTCCTCAGCCTCAAAGCCCTTGTCCATGGTCAGATAGGGGTGATCCCAGTCACCTACCACGCCCATACGCTGGAAGCCCTTGCTCTGCAAGTCTACATACTTCTGGGCGTAATCGTGGCAGGCGCTGCGGAAGTCCGCCACGCTCATGGCCTTGTGGTTCAGCTTCTGCTCCTTGATGATGGCGCTCTCGATGGGCATGCCGTGGTTGTCCCAACCGGGGATATAGGGGGTGTAGTAGCCGCGCATGGCATAGCTGCGGGTGATGAAGTCCTTGATGGACTTGTTCAGGGCGTGACCCATGTGCAGATCGCCGTTAGAGAACGGAGGGCCGTCGTGCAGGTTGAACAGGGGCTTTCCCTCGTTCTTCTTCAGCAGCTCGTTATACAGGTCGATCTCCTGCCAGTGCTTGAGCATATCCGGCTCGCGCATGGGCAGGCCCGCCCGCATGGGGAAGCCGCTCTTGGGCATATTCAGGGTCTGTTTGTACTCCATAGTGAATTTCCTCCTGTATGGTAAATTTTGAATTGCAAAAATAAAAAACGACTTTGTCTCGTCAAGAGACAAAGGCGCATAAAGACCTCTGCGGTACCACTCTTCTTGCGGCATAGTGCCGCCACTCGTTCCCACATCCATGGGCGGAGGGAAGATAACGGCCCTCTTGCCGTCCGTGCTTACTGCTTGTTTCAGCCGGAAGCTCCGGGGTGATATTCGCGGCTCCTGCGATGTCCGCCTTGCACCAAAAGCGGCGGCTCTCTTTGCATCGCTGACGGGCGCTACTCGTCCCCATCTTTGCGTTTTTCAAATATTAGTTGTATCTTACTCACTTTGGGGGGATTTGTCAACGAAAATTTACTTCACCAGCCCCGCCAGGTTCAAAAGTCCCATGATCCCCATGACGGAATACAGTACGCCGAATACACAAAGTATAATCTGAAGCACTTTATACAGACCGGACTTGTCCTTGTGGTAGTATTTGCGGATATAGAACAGTCCGCCGCAGGTCAGACCCAATAGCAGGGTGGTGGCATAGTTGAGCGCCGGGTTGTCCTTAAGGACAGTCATGCGCAAAATCAGCAGCACCACCAGCACCACCACGTCTGCGGCAATGGCGGTCTTTATGCCCTTGGGCAGGGCGACCCGCTCCCGGTTTTTGGCCTTTTGGGTGATCTTGTCCGCCATGTAGTGGCCGGCGGTATAGGTGCCGCCGTAGTTGCTGTTTTTCTTCTTGGCATGGATGTTCTTGTTGGGGTTGCCCTTGGCCTTGCGGATCTCCTCCTGCTTATCGGCGTAGGCGTTCAGGGTGGACTGTACGGTTTTCTTTGCCATGGCTTTTCTCCTTTATATAAGCGGTAGGTCTGTCAGGTATCTGCGAATGAGGTCAAATGCGTGGTTTGCGCTGAGGGTGCGGATCCGACCGCGTCCCGTACCCAGATGGAGCGAAAGAACAACGGTCTCTTTGCCGTCAGCGAGGGCGATGAACACCGTGCCCACGTCGTTGCCCCGGTCATCTTTGTCGGGACCTGCCACGCCGGTGACGGACACGCCCAGATCGGCAAGTGTCAGACGGCGGACGTTTTCCGCCATGGACCGGGCAACTTCGGCAGAGACAGCGCCGTAGGTGTCCAGCAGGGTTTGCGGAACGCCCAAAACGTCCGCTTTTACCTCGTTGGTGTAGCTGACGATGCCGCCTTTGAACACGGCGGAGGCGCCGGAAAGGTCGGTGATGCGCTTGGCGACCAGGCCGCCGGTGCAGCTCTCGGCGGCGGCAAAGGTCATGCCGCGGGACTTGAGCAATTCGAGGACGCGGGTCTCTAAATTGGGTACGTCCACGCCGTAGAGCTTGTCGCCCAGACGGGCTTTCACGTCCCAGAAAAGGGGCGCCATCCGTTCCTCGCATTCCGCCTCGCTTCCGCCCTTGGCGGTGAGCCGCAGCATACATTCGCCGGACTTGGCGTAGGGAGCAAGGGAGGGGTTCACCGCGCTCTCCATCAGGTCGCCGATCAGATCCTGCAGTTCGGATTCGCCGATGCCGAACAGCCGGAGATCGTGGCTGACAATGACTTCACCCGTCCTCTCCCGGAGCCGGGGGATCAGCGCGTGCTCGGTGAGGTAGCGACATTCGCTTGGAACACCGGGCAGCATGGCAACGGTGAGGCCGTCTTTTTCAAAGATACAGCAGGGGGCGGTGCCCACGGGATTATGGAGAATGGTGGCACTTTCGGGCTGATCTGCCTGCTGCAGATTGCTGGGGGTCATCTCCTTGCGGAGCACCGTTTCAAAATAGGTGCGGATCTCGTCCACCAATTCGGGGTGACGTACCAGCTTGACCCCCAAGGTCTCGCAGACGGTGACCTTGGTGAAGTCGTCGTAGGTGGGCCCCATTCCGCCGGTAAAGATCAGCAGATCGGCGCGCTTGCGGGCGATCTCGATGACCTCACGCAGGCGTTGGGGATTGTCGCCCACGGTGGTATGGTACAGCACATCTACGCCGATGGCGGCCAGCTGTTCGGAGATAAATTGTGCGTCGGTATTGGCCACGTTGCCCAGCAGCAGCTCCGTGCCCACGGCGATCAGTTCGGCGGTCATAGGGTTTTCCTTCCTTCGGTCGGAGATAAATGGAAAGTAGGGGTCGGCGTCCTCGACGACCCACGAGGATAACTGCGGAGGGACGTCCAGAGGCCGTCCCCTACGGATAACTTAAAATTTAATACGTACCAGTTCTTTCTGTTCCATGGCGCGGTCACACAGGCCCTCGATATCCAGCACGGCCTCCAGCTCATGCACCTCCTCCACGTGGGGGTGGGTCTTGGGGTGCCGAGGCGTGAACACGGTGCAGCAATCCTCGTAGGGCAAAATGGACTGCTCAAAGGTGCCGATGTGGCGGGCGATGCGGACGATCTCCTCCTTGTCCATACCGATGAGGGGACGGAGAATGGGCAGGGTCGCTGCGTCCTCGCTGACGGCGATGGCCTGCATGGTCTGACTGGCCACCTGTCCCAGACTCTCGCCGGTGACCAGGGCGTTACAGTGCAGCTCGCGGGCAAGACGGTCGGCCAGGCGCATCATAAAGCGGCGCATGATGAGGGTGAAGTGATCCTCGGGGCAGCTGGTGCGGATGGCCTCCTGAATTTCGGTAAACGGCACGACGTACACATTCAGCCTGCCGCACCACGGGGTCAGCAAATGAGCCAGCTCCAGCACCTTTTCCCGCGCCATTTCCGAGGTATAGGGAGGAGAGGCAAAGTGGATCATGTGGAGCTGGACGCCGCGCTTTGCCATCATGTAAGAGGACACGGGGCTGTCGATGCCGCCGGAGAGCAGGGAAACGGCGTTGCCGCCCATGCCCAGGGGCAGTCCGCCTGCGGCGGGTTCGGCGGGGGCGTGGACATAGGCCGCGTCCTCCCGAATTTCCAGATGAACGGTGAGCTCCGGGTGGTGTACGTCCACCAGCAGGTGGGGAAAGGCGTCATGGAGCATCCCGCCGATGGTCTGGCTGAGCTGGATGGACCCCATGGCGAAGGTCTTGTCCGAGCGCTTGCTCTCCACCTTGAAGGACTTCGCCGCGTTCAGCGCATCGCCCAGATATTGCTTGGCCGTCTCAAAGATGGCGCGGACGCTCTTCTCACAGGGAACGGCACGCACCAGCGCGATAATGCCGAAGATCTGACGGCAGGCGGCGTAGGCGGCATCCATATCGCACTCGCCGATAGGTTCCACATAGATGGTGGACTGGCGGGAATAGATCTTGAACTTGCCGCATTTTGCCGTGCGGCGGCGGATATTGGACATGAGCTTCATTTCAAAGCTGTGGCGGTTCAGTCCCTTCAGGACGACCTCGCCCAGCTTGCAGAGGATAATTTCCTGCATGATAGATACCAACTTTCGGTAGAAATTTGTAGGGGTCGGCGTCCTCGACGACCCACGATGATAACGCTGCGGCGGGACGTCCGGAGGCCGTCCCCTACGGAATGATGGATAAGGGGTAAAAAATCGCTACGGCGGGCGGACAGAGTCGTCCGCCCCTACGGAAAACAAAAAACAGCCCCACTCACGACAACGCACGAAAACGCCGCTGTCTTAAAATCGAGTGGAGCTGTTTCTGGTTACAGTATATCCACTCCCGGTAAAATGTCAACACAAATTCGTTCTTCACCTATTTCAGCAGTTCGCTGCTTCTGTACTGTATCGCCTCCGCTAAATGGGCGGCTTCGATGTTTTCGCTGCCCTCCAGGTCGGCGATCGTCCGCGCCATCCGCAGAATGCGGTCGTGGCTGCGCCCGGTCAGTCCCAAACGGTCAAAAGCACTCTGCATCAGCTTTTCGCAGGCGCTATCCAGTCGGCAATACTGCCCGATCATTTTCGGGGTCATATAGGCGTTGCAGGAAATCTTCGTTCCGGCATAGCGTTTCTTCTGAATTTCCCGAGCGGCGTTGACCCGCTGCCGAACCTCCGCGGAGGTCTCCGGGGCGGTCTTGCGGCGCATGGCCTCATATTCCACGCTGGGCACTTCGATGTGCATATCGATGCGGTCCAGCAGCGGTCCGGAGATGCGGCGCAGATAGCTCTCCACCTGAGAGCGGGAACAGGTACAGTGGCCCGAGGGGTGCCCGTACCAGCCGCAGCGGCAGGGATTCATGGCGCACACCAGCATGAACCGGCTGGGCAGGGACAAGGTCCCGCTGGCACGGGTGATGGTGACCTCACCGTCCTCCAGCGGTTGGCGCAGAGCTTCCAATGCATTCTTGTCGAACTCCGGCAGCTCGTCCAGAAACAGAATGCCGTTGTGGGCAAGGGAGATCTCGCCGGGACGGGGAATGGTACCGCCGCCGGAGAGGGAGATGGTGGAGGCGGTGTGATGAGGGGAACGGAAAGGCCGTATGTCGATCAGCGGGTGCCGGGGATCGGTCATGCCCGCCACGGAGTAGATCTCCGTGGTCTGGAGCGCCTCCTCCCGGGTCATATCCGGCAGAATGGACGGCAGACGCCGTGCCAGCATGGATTTGCCCGCACCGGGAGAGCCCATCAAAAGCACGTTGTGACCGCCGGCTGCTGCGATTTCCAGCGCCCGCTTTACGTTCTCCTGTCCCATGACATCGGAAAAATCGGGCAGGGGGCGTTCCTCGTTGGCAGGTATCCACTTTTCCGCCGGAGAAATGGCGGTCTCGCCCTTGAGATGCGCCAAAAGCTGCGCCACGTTTTCCACGCCGTACACGGTCACGCCGTCGGCCAAAGTCGCCTCGGCGGCATTGGCGGCAGGGACGTAGAGTTCCTTGAAACCCAACCTTGCGGCGCTCAGCGCCATGGGCAGCACGCCCACGATGGGGCGCAGTTTACCGCTCAGGCTCAGCTCACCCAGAAAGGCGGCATCCGGCGGCATCTTTTTCACCTCGCCGCCGGCGGCGAGAATGCTCAAAAGAATGGGCAGGTCGTATACCGTACCGCCTTTTCGCACCCGCGCCGGTGCCAGATTGACGGTGATACGGCTGACGGGAAACTTCACATCGCAGCTTTTGGCGGCAGCTCTGGCGCGTTCCCGTGCCTCCTTCACGGCGGTGTCGGGCAGACCCACGATGTCAAAGGCGGGCAGACCGCCGGCAAGCATACACTCCACCGTGACCTCATAGCCGCTGATGCCGGTCAGGCCCAGCGAACGCACAGATACCACCATCGCACCCACCTCTTTGCAGTAAAAATTTTTAACAGTATAGCATATTTTTTCCGGATATGGTAGCCTTTTTCCGCGGAAAGTTTGCAGAAAAAGCGGCGAAAAAAACAGAATACACAAGTAGGCGTGAGAAAAATTGTGCAAGATGAAGAAAAAGTTTCGTTATAGTAAAAATGCCGAAAACTACCGTTTACACACTGCTGCGCTTGTGCTATTATATACAATGTATGAAATCGGGTATACGAGACCCGAAAATAGATAAGGAGGCAAAATTTCATGGTAAGAAAAATGAAATCCATGGACGGTAACAACGCTGCCGCTCACGTGAGCTATGCATTCAGCGAGGTTGCCGCGATCTACCCCATTACGCCGTCCTCTCCCATGGCCGACTTCGTTGACCAGTGGAGTGCCAACGGACAGAAGAACATCTTCGGCACCCGGGTCAAGGTCGTCGAAATGCAGTCTGAAGCCGGTGCCGCCGGTGCCGTCCACGGCTCTCTCGGCAGCGGTGCGCTGACCACCACCTACACCGCCTCTCAGGGTCTGCTGCTGATGATCCCCAATATGTACAAGATCGCAGCCGAGCAGTTACCCTGCGTGTTCCACGTTTCCGCCCGTACTGTGTCCACCCAGTCCCTGAACATCTTTGGCGATCACTCCGACGTCATGGCCTGCCGCCAGACCGGTTTTGCCATGCTGTGCGAGGGCAATGTGCAGGAGGTCATGGACCTCAGCCCTGTGGCACACCTGGCTGCTCTTTCCGGCAAGGTGCCCTTCATCAACTTCTTTGACGGTTTCCGTACCTCCCACGAGATCCAGAAGATCGCCGTCTGGGACTACGAGGATCTGGAGGATATGTGCGTCATGGATGCCGTGGCGGAGTTCCGCAAGCACGCGCTGAATCCCGAGCATCCCCATATGCGCGGCAGCCATGAAAACGGTGATATCTTCTTCCAGCACCGTGAGGCCTGCAACAGCTACTACAATGCTCTGCCCGATGTCGTTGAGAAGTACATGGGAAAGGTCAACGAGAAGCTGGGCACGGACTATCAGCTCTTTAACTACTACGGCGCACCCGACGCGGACCGCGTCATCGTGGCCATGGGCTCCATCTGCGATGTGGCAGAGGAAGTCATCGACTACCTGTGCGCCCACGGCGAGAAGGTCGGCCTCATCAAGGTCCGCCTGTTCCGCCCCTTTGCCGCCGAGAAGCTGGTATCCGCCATTCCCGCGACCTGCAAAAAGCTGGCCGTTCTCGACCGCACCAAGGAGCCCGGCTCCCAGGGTGAGCCTCTGTATCTGGACCTGGTCACCGCTCTTGCCAATGCCGGCAAGGACGATATCAAGGTCATCGGCGGCCGTTACGGCCTGGGCAGCAAGGATACGCCTCCCGCCTCCGTGTTCGCCGTCTATGACGAGCTGAAGCGCGACAATATGAAGCGTCAGTTCACCATCGGCATCGTGGACGATGTGACCAACCTGAGCCTGCCCGAGCCGGAGGACTGCCCCAACACGGCCGCCAAGGGCACCATCGAGTGCAAGTTCTGGGGTCTGGGCGGCGACGGTACCGTCGGTGCCAACAAGAACTCCATCAAGATCATCGGCGACCATACCGATAAGTACATCCAGGCGTACTTCCAGTACGACTCCAAGAAGACCGGCGGCGTCACCATCAGCCATCTGCGCTTCGGTGACAGCCCCATCAAGAGCCCCTACTATATCAATAAGGCTGACTTCGTGGCGTGCCACAACCCCAGCTATGTGACCAAGGGCTTCAAGATGGTGCAGGATGTCAAGCCCGGCGGCGTGTACATGATCAACTGCCAGTGGGATTTCGACGAGCTGAATAAGCACATGGATGCCGCTTCCAAGCGCTATATCGCCAAGAACAACATCCAGCTCTATACCATCAACGCCATCGACCTGGCCATCGAGATCGGCATGGGCAAGCGCAACAACACCATTCTCCAGTCCGCGTTCTTCACCCTGGCCAAGGTCATGCCGCAGGAAGAGGCCATCGCCTACATGAAGGAAAAGGCCACCGCCTCCTACCTGAAGAAGGGTCAGGACATCGTGGACATGAACCACAAGGCCATCGACCTGGGCGCTACCGCCTTCAAGAAGATCGACGTTCCCGCCGACTGGGCCAACGCACAGGACGACAAGGCTCCCGCCGAGAAGTCCGGCAAGCCGGAGCTCGTGAAGATGGTCTCCAATATCCTTGATCCCGTGGGCAAGATGGACGGCGACAGCCTGCCCGTCAGCGTCTTTATGGATCACGTGGACGGCCAGTTTGAGCTGGGCGCTGCCGCCTATGAAAAGCGCGGTGTTGCCGTGTCCGTCCCCACCTGGGACGCACAGAAGTGCATCCAGTGCAACCAGTGCGCTTACGTCTGCCCGCACGCCACCATCCGCCCCTATGCCATGACCGAGGAAGAGGCCAAGGCCGCTCCCGCCGCTGCCAAGATCGTTGACGTGAAGGCCGGCAAGGGCAAGGGCCTCTATCAGTTCACCATGGCCATCAGTCCTCTGGACTGCATGGGCTGCGGCGTCTGCGTGGGCGCCTGCCCGGTGAACGCGCTGACCATGGTCTCCATGGAGGGCGAAAAGCCCCAGCAGGAGGTCTTTGACTACTGCGTCAGCAGCGTTGCCGAGAAGAAGGATATGCAGGACAACACCGTCAAGGGCAGCCAGTTCAAGCAGCCCATGCTGGAGTTCTCCGGCTCCTGCGCCGGCTGCGCCGAGACCAGCTATGCCCGTCTGGTGACCCAGCTCTTCGGCGACCATATGTACATCTCCAACGCCACCGGCTGCTCCTCCATCTGGGGCGGTCCTGCGGCGACCTCTCCCTACTGCACCAACAAGGAGGGCCACGGCCCGGCATGGTGCAACTCCCTGTTCGAGGATAACGCCGAGCACGGTCTGGGTATGTATGTCGGTCAGCAGAAGATCCGCGAGGATCTGGCGGCCAAGACCCGCGAGCTGATCGCCATCCCCTATGCACAGCCCGCACTGAAGGAAGCCGCACAGAAGTGGCTGGATACCATGGATGACGGCACCGCCAACGCCGAGCCCGCCAAGGCTTATGTCAAGGCTTTGATGGCAAGCGTAGGCACCACCGATGAGGCCATCGCATTCTTTGAAAGCCCCAAGGCAAAGGAGCTGTATGGTGACAAGCAGCCCGAAATGCTGGCCAAGGCCAAGGCTGACAAGGCTGCCGGCGTGAAGTACTGCGGCTGCGATGCCTGCCAGCTCTGCCTGGACATCCTCAGCAAGAAGGAATACCTTGCCAAGAAGTCCATGTGGATCTTCGGCGGCGACGGTTGGGCATACGACATCGGCTACGGCGGACTGGATCACGTCATCGCCTCCAAGCAGGATGTGAACATCTTCGTGTTCGATACCGAGGTGTACTCCAACACCGGCGGACAGGCATCCAAGGCATCCAACATCGGCCAGGTGGCACAGTTTGCCGCTGCCGGTAAAGAGGTCAAGAAGAAGAGCCTCGCCGAGATCGCCATGCAGTACGGCTATGTGTACGTGGCACAGGTCGCCATGGGCGCCAACCCCGCGCAGCTCCTCAAGGCCATCACCGAGGCCGAGGCCTATCACGGCCCGTCCCTCATCATCGGCTACGCTCCCTGCGAGATGCACAGCATCAAGGGCGGCATGATGAACTGCCAGAAGGAAATGAAGAAGGCTGTGGACTGCGGTTACTGGAACCTGTTCCGCTTCAACCCCGAGGCCGAGCAGAAGTTCACGCTGGACTCCAAGGCTCCCGCCGGCGGTTATCGTGACTTCCTGATGAACGAGGCCCGTTACAGCCGCCTGACCCGCGAGTTCCCCGATCGCGCCGATACGCTGTTTGATCGCAACGAGGCTGAGGCCAAGGCTCGCTATGAGCACCTGCTGAAGCTCATCGAGATGTACGGCAAGTAAGAGATAACAAAAAAGAAAGACGCCCGCGGGCGTCTTTCTTTTTTACTCCATTTCCTCCAGAGAGGGGGACATACTCTGCACCCAATGATACATTCGGCTGTGCTTGTCGTAGAAGTCGGTGTTTTCCTGCAATTTTTCCTTTGCCACATTTGCCTTCAGCTCGTCGCAGGCCTCCAGATACGCCTTTTGCAGCCGACGCATCCGGGCGCTCATATGCTGCAAAAGACTCATGACCTTGGCGGGACGCTCCCGAAAATAGGCGCCGAAGTTGTCGATGTCGATTACGCTGACCACCGTGGGCTCCAGCGCCACCGCCGTGGAGTTCCGGGGACGGGATTCCAGAAAACTGATGACGTTGAGAAAATCGCCCTCCTGCATCTCCATGACCTTGCGCTCATTTGCCGTGCCGTAATCCACGTATATCGCCACGCTGCCATAGAGAATGTTGTACATATTCAGCTCGAAATCTCCGGCGCGATACAGAATTTCACCCTTCTTAAACCGTTTTTCCTTGTTTTCTATCATGCCGCACCTCCTGTTTTTCTCAATATTTCCAGCTTCGTGTGGGTTCGCGGAACTCCGCCACCCGCTTTTCGTAGCTGTCCATGGCGGCATCTTCAAAGGCGAGGGTGTCGGGCAAACCCAACTCTCGCAAAAACCACTTGCAAAGGGGTGGATTCAGGATCAGCAGCGGCCCGATGAGGTAGGTGGCGAACAAGCTGCCGATGCGGAAGCCCTCCACCGCCGTTTCCGGATTGCGTCCGATCCCTCTCTCAGCGGTAAACCAGCCGTTTTCCTCTCCGGCGTCCCGGGTGTGACCGAACAGGCTCTTGAAGCCCACGATGTCCATCCCCTCAAATTGCCCCAGGAAAAAGCTGTTGTGCCGCTTCATCATCTCATATCCGGCATATCCGGGCAGCAGACCCACGCCCTCAATGACGGGCGCCTTGTCGCTTTCAATGCGGGTAAGGAAGATGTCCTGGGCGTTGCCGGTGAGCAGCATACGCTGTCCGGCATCCAGCTTCGCCTGCATTTCCGCCCTCAGCGGACGCAGCGCATCGGCGGCAAGGCGCAGACCCTGCTCGGTGGCGCTGCCCATGTAGACCAGCGCGATGTCCTCGTCCAGAAACCGTGGGCGGGTCCTGAGATCGGTCTCCACGATCTCGATCTCGTCGCAGCAGCGCTTCAGATACTGCACGTTCTGCAAATCTCCGTAGAGGTTGCAGACCTCGGGGAACAGCACTTCGATCTTCATTGTGCGCCTCCCCCTTTCGTCAGCAGCTCCCGGAGCGCTTCCTTTACCCGGAACGCCAGCGGCATCCCGTCCACGCCATAGAGGATATATACGTCGTCCCCGGCGTTGAGATACAGCTTGTGCAGCGCCCGGAACTCATCGTCCTCCACGAAAATTTTGCTCTCGTCAATGCCGGCGTATAAAAGCCGCAGCCGGTAATCCCTTGCCCGGGGACCGGCACAGACAAACTGCACCACGTCGTCGCCGCGCAGAAACTCAAAGTCGGTGTCGTACATCCAGCTGGGGTTTTCCGACCAGCTCTTCGCCACGCCCATGCAGTTCATCATCATCAGAAGCTCTTTCCTGCCGGACTTGTTCCGGATATAGTCGAAATTCCGGCTGCATGCCAGAGCGTTTTTGTCCTTGCTCATCTGCATGATGACGTTGACATCACCGATTTTTTCTTCACTCAGGCGGGAGCTGATGATGGACGTGTGGGTAAAGGCCTTCCGGATCTTCTCGTGGGACCAGCCCAACTGGCGGAACACCGCCACCACGGTCACCATGTTATAGATATTGTGCAGACTGTCGGTCAGCAGGTCGTAGGGGTGGTCCTCGCCGCTTTCCCGCACCACCATGGTGCGCTTTTCCAGATCCAGCTCCCGCCCCAGATAGTCCGCATCGGGGGAGCGGAAGCCGCAGCTTTCGCATACGGCATGGCCGATGTGATGGTAGCGGCGGTAGTCGTAGTGCAGCTTGCCCGCGCATTTGGGGCAGATACGCATATCGTTGAGCAGATTGACGCAGTCTGTCACGTCGGTGGGCAGACGGTCAATGCCGAAATACACCCGGTCGTTCTCCGGCGCTACCGAGCCGGAGATCAGGTCGTCGGCGTTCAGGATCAGCTTGCTCTCCCGGGGGATATATTCCGTCAAGATGTCCGCAATGTAGCCGGGATGGGCGTTGCGCATGATGCTGTCGCGGAACAGATTGATGATGGCGAGATAGGTGGGCTTGACATAGGGGTAGATCTTCGGTGCGCTGCGCTCGTCGATCTCCAGTACGGCGATATCGCATTTGGTCACCTTGCCGACAAGATCACAGTTCCGGATAAAGGCGGTGCTGATGCCGGAGGTGATGTTGCTGCCGGCGCGGTTATTCAGCACGGTATACCCCTCCGCCTCCAGCATATCGCTGAGAAGATTGGACAGCGTGGTCTTGCCGTTGGTGCCGGTGACGCCGATAACGGTTTTCGGCTTGCTCACATAGCGCAGGAAGTCGGGGCAGATTTTAACTGCCAGCGAGCCGGGAAAATCCGTGCCGTTATGGTGGGTGATCTTCAGCGCGGGGATAGACAGCTTTGCCGCCCACAGCGCCAGGTAAAATCGGAGTTTACCCATAAAAGCCTCCTGTTTCGATAACTAAATGTATAGTTACAGCAAGATATTACATATAGTTGACAACTGAAGATGAAAAATAGAAAACCTTGGTGTCGGCAAAATATATTTTGCCGACAAATTTAATTTTCAACCTTCAACTTTCCATTTTCAACTGAGATAAATCATCAGCGCGGCAATATCCGCCGGTGACACGCCGGAGATGCGGCTTGCCTGCCCCAGATTGCGGGGCTTGACGGCGTTCAGCTTTTCCCGCGCCTCCAGACGCAGACCCTGAATGTCGGTGTAGTCCAGCTCAGCAGGCAGGGCGCGCTGCTCCAGCTTTTCGAAGTCCTCCACCTCCCGCATCTGGCGGCGGATGTAACCCTCGTACTTCACGGTGATCTCCACCTGCTCCGTGACCGCCTTCGGCAGCTCCGGTGCATTGGGGTCAAAGGGGCGCAGATCGTCATAGCTCACCTGCGGGCGGCGCAGCAGATCGATCAGTCGGCAGCCGTCGGTAACGGGGGTGGTGCCGCGGGCGGTCAGCAAAGCGTTCAGTGCGTCGCTGCCGGAAGCGCCGACGTGCTCCAGCCGTGTGATTTCCCGCTCTACCGCGGCGTATTTTTCCTCCACCGCGGTAAGCCGCTCCCGGGATACCAATCCGATCTCATACCCGATCCGGCACAGACGCTGATCCGCGTTGTCCTGCCGCAGCAGCAGACGGTATTCGCTGCGGCTGGTCATCATGCGGTAGGGCTCCTCGGTACCCTTGGTCACCAGATCGTCGATGAGCGTGCCGATGTAGCTCTCGCTGCGCTTCAGGATGAGGGGTTCCCGTCCCAAAAGCGCCAGCGCGGCGTTAACACCTGCCACAAAACCCTGCACGGCGGCTTCCTCATAGCCGCTGGAGCCGTTGAATTGCCCGGCGCCGTACAGACCCTTGATGATTTTCGTCTCCAATGTGGGGTGCAAAGCCAGCGGGTCGATGCAGTCGTATTCAATGGCGTAGGCGGGGCGCTGCATCACCGCGTGTTCCAGACCCGGAACGGTGTGCAGCATCTGCACCTGTATTTCTTCCGGCAGGGAGGAGGAAAAACCCTGAATATACAGCTCCTCCGTGTCAAGACCCATGGGCTCCACAAAGAGCTGGTGGCGTTTTTTGTCCGCAAAGCGCACCACCTTGGTCTCGATGGACGGGCAGTAGCGGGGTCCCACGCCTTCAATGACACCGGCGTAGATGGGACTGCGATCCAGATTGGCGCGGATGATGTCGTGGGTCGCCTCGTTGGTATAGGTCAGATAGCATACCGCCCGATTTTCCGGCGCGTGCTCCGTGGTAAAGCTGAAGGGCAGAGCATCGGCATCGCCCTCTTGCAGCTCCATTTTGGAAAAGTCCACGCTGCGGGCGTTGACCCGTGGCGGCGTACCGGTCTTAAAGCGGCGCAGGGGCAGACCCAATGCCAGCAGAGAGGCGGTCAGCTCCGTGGCGGCGTGCATCCCGTCGGGGCCGGACTCCTCAATGCACTCGCCGATGATGGTGCGCCCGTGGAGATAGGTGCCGGTGGCGATGACGGCGGCTTTTACCCGATATACCGCTCCCGTACGCAAAACCACTTCGCTGACCTGTCCGTTTTCGGCGCGAAGCTCGATGACCTCGCCCTGCCGCACGGTCAGATTTTCCTGCTGCTCCAGCGTGTGCTTCATAATTTTCTGGTATTCCCGCCGGTCCGCCTGCGCCCGGAGAGACCAGACGGCGGGGCCTTTGCCCCGGTTGAGCATCCGATACTGGATACACGCCCGGTCGGCGGCCTTTGCCATCTCGCCGCCCAGGGCGTCCAGCTCCCGGACCAGGTGTCCCTTGCCGGTGCCGCCGATGGCGGGATTACAGGGCATATTGCCCACCGCGTCCAGATTGATGGTAAAGATCACGGTGCGAAGTCCCAGACGTGCCGCCGCCAGCGCCGCCTCAATGCCGGCGTGTCCGGCGCCGATCACGGCAATATCAAATTGTCCGGCAAGAAAAGTCTGCATCGTGTTGCCTGCCTTGTATAAAATATCAGCCTATATTATAAGTAGTATTTCCCCAAAACGCAAGGAAATTGTGCAGATGCAGAAAACTTCGGCGCAAAACCGCATATACTATCCTGTTAGAAAAGACGAAAAGGGGAGGGGATACAAAATGCAGCCCAAAACCGTATCCGGCGATGTGGATGATCTGATCTTTGCCGACTGCGACTGGCATCCCAGCGAGCGCTGAAATAAAAAGAGAGCCGAAAGGCTCTCTTTTTTATTTCATATTCTTGGTTGCCACCACGTCCACCCCTGTGCCGCACACATCGGCGATCACCACGTCGCCTATGGCGACAGGTGGGGCAGGGTGTACGGTGTTGAACGCCGCCGCCACGGCAAAAACGGTCTCTTTGGGCACGTCAAATGCTGTCCGCACGGGCAGGATCCGTCCGTCTGTCAGCCGCACCGTTCCGGTCACCGTGCGCATGGGGGCAACGCACTCCTTTCGGGCGTAGTCCTCGCCCCGTTTACAGGTGTTGCCGCTGACGGATACCACCGCGCCGTTTTCCAGCTCGGCGGTGAGCTGGCAGCCCATGGGGCAGCCGATACAGGTCAGTTCCTTCGTCATGTTTTCGCCTCCTCTACGGAAAAGACGATGCTTTCACAGTCTGCGGGCAGCTCGGACTTCCGCAGCACGAAGCTCTCCATCTCGCCCGGGGTCAGAATACGCTTGGGAATGCGCTTCAAAAGCGCCCCGTCCGCATACGCGGTAAGCGCTGCGTTTTGATACGGCTGCGCCACCCGGAAGCGCACCGTGACCGTATCCGCCATATTCTCCCGGTCCAGATACTGCGGCACGGTATAGCGCACCCCGTTTTCTCCCCGCAAACGGACAAGCTGCCCGCGTTTTTGCCGCCCCAGCACGTAGGCAGCCGCGTTTTCACCGGCACGGGCGGCCTCCTCGCTGACGAAGTCCACCAGATCGTGGACGTGCAGCACATTGCCGCAGGCAAAGATGCCCGCTGCGGAGGTGGACAGGTCGTCGCACACCATCGGTCCGCCGGTCACGCCGTCCAGCGCCGCGCCGGCGCTCCGGCTCAGCTCATTTTCCGGCAGCAGACCCACGCTGAGCAGCAGGGTGTCGCAGGGGAGATAGCGCTCCGTTCCGGCGATGGGTGTGCGCCGTTCATCCACCTGCGCCAGCGTCACGCCCTCCAGCCGCTCTCTGCCGTGGATCTCCACCACGGTGGTGCTGAGCAGCAGGGGAATATCAAAGTCGTCCAGACATTGTACGATGTTCCGCTTCAACCCGCCGGAATAAGGCAGTACCTCGGCCACCGCATGGACCCTGGCGCCCTCCAGCGTCATGCGCCGCGCCATGATAAGGCCGATGTCGCCGCTGCCCAGGATCACCACGTCATGCCCGGGCAGGAGACCCTCCACGTTGATCAGCCGCTGGGCGGTACCGGCGCTGTAAATGCCGGCGGGTCGTGTACCGGGAATGTTCAGCGCACCCCGGGGCCTCTCGCGGCAGCCCATGGCGAGAACGATCGCCTGCGCCTTGATCTGCTGCAGTCCGATCTCCCGTCCCGTCACGGTCAATACCCGCTCCGGCGTGATGTCCAGCACCGTGGCGTTGCACAGCGCCTCGATGCCCAGCGCCTCCGCCTCGTCGATAAACCGCTGGGCGTATTCCGGCCCCGTCAGCTCCTGAGAAAAGGTGTGCAGACCGAAGCCGGCGTGGATGCACTGCTGCAAAATGCCGCCCAAGGCTTCACCGCGCTCTAAAATCAGTATATCATCCAGCCCCGCCTGTTTCGCGGCAATGGCAGCGGCAAGACCGGCAGGACCACCGCCCACAATGGCAAGCTGTACCGTTCTCATTTCGCCACCTCCTTGGTCTTGCCGAGGACGATGCGGCTCTCACCGCCGCACTTAGTCAGCGCAGTTTCCTCTACGCCCAGCTCCCGGCTGAGAATGGCCAGCACCTTGGGCGAGCAGAACCCGCCCTGACAGCGTCCCATACCGGCCCGCACCCGCCGCTTGATGCCGTCCAGAGAACGGGCGCCCCGCCGAATGGCCTCCACGATCTCTCCCTCGCTGATCTCCTCGCAGCGGCAGATAATGTTGCCGTAGGCGGGGTTTTCGGCGATCAGCGCCTGCCGCGCGGCAAAGTCCATCTCCCGCAGATGGGGAATGTCCTTCCGCGTGGAAATAAAGTCGTCTTTTTTCGCAAGCCCCAGCTTTTTCGCCACAGCATCGGCCAGATATTCGCCGATGGCGGGCGCCGAGGACAGCCCCGGGGACTCGATGCCCACCGCCTCAAAAAAGCCGTCGCCGCTTTCCCCCACGATAAAGTCGTCGCCGCCCACGGTCAGATGGGCACGCAGTCCCGCAAAGGAGGTGATCACGTCCCGCATGGGCAGATCTGCCACGCTGTGCGCCGCGGTCTCTACCGCAAAGCTCAGTCCCTCTGCCGTGGTAGCGGTGTCGTCACGATCGGATTGATCCACGGCCGTCGGCCCGATCAGCAGATTGCCGTGTACGGTGGGGGATACCAGAATGCCCTTGCCCAGAGCGCCGGGCAGCTGGAAAATGGTACGCTTGACCAGACCGCCGTCCCGGCGGTCCAACAGGCAGTATTCTCCCCGACGGGGGGTGATCTCAATTTTGTCCTCACACAGCTGGTTGTGCAGTACGTCGCCGAAAACACCGGCGGCGTTGACGACCACCCGGCTCTCCACGTCGCCCTGCGTCGTGTGCAGCAGAAAGTGATCTCCGCAGCGCTCTATGGTCTCCACGGCGCTGTCAAAGCGGAACTCACAGCCGTTCGCCCCGGCGTTTTCCGCCAGCGCGATGGTCAATCCGAAGGGACACACGATACCGCTGGTGGGAGCATACAGCGCCGCATAGACCCCGGGCGCGAGAGCCGGTTCTTTCTTGTAAAGCGCATCCGCCCAAAGGATCTCCAGACCCTGCACGCCGTTCTTCTTGCCCCGCTGATGCAGCTCCCGCAGCCGGGGCAGCTCCCGCTCATCAAAGCACAGCACCAGCGCGCCGCTGCGCTGATAGGAAAAGTCCAGCTCCCGGCTCAGGCTCTCCATCATGGTGCTGCCCTTTACATTAAAATAGGCCTTTTTCGTGCCGACGGCGGCATCAAAGCCGGCGTGGACAATGGCGCTGTTGGCTTTGCTCGTTCCCACGCAGACATCCTCGCCGCGCTCCAGCAAACACAGCTTTCCCTGATATCGGCTCAGATAGCGCGCCACGGCACAGCCGATCACGCCGCCGCCGACGATCACCGCATCGTACATAGTCATCCCTCCAAGGACAAGCGGAACAGTTATTGTATGTAGGTAAAATAGCAAAATTCGCCGATAAAGTCAAGGCGCGGGACAGTTGAACAAAACCTCTTGGGCAGCTTCGAAAAAAAGATGTCGGGGGCAGCAGCCCCCGACACAGTTCAGTTTCATTCATCCCTTTTTACAGCACCGTTATCATGGGAATGACCATGGGGTTGCGCCGCATCCTTTTGTAGAGGTAATTGGAAACGCCGTTCCGCACCGCGCGGTACACCTCGTTTTCATCCCGCCGTTTGGTCTTGGACAGGCCGTCCACCGCGTCCATGGCTACCCGCCGCAGGTCCTGCAAAAGGCTTTCGGACTCCTTGACATACACGAAGCCCCGGGTCACGATCTCCGGCTCACACAGCAGCTGGCGGTCCCGGCTGGACAGGGTGATGCCCACCACCACCATGCCGTCCTGCGCCAGCAGCTTGCGGTCGTTTAAGACCACACTGCCCACCTCACCCACGCCGGAGCCGTCCACAAGAACTTCTCCCGCCTGTACGGCGGTCTCACATTTCATGTGCTTGGTGGTCAGCTCAATGACGCTTCCGTTCTGGGCGATGCACACATCGTCAGGCTTCATACCCATGGAAACCGCCACCCGCTTGTGGATCTGCAGCATCCGCTGCTCCCCGTGGAGAGGGATGAAGAAGCGGGGTTTTGTCAGAGCGTGGATGATCTTCAGCTCCTCCTGGCAGGCGTGGCCGGATACGTGGAGCATATCCGCCTTGTCGTAGACCACCTCTACGCCCTTGCGGAACAGCTCGTTGATGACCCGTCCCACCTCCACCTCGTTGCCGGGAATGGCGCTGGCGGAGATGATGACCTTGTCCCCGGGGCCGATGTCCACCTGCCTGTGGCTGCCGAAGGCCATGCGGTACAAGGCGCTCATCTCCTCACCCTGGGAGCCGGTGGTCACGATGACCTGCTGCTTCAGGGGCAGCTGCTGCAATTTTCCCAGCTCCATCAGCGTGCCCTTCGGCACCTTCATGTACCCCAGCTCCGTTGAGACCTTCATGATGTTCTCCATGCTCCTGCCGGTGACGGCGACCTTGCGCCCGCAGGCGGCGGCGGCGTCAATGACCTGCTGTATGCGGTGTACGTTGCTGGCAAAGGTGGTCACGATGATGCGCTCGCGGCAGCCGGTGAACTGCCGCTTGAAGGTAGCGCCCACGGCGCTCTCCGACAGGGTGTAGCCCGGGCGCTCCACGTTGGTGGAGTCTGCCAGCAGAGCCAGAACACCCTCCCGGCCCAGCTGTCCGAACCTTGCCAGATCAATGACCTCCCCGTCAATGGGGGTGGAGTCGATCTTAAAGTCGCCGGTGTGTACCACCGTGCCCATGTGGGTGTGGATGGCAAAGGCCACCGAGTCGGCGATGGAGTGGTTCACGTGGATGAACTCCACCTGGAACTTGCCCGCCTTTACGGTCTGTCCCGCCTCCACCGTGATGAGCCTGGTGGAATTCAGAAGTCCGTGCTCCTGCAGCTTCAGCTTGATGAGCCCCGCCGTCAGACGGGTGCAGTAAATGGGCATGTTCACCTGCTTGAGCACATAGGGGATGGCGCCGATGTGATCCTCGTGTCCGTGGGTGATAAAAAGACCCCGCAGCCGCTTGTGGTTCTGCACCAGATAGCTCACGTCGGGAATGACGCAGTCGATGCCGTACATATCGTCGCCGGGGAACGCCATACCGCAGTCCACCACGATGATCTCGCCGCCGAATTCATAGGCGGTCATGTTCTTGCCGATCTCATTGAGACCGCCAAGGGGAATGATCTTCCATTTTTCAGCCATAAAAAGCTCCTTCCATTTTAAAACGGACGCAGCAAAACAAAGGCGTACCACCTGCCGCCCAGCCCTGAATCGCTGTCGAAAGGTGGAAAAGCCGCCTGAAAAGCCGCGTATTCGGTTGTTATGTGACGCAGGGCACACGCCCCGCAAAATCAACAAAAAAGTGTGCAATTTTTCTGCACTTTGCCCAAAGTATACCACAAAAGTTTCGGTTTGTACACCCCAAACTTTTCGACAGTTTTCCGTGCTGCCCGCAGATGAAAAAGTCGCAGTTGTATAAATAAAAGTTGTATAAATAAAAATAGTGTGCTATAATGAACCCCTAAATTGGAGAGGTATGCCATCGAAAAGGAGGGAGACCCCTTGAATAAAAAGCTGCTCCGCGGGTTCCGCACCAACATGACGCTCTCGTGTATCTGCCTGGTTGCGTTCACGCTGATCACGATCCCGCTGAATTTTCTGATCGCCATCGCCGAGGCGCTGGTGACGGTGCTGGTGATCTGGGTTGCCGTCCGCCGCAATAAAATGGCGCAGAACAGCGTCCGCCAGTATCTGGATCGGGTCAGCGGCGGCATGGACAGCGCCCGCTCCAGTAATCTGCTGTATGCACCGCTTCCCATGCTGGTGTTTGACCTGCGCACGGAGGAGATCCTGTGGGGCAACGACGCCTTCGTGACGCTGACGGATCGGCAGGAGAAGCTGTTTGAATCCACCCTGTCCGACGTGATCCCCGGGCTGAATACCCATTGGCTTCTGGAGGGCAAGCGGGAAAGCCCGGAGCTGGTAAACTGGAACGAACGGATCTACCGGGTGTTCGGCAGCCTGAGCCGCGGCGAAGACGTGGGCGGCAGCAACCCGCTGGCAACGCTTTACTGGATGGACGTGACGGACAGCGAGCATATGCGCCGCACATTGGAGCTGACCCACCCCGTGGTGGGCATCATCATGGTGGACAACTACGAAGAGCTGATGAAAGCCTGTCCCGAGGGCAGGCGCAGCGCATTGACGGCGGAGCTGGAGGCGAAGCTCAGCGCCTGGGTAGATACCTCCGGCGGACTCCTGCTGGGCTACGACCGGGATCGCTATCTCTACGTATTTGAAGAGAAAGACTATACCGTCTATGCCGAGCAGCACTTTGACCTGCTGGAAAAGGTGCGCGAGGTAGAGAGCGGCGGTGTGGGCGCCACCCTCTCCATCGGCATCGGCAGGGACGACGACAGCTACGACGGCCTGTTCAAAAACGCGGGCCTTGCGCTGGAGATGGCGCTCAGCCGCGGCGGCGACCAGGCGGTGGTGAAAGACCGCAACAACTTTGAATTTTTCGGCGGCAGGTCCAAGGCGACGGAAAAACGCACCAAGGTGAAGTCCCGCGTCATGGCCAATGCCCTGGGCGATTTGATCGACGATGCCCGCCACATCTATGTCATGGGCCACAAGTACGCGGATATGGACTCTCTGGGCGCCGCGGCGGGCATCTGCTGTATTGCCCGAAAGCGCGGCAAAAAATGTCAGATCGTTATGGATACCGAGAACAATGCGGCCCATCCCGTTCTGCGCCGTCTGCAGCAGCAGGAAGCATACGCCGGTGCCTTCATCTCCGGCGACACCGCCTTCCTCCACGCGCAGCCCGATACGCTTTTGATCGTGGTGGATACCAACCGCCCCGGCAGCGTGGAAAACGAGCAGCTGCTGGAGAGCTGCAACCGCGTGGCGGTCATCGACCATCACCGCCGCGGTACCAGCTATATCGACAAGATGGCGCTGAACTACCACGAGCCCTATGCCAGCTCCGCCAGTGAGCTGGTCACGGAGCTGATGCAGTACCTGCTGGAGCCCGGTGATGTTCTGCAGGCGGAGGCTGAGGCGCTTTTGGCGGGCATCGTGCTCGACACCAAGAACTTCACCAACCGCACCGGTGGCCGCACCTTTGAGGCGGCGGCGTACCTGCGCCGTACCGGTGCCGATACGCAGGACGTCCAGCGTATGTTCCAGAGCGATCTCAAGGCGATGATCGACCGCTATCATATCATCCGCCAGGCGGAGATCGTCCACGGAAATATCGCTATCGTGGCAAAGGACGAGGAGTACGAGCGCGTCACCGCGGCCAAGGCGGCGGTCGAACTGCCGGCCATCGAGGGCGGGGA
>JAZUEB010000039.1:0-7261 GCA_045639965.1 Vescimonas sp. | reverse complement strand
AGGGGCGACCCTTGCGGTCGCCCGCATTCTTTGTATGGCGCGCTGCTGTACATTTTTCTTGGAACATTTCTGTTTTTCCGTAGGGGCGGACGACTCTGTCCGCCCTTACTTTTTGCCAACCCATTCCTTCCCGTACGGCGGGGTCCCCTGACCCCGCCCTACGAAATAAAACGTCCCGTTTTATAAAATTTGGGAGTTGTTTTATGCATGGTAAGGCGGTTGCACCCGCCACAAAACTGTGCTACAATTAAAAAAACGACAGGGGGAGGGGAACGGATGGAAAAACAGGATCACCTTTGGCCAGACGGCCCCGTGTTCACCTTTTCCGAAAAAGCTTTTCCGCCCTCTACCGACTCGTTCCTGTTGGGCAGCTTCCCCAAGCTCCGCAGGGGTGATCGGATCTGCGATCTGGGCGCGGGCATGGGCCTTCTGGGATTGCTCCTCTGGGCGAGAGAGCCGACTGTGAAGCTGACCGCCGTGGAGATCCGATCCGACGCCTGCGACCTCTGCCGCCGCAACTATGCGGATAACGGCATCGTCGGCACAGTACTCTGTGCCGTCCTCCGTGACC
Source organism: Vescimonas sp. (assembly GCA_045639965.1). GTDB lineage: Bacteria > Bacillota > Clostridia > Oscillospirales > Oscillospiraceae > Vescimonas. Next base: position 6,690 of record JAZUEB010000039.1, on the reverse strand, counting down.
GTACTGGGTTGCCCAAAGCGGGCAGCTGCGATCTGGTCATCTGCAACCCGCCCTACTTTACCCCCGGCAGCGGATTTACCGCAGAGGGGGAACGGGGTCAGGCGCGGAGTGAACTGAGCGCCACGTTGGACGATATCTGCGCCGCGGCTTCATGGCTCTTACCCACCGGCGGCAGATTTGCGCTGGTCTACCGCAGCGAGCGTCTGCCGGAGCTCTTGTGTGCAGCAAAACACTACTTTTTGGAACCCAAGAGGTTACAATTTGTACAAAATGACCTTACAAATGTTCCCCGAATGTTCCTTTTAGAGTGCAAAAAAGGAGCAAATCCGGGCTTGCAGGTGGAGCCGGTTTTGTTGGAAAATGTCCACGGTGTAGAGACACAGACAATGCGTGACGCCTATTTCAGAGACAAGGAGTGATGGGAAATGGCAGGTGTTTTATATCTGGTGGGAACGCCCATCGGCAATCTGGGCGACTTCTCGCCCCGCGCCGTGGAAACCCTTGCAAATGCTGACTTTATTGCGGCGGAGGATACCCGTGTCAGCGTAAAATTATTGAACCATTTCGGCATCAAAAAGCCGCTGGTCAGCTACCGTGAACACAACAAGGCAAGCGCCGGACAGGCGATTTTAGAGCGCATCCTGTCCGGTGAGACCTGTGCGCTGGTGACGGATGCCGGCATGCCCGCCATTTCCGACCCCGGCGCCGACCTTTCCCGCCTTTGTTCGACAAATAATATTCCAGTTTTTGCCATTCCCGGACCCTGCGCCGCCATCTGTGCGCTGGCGGTAAGTGGCTTGGATACAGGGCGTTTCACGTTTGAAGGCTTCCTCTCTGCCAATAAGAAGGAGCGCCGCGAACGGTTGCAGGAATTGTCCGGCGAGGAACGCACCATGGTCTTTCACGAGGCACCACATAAATTGAAAAACACACTTGCCGACATGGCGGAGATCCTTGGTAACAGAGAGCTGGCGCTGTGCCGCGAGATGACAAAGCTCCACGAGGAGACCATACGGACTACCTTGGACGAGGCTGCTGAGTACTATCGGGAAAACGAGCCCCGGGGCGAATATGTATTGGTGATTGCCGGACGGGAAAAGGCAGAAGCAGCAGAAATGACGTTGGAACAGGGCGTGGCCTTGGTGTTGAAGAAACGGAACGAGGGCATGAAAATGAAAGATGCCGTCCGTCAAGTGGCAGGCGACACCGGCCTCAATCGAAACGAACTCTATCAGGCAGCTTTGCATGCATAAAGAAACGCCCCACGATCGTGGGGCGTTTCTTTATGCATTTTTCAGCTCTTTCAGACATTTGGTACAGACACTTTTTTCTCTGAATTCCACGACACCCTTGCTGCTGCCGCAAAAAACGCAGGTGGAGCCGCTTTTTTTCAATACGATAGAAGACCCGTCCACAAAAATTTCCAGAGGATCTCTATCTGCGATGTCCAGTGTCCGCCGCAATTCAATGGGGAGTACAATGCGGCCCAGGCTGTCCATTTTTCGCACGATACCGGTTGCTTTCATACCCTGCCTCCTGATGCTATTTTACGAATTAAAGTGATAAGCTACACTTATTATAGCACGCAAAAAAAGATTGTCAATTAAATCACAAAAAATTATTAATATTTATACATAGAACCATCTTTCTATGCATACGAATAGATCCGGAGGGAGATCGTATGGCGATGTCGTGGATCTGGGCAGGAATGGCGGTATGTGCGGTGGCCATCGGGGCGCTGAACGGCAATCTGGCGGCGGTGAGTACAGCGGCGTTGGAGGGAGCGGGAAATGCGATCCAGCTCTGCCTGACCATGGCGGGCGCCATGTGCCTGTGGTCGGGCGTGATGGAAGTGATGAAACGATGTGACATGGATCAGGCACTGGCAAAGCTGCTTCGCCCGCTCTTACATCTGGTCCTGCCCCGTGCCAGTCGGGACGGGGAGACGCTGGCGGCTCTAAGTGGAAATGTAAGCGCCAACCTGTTGGGACTGGGCAACGCAGCAACGCCGCTGGGAATTCGGGCGGCACAGCGCATGGCGCAGGGGCTGAACGGCACGGCAAGCGACGAGCTGTGCCGTCTGGTTGTACTGAACACGGCATCCATTCAGCTTCTGCCTACTACTGTGGCGGCGCTGCGGGTCTCCTGCGGCTGTGCAGCACCATTTGACATTCTGCCCTGCGTTTGGGTCAGCTCGGTTTGTTCCGTAACAGCAGGGCTGCTGGCAGCATGGCTATTGGGAAAGGTTTGGCGGCAATGAGTTTCAGCGATTGGATAGTGCCGGTATTGCTGGCCGGCACGTCGGCCTATGCTCTTTTTCGCAAAGAGGACGTATTTGACGCGCTGCGCGTGGGAGCCGCAGATGGCTTGACGGTGGTGTGGCGGATCGCGCCGCCGCTGGTGGCTCTTTTGAGTGTGGTGGCCATGTTCCGCGCATCGGGAGCGCTGGAGCTGCTGACCCGGTGGCTGACGCCGGCTTTGACGATGCTGGGCGTGCCGCCGGAGACGGCGGCAATCTTACTGGTGCGGCCGCTGAGCGGATCGGGAGCCCTGGCGGTGGCGGGGGAACTGATGGGAACCTACGGTGCAGACAGTACCATCGGACGTACAGCAGCGGTAATGCTGGGCTGTACGGAGACGACCTTTTACACCATCGCGGTGTATTTCGGCGCGGCGGGGATCCGACGTAGCCGCTATACGGTGTTGGCGGCGCTGACGGCGGATCTGGTGGGATTCGTGGCGGCGGCGTGGTGCGTACGGTGGTGGTTCGGGTGATAGAAGCGCACGAAAAAAGCGATTTGTTTTGCACAGCTTTTTGTGCGCTTTGCCAATAGTGAAACGGACGCTTTTGTGCTATACTTGGTTTCAATAACAGGAAAGGAGAAAGTATATGACCTTTATGTGCTACATGATGATGTGTATGTCCATGTGTTGCATGGGCATGGTTTGTCATGCAAAAATGGGTCATATGTTTTCTGCTGTGCGCGCCACATAAGTCTGCGCGCTCCTATCGTTTGAAAAGCGGAAGGTGTATGACACACCTTCCGCTTTTTTCATATTCTTCAATAGAAAGGATGTATGCAAAATGCACGTATTCACCTCACTTGACCAGCTTGTGGGACATACCCCCCTGCTGGAAATCATAAACTACCGCCGAATGCGCGGCCTGGATGCCGCTATCTACGTAAAACTGGAATATCTCAATCCCGCCGGCTCTGCCAAAGATCGGGTGGCACGGCAGATGATCGCCGAGGCGGAGAAAAATGGGACGTTGCAAGAAGGCGGGACCATTATTGAGCCCACCTCGGGCAACACTGGTATCGGCCTTGCCGCTATGGCCGTCAGCCGGGGATATCGGGTGATTTTGACCATGCCGGACAGCATGAGCACAGAACGCCGGGCCCTGCTGAAAGCCTACGGTGCAGAGCTGGTATTGACAGACGGGGACATGGGAATGGCCGGTGCCATCGAAAAAGCGGAGGAGCTGCACGCCAAAATCCCCGGCAGCATCATTGCCGGACAGTTTGACAATCCCGCCAACCCCCGTGCTCACTACCGTACCACCGGCCCGGAGATCTGGGATGACACCGACGGCGCCGTAGACATCTATGTGGCCGGAGTGGGTACCGGCGGTACGCTCTGCGGCGCCGGACGCTATTTGAAGGAACAAAAGCCCGAGATCCGTATCGTGGCTGTGGAGCCTGCCGGTTCTCCGCTTTTAAGCAGCGGAAAAGCCGGAAATCACGGCTTACAGGGAATCGGCGCCAACTTTGTGCCGGAGAACTATGATGCGTCGGTGGTGGATGAGATACTACCCGTTACAGAGGAGGAGGCTTATGCCGCTGCCCGTCTTCTGGCGAAAACAGAGGGTGTCCTGTGCGGTATCTCCGGCGGGGCGGCGCTTCACGCCGCCACGGTGCTGGCAAAGCGCCCGGAAAACGCCGACAAGCGCATTGTGGTGATCTTGCCGGATACCGGTGAGCGATATCTATCTACGGATCTATTTAAGGAGGTGATGTGACCGTGTTTGCCCCTTATATCAAGGATGCAGCACGGGCAATGGCCGATACCATGGCCGAAGCCCCTATCCCCATGTACGGCGTAGGACGCCGACTGCCGGAACGCCATGCCGTTATCGCTATTCTCACAGAAGTACGCCGATTGATGTTCCCGGCTTACTTCGGCGACCCGGCCCTGATGACTCTGGCACCGTCGGACTATACCGCACTGCTGCTGGAGCGCATCGAGACCCTGTTCCGGCGACAGATCGCATTGGCTCTGCCGGAGAACGAGGCATATCGGGTGGAGAATATCGCCCGGGATATGATCCTGGCTTTGCCCCACATCCAACAGGTGCTGCTGACGGATCTGGAAGCGCTCTTTGACGGCGATCCCGCCGCGCAGAATAAAGAGGAGATTGTCTTTGCCTATCCGGGGCTGTTTGCGATCTTTGCCTATCGGGTGGCCCACGAGCTCTACTTGCAGGGCGTTCCCATGATTCCCCGCATGATGACCGAATATGCCCACAGCCGCACCGGCATCGATATCCACCCCGGCGCCTCCATTGGATCCTACTTTTTTATTGATCACGGCACCGGCATCGTGGTGGGCGAGACCTGCCACATCGGCGACCATGTCAAGCTCTATCAGGGCGTGACCCTGGGAGCGCTGAGTACCCAGGGCGGTCGGGCCAAGGCCGGCGGTCAGCGCCATCCCACGGTAAAGTCCGGCGCCTGCATCTATTCCGGCGCTTCCATTTTAGGCGGCGAGACAGTGATCGGTCAGAACTCCGTGGTGGGCGGCAACGCTTTTCTGACCGGCTCTGTGGCGGATAACACCTCGGTGGTCATCCAGCCGCCTACTCCCGTTTATAAATCACATAAATAAATCAATTCACAAAGGAGAACAAAATCATGAACAGTAAACCCAAAGCACGGAGCATCGCTCTTTTGCCCATCGCTGTCTTTCTGGTCCTGTATCTGGGACTGGGCATCCTTTTTGAATACGTGCTGAAAATTCCTATGGGATTTTACAATATCCCCATCGTCGTGACGTTTTTGGCTGCTATTTTGGTCGCCTGTCTGCAAAACAAAGAACTGCCCTTTGACCGGAAGCTGGAGCTGATGGCGCAGGGGATCGGCGATAAGAATATCGTGACCATGCTGCTCATCTTTCTGTGTGCGGGTATCTTCGGCGGCGTGACCGGACGGTCCAGCGCACAGGCGGTGGCCTACTTCCTGCTGAATCTGGCACCGGCTAAACTGGCGGTGGTCATTCTCTTCATCGTAGCCTGCTTCGTATCTGTTTCCATGGGTACCTCCGTAGGCACCATTACCCTGATTACGCCCATCGCCGCCGCTGTTTCCCGGCAGTCCGGTTTCTCTCTGCCGCTGTGCGTGGCAACTGTGATGGGCGGCGCTATGTTCGGCGATAATCTGAGCTTCATCTCCGACACCACCATTGCCGCCTGCTCCACCCAGGGCTGTGAGATGAAGGATAAGTTCCGCGCCAACTTTAAGATCGCCCTGCCTGCGGCTGTTGCTGCGGCACTTTTGGTGCTGGTCATTTCCCTGCGTACCGAGGTAAACGTAATTCCCACCGGTGATCACAACCTGCTGCTGATCGTTCCCTATCTTCTGGTGCTGCTGTGTGCACTGCTGGGATGGAACGTATTTGCGGTGCTGCTGATCGGCATCGTGTCCGGCAGCATCATCACACTTGCCACCGGTCAGGTCACCGCCGTGGAGCTGCTGGGCAACATGGGCAGCGGCGCGGTCGGTATGTTCGAGACCTCTATGGTAGCCGTACTGGTGGCCGCCATGTGTGCGCTGATAAGGGAATACGGCGGTTTTGAGGCGCTGCTCGCCGCCATACGGAAGCTCTTCAAGGGAAAGAAGGGCGGGCAGCTGGGGATCGGCTGCCTGGTGTCGCTGATGGATATTGCCACCGCCAACAACACCGTTGCCATTGTCATGGCGGCGCCGATCGCCAGGGAGATCAGCGAAGAGTACGGTATCGACGCCAAGCGCAGCGCTTCCCTGCTGGACACCTTTTCCTGCGTATTTCAGGGCATTCTGCCCTACGGGGCCCAAATGCTGGTGGCCATCTCTGCCTGTGCGGAGCTGGGACTTTCCATCAGCGCATTTGACATCATTCCGCTGCTGTTCTATCCGTATCTGCTGCTGATCAGCTCGCTGCTGTTCATCGCATTGGGGAAGAAAAGCAAATGAAAAAACGCCACCGGAAGCGGTGGCGTTTTCTTTTCCCGATATGTAACCTTATTCAGCGGGGCGATAGGAGGAAAAATGTGCCGGTGGCACATTTTTGCCATATCGCAAGGCAGTTGCCCAACGAATGGGAGCAACAGCGAGCAGGAGTTGCTGGCAACAACGAGGGCAAAGCCCATTTGAGGCGATGGGATTTGCGGAAGGGATCCCGGCGACGAAAAAGCTCCACCGCAAAACGGTGGAGCTTTCTTTTCCCGATATGTAACCTTATTCAGCGGGGCTGATAGCGCCGTTGGGGCAGGTATCGCTGCAAGAACCGCAGTCCAGGCAAGCACCGGCATCGATCACGTAACGATCATCACCCTGGGAAATAGCACCGACGGGGCAAGCATCTGCGCAAGCGCCGCAGCTAACACAAGCGGAACCGATCTGATAAGCCATGAGAGCACCTCCATAAAAATTT
>JAZUEB010000038.1:0-2689 GCA_045639965.1 Vescimonas sp. | reverse complement strand
TCCCTCATCCGCTACAAAGCAGAGCGTGTCCTCGGTCTGCTCCAGAATGAGACAGTCCCGATGCCAGTCGCTGTTTTCGTCCCTCTGATGGACGGTCTCTCCCACAGGGGCATAGGGAATCCCAAAGCACTCCCAGGGATTTTCTTCGCCCTCCTCCAAAATGCGCAGTATTACAGAGGCGGAATCAAGTCGGTTATCCGCTATACTACCTCCGACACTTTCCATCTGTATCTCACAGCAATCACCATGTTCCAGAATATTCTGCACCGTGTACGGATAGCCGCCCACATCGTCAAGTCCTGAAAGCTGAAAGATGCTGCCGCAGAAAGTTGTGGTGGCACTTGTGTCAAGCAACCGCATTTCCGGCCAGCCGACACTATCCGGCTGCAGCCCCACCCGTACCGTAGGGAGATACTCGACCTCAGTGGTGTTGCCGTCCTCTGTGCCGACGGTGACCGTTTCAGTCTCCGGCACCTGGGGCTCAACTTCCTTTCCGAATTGCCGGTCACCGCAGGCGGTGCAGGAAAAGAGCAAAAACAGGGTGAGCGCAAGAGATAGGATGCGTTTCATCGGAATGACCTCCTTTTTTCGTCGCTGCTGTGGCGATGCTGTCCTTTCTGCTATTCCCCGATATCGGGATCTTGCTTGGCAAAGCCGGTATGGTACACCTGCGTGGCCTCCCAACAGCGCAAAAAAATCCCCCCGTATATCCTCTGATGCTTTCGTATCATACCTCAAAGTAGAAAAGGAAGAGGAACTCAGTTGAGTTTCTCTTCCTCAGCTTTTTTACTTCTTGTCCGCCAGAATCGCCGCAAAGGCGATGGACAGATAGTGCTCGCGGGCAGAGGCGCTGCGGTTGGAGAATGCGATGGGTGCCTTGGCGCCCACCACCACGCCGCTGACGTCGGACTGGCTGTGCATCAGCCAACCCTTGACCAGGGTGTTGGCCAGGGTCAGCTCGGGAGCCAGGATGCCGTCAAAGCCCTCGCCGCACCAGGGGCAGTCGTAACCCTTCAGGCGGGCGGCTTCCTTGCTGACGATCAGATCGTAGGAGATGGGGCCCCACAGCTGGGCGTTCACGAAATGGGTACGGGCCTGGTCGATCATCAGGGTCTGGGCGTCCACGGTGTCACGGGCATGGAACGTCACGTGCTCCACCACCGCCATCAGCGCCAGCTTGGGATCCTCATAGCCCAGGGCGCGAAGCGTCTCGGCCATATTCACCAGCATGGCTTTCTTTTTCTGCAGATCGGGCTGCACAATGACAGCCATGTCGGAAAGGGCGATCAGCTTGGGATAATCGGGCAGACTGGCAAGAGACACATGGCTGAGCATACGGCCGTCATAAAGACCCTCGGTCTTGTTCAGCACATAGGGCAGCATCTCATGGGCCAGAATATTACCGCGCACCAGAATGTCCGCCCTGCCGCTGTTGAACAGGTCGATGGCTGCCTTGGCAGGACTTGCACCGGCGCTGACTTCCACCATCTCATAGGACTTGCCGCCAAATCCCAGCTTCTCCATCAGGGCAGCAGTACGGGCGCGATCGCCCACCAAAATGGGTGCTATAAATCCCTCGTCCTGTGCCTGAAAAACCGCCTTAAGTACATTTTCGCTGTCAGACCCCACCACGGCGGCACGGAGAGCCTTTCCCTTGGGAACCAGCGCCAGCATCTCGTCAAAATTTCTCAGTTCCATAATTCTGTTCTCCCCTATCTATTTGCTATATAATATAAATAACCCGAATTTTCCACTAATATACATAGTAACCAAATTCTCCCCTTTTGTCAAGATACAGATGCTCGATGCCCACAAAAAACGGCACCCTCACGGATGCCGTTTTTTATATGTATTACTTGTGTATTGCTCTTACTTGTTGCTCAGGTACTCGTCAATGGACTTGGCACCCAGCTTGCCTGCACCCATCGCCAGAATGACGGTGGCTGCACCGGTGACGGCGTCGCCGCCGGCATACACGCCCTGGCGGGAGGTCAGGCCATCCTCGTTGACGATGATGCCGCCCTTCTTGTTGACCTCGAGACCCTTGGTGGTGCTCTTGATCAGCGGGTTGGGGCTGGTACCCAGGGACATGATAACGGCGTCCACGGGCAGGTCAAACTCAGAACCGGCCTTGGCAACAGGGCTGCGGCGGCCGGAAGCATCGGGCTCACCCAACTCCATCTCGATGCAGGTCATGGACTTCACCGCGCCGTCCTCGTTGCCGTTGATGGCAACGGGATTGTTCAACGTCTTGAAGATGATGCCCTCTTCGATGGCGTGCTCCACCACTTCCTTACGGGCGGGCAGCTCCTCCATGCCACGGCGGTACACGACCCACACCTCGGCGCCCAGACGCTTGGAGCAGCGGGCGGCGTCCATAGCCACATTGCCGCCGCCGACCACTGCGACCTTCTTGCCCTTGAGGTCCATAATGGGCGTATCGGAATCTTCCTTGTAGGCCTTCATCAGGTTGATGCGGGTCAGGAACTCGTTGGCGGAATACACACCCTTCAGATTTTCGCCGGGGATGTGCATGAACATGGGCAGACCTGCACCGCAGCCGACAAACACAGCCTCAAAGCCGTTCTCCTCCATCAGCTCGTCGATGGTGATGGTGCGGCCCACCACGGTGTTGGTCTCCACCTTGACGCCCATAGCCTTCAGACCGTCCACTTCCTTCTGGACGATG
>JAZUEB010000037.1:0-28000 GCA_045639965.1 Vescimonas sp. | reverse complement strand
TCTTGCCTTCCTTGGAGGGCAGTGCCAGCACCTTATGGCCGGAGGCCTCGATGGCACCGGTCTCGTGAACGTTGATATGGCCGGTGTTGGCGGAAATGACACCCTGCCAGGGGCGCAGAGCGGAAGCGATCACAGTGGCGTTGCACTGGGTACCGCCCACCAGAAAATGAACATCCGCCTCGGGAGCCTGACAGGCCGCCTTGATCTTTTCACGGGCGGCGGCGCAATATTCGTCCTCGCTGTAACCCACGGACTGGCAGAGATTGGTGCGCTCCAACGCCTGCATAATAGAGGGATGAGCGCCTTCTAAGTAATCGCTGTTGAAGTAAATCATATGAACGCCCTCTTTTTTCAAAAGTATACCAATAGTTTACCCCTTTTGTACATTTTAGTAAAGTAAAATTTTGAATCGAGCTTGCAATATTCGGGGGAATCTGCTAAAATATCGTGAGCAAGGAGGCTTGTGAAACATGAGCTATGAACACAACGCAGAGCGCAGAGCGCCCAGCCGCGCTGCACCTGCTCGTACCCCTTCCGGTACGCATAAAAGAAAAAAGAAAAAAAACAATAAGCTGCTCTATTACGTCCTGCTGTTGATCCTGTTGGTGATATTGGCATTCTCCTCCGTAAAGATCATCAGCTATCTCAATCAGCAGCGTCTCAGCGAAAAGCAGCAGAGCGCCATCACCGATCAATTTATTACGCCTGTCTACAACGGCGGTGAAGAAACATCGGAAGGAAATGCGGAAGATACTCCCGCCACGGACGGATCCAACAAAACACCTGCGGTACCGGAGCCGGAGCAGATCAGCGTAGATTTTGACAAGCTGTGTGCAAAGTATCCGGACACGGTAGGCTATATCTACGGCGCCAATACCGGCATCAGCTATCCGATCGTGAAGGGCAGCGACAATGATTTCTATCTGAATCACGACTATGACGGAAAGTCTAACAACAACGGCTCCATCTTTATGGAATATCTCTGCAACGGCGATTTCAGCAGCGGCAACAGCATTATCTACGGACACCACATGAAGTCCGGATTGATGTTTGCCCATCTGGCGAATTACAAGAGCCAGAGCTATTATGACGCACATCCGTACTTCTATATCTATACACCGTCCCAGAACTACCGTCTGGATCTGTTTGCGGGCTGTGTTGTAGCAGGCGATGCGGATATCTATGCGCTGGATCCCGGTGCAGATACCATTGCGGCACTTGTATCCAAATCTACCTTTAAATCCAAGATCGGAACGCCCACCGGCAAGATCGTGACCCTATCCACCTGTGACTATACCTACGATGATGCACGCTATGTGGTACTGGGCCAGTTGGTGCCGATCAGTTGATTTCTGTATGACAAAAAGACCTCTCCCGAGGGAGAGGTCTTTTTGTCGTGGCAGGAGGAAAGAGTAAAAGTGGAGGTGTCCGCAAATGGAGATTTGCCGACGGTTGGAATGGCGGCGGGGTCAGGTGACCCCGCCCTACGAATTCTGTCGGGACGTTATCAGAAAGTGATAGGGCGGGCCGTCGGGGACGCCGGCCCCTACGAAGTGATGCGGAACAAAAGCGAAAAGGCAGCGCAGCAGACAGGACGCCGTGAGGGATTCTCTACTCACTGCGCAAACAAAATACGCCGTGAGGGATTCTCCACGGCCGAACGCAACCATTCTCAATGGTTGCTCCCAAAAATGCTGCGGTTTTCCTTGCGTTTTTGGAGGCCGACTTCGAATCCCATGTATAGCAAAAACCTCAATACCCTGCAGGGGTATTGAGGTTTTTGGCACGCCGTGAGGGATTCGAACCCCCGGCCTTCTGGTCCGTAGCCAGACGCTCTATCCAGCTGAGCTAACGGCGCATAGATAATTGTTCTACCGAAACTGTTTGGGGAGTTGTCCTGTTGTGGTGCCCAAATTTTCTGCGCGGCTTACGCTTTACGCTTGAAAATTTGACCGCTGCCACTCGCTCACCTCGCTGCATCCGCCACAGGCGGCGCTCGGATCGCTCCCCAGCTGAGCTAACGGCGCATGTCTCATCGACAGCTTAATTATAATAGCACAGAGTGTTTCAAAATGCAAGAGAAATTTTCATGTTTTGCAATTTTTTTCTTTTCCTTGCCATGGGATATTTTTTGTGGTATTCTATACAAAAATCAGTCGTATTTTAGGAGGGACCGGATATGAGTGAGAGCTTTAAGACCTGTATGTTCGGCGGCTTCAACAAGCAGGATGTGGTGGACTTTATCGAGGAGCAATCCAGGGCATACCGGGAGGAGCTGGAATCCCTGCAACGCGACAATGCGGTGCTGAAAGAGGCTGTGCAGCGTATGGAGAGTGAGCGCGGTGAATTTCTGCCAAAGGCGCAGCAGCAGGAGGAAGGCGCGGCGCGCATTGAGGAGCTGGAGGCGCAGTTGGCGGAGCGGAACGAAGAGTTGGCAGCGCTGCGGCAGGAGAATGAGAGTCTGCGCCAGCCGGCAGAGGAATACGAGAAACTGCGGGATCACATTGCGGAGATCGAGATCAGCGCCCATCGCCGTACGGAGGAGTTTCGTGCCGAAACGATACGCAAGATCCGCGACATCATCAACGCGCAGCGTGCCTGGTGCAGCAAGGAACGCGGACGCTATAATTGCGTGAACGGCGAGATGCTGGAGAAGCTCCGTCAGGCGACCACCATGATGGAGACCAACAACGATGCGGCATTTGACCGCATGATGGACGATCTGCAGGAGATCGAGGACAGTTTAGCGTAAATCTGTTACAGAAAAACACCGCCGATGGGCGGTGTTTTTTTGCGTTTAGAGGAGCATGATGTGATTCCTTTCGCAGGTGCGGACGGTATCGGCGTCCCAAAGGCTGGCCTGGACCTCGCCGATATGGCAGGTGCCGATCATCAGCATACACAGACGGCTCTGGCCGATGCCGCCGCCGATGGTCTGGGGCAGCTCGCCGTTTAAGAGCATCTTATGGAAGGGCAGCTCGCGGCGGTCATTACAGGAGCGGACATTGAGCTGATAGTCCATGGCGGCTTCGTCTACGCGGATGCCCATGGAGGAGATCTCCAGACTGCGCTGAAGTACTTCGTCCCAGAAGAGGATATCGCCGTTCAGCGTCCAGTCGTCATAGTCGGGAGCGCGGCCGTCGTGGGGTTTGCCGGAACGCTTCAGGGCGCCGCCGATCTGCATGAGAAAAACGGTATGGTGTTCCTTACAGATGGCGTCTTCCCGCTGCTTGGGGGTCAGATCGGGCCAGCGGTCCTCCAACTCCTGGGAGCTGATGAAGTAGACCTCACGGTCCAGCACGGTATGCAGGCTGGGGAAGGCGATCTGCAGGGCGTCATTGGTCTCGCAGATGGCGGAGACGATGGCGCGGACGGTCTGGCGCAGGTAATATTCATTGCGCTCGTCCGGCTCTATGACCTTTTCCCAGTCCCATTGGTCCACATAGATGGAGTGGGTATTGTCCACCTCTTCGTCCCGGCGGATGGCGTTCATATCGGTGAACAGACCCTTGCCGGGTTTGAACTGGTAGCGCTTGAGGGCCAGACGCTTCCACTTGGCCAGGCTGTGGACGACCTGACCGTTGCTGGACACATCGGGGATGTCGAACATGACGGGGCGTTCCACGCCGTTGAGGTTATCGTTCAGACCGGAATTCTCATCGACGAACAGGGGAGCAGAGACCCGGCGCAGATTCAGCGCCTGGCCCAGATTGACCTGGAAATTGCTCTTGATGAATTCGATGGCACGCTGCATCTCGTAGACGCTCAGCGGCGTTTGGTAACCGGTGGGAATGATAAGCTTGCTCATGGTGACACCTCGTTGATCAGAATATATGGCAATTATAGGTGTTTGGCGGGCAGATTGCAAGGCATTTTTGCGGAAATGCAGAAAGAAAAGAGCCGCATCCGGGAGGATGCAGCTCTTTACACAGTAAAGGGGAATTACTTAAACTCTTCGATCAGCGCTTTGAAGTGAGGCAGGGAGCGGCGGATCATGTCGTTGGCGACGCAGTAGCTCAGGCGGAAATAGCCGGGGCAGCCGAAGCCGTCAGCGGGGACCACCAGCAGGTTGTGCTCCAGCTTGGCCTTTTCGGAGAAAGCGTTGGCGTCACCGCCGGGAGCCTTGACGAACAGGTAGAAGGCACCGTCGGGCTTGGCACAGGAGTAACCCATCTCGATGAGGCTGTTATACAGCAGGTTGCGGTTTTCATCATAGGCGACCAGGTCGGGAGCCTCGGTGACGCAGTACTCGATGACCTTCTGAGCAAGTGTGGGGGAGCAGACGTGGCCCATGGCACGGGCGGCACCGGCAACGGCGAAGTACAGATCGGCGCTGTCAGCGGCGAAAGAGGGAACATAGACGTAGCCGATACGCTCGCCGGGCAGGCTCAGGGACTTGGACCAGGAGTAGCAGACCACGGTGTTCTTGTAGATGGTGGGGATGAAGGGGACTTTTACGCCGCCATAGACCAGCTCACGATAGGGCTCGTCGGCGATGATGTAGATGGGATGGCCATATTCGGCACTCTTGCGCTCCAGCAGAGCGGCCAGCTTCTTCAACGTCTCCTCGGTATAGACTACGCCGGAGGGATTGTTGGGGGAGTTGATGATGACAGCCTGGGTGTTGGCACTGATGCACTGCTCCACAGCGTCCAGCTTGATCTGGAACGCCTCAGTATCGGCGGGGACCACTACCAGCTTTGCACCGTTGGAGGTGACAAAGGGGCGGTACTCGGGGAAGAAGGGGGCAATCGCCAAAATTTCCGTATCGGGGCTGACAGTCAGAGCCTTGATGACGGAGATTAGAGCGGGAGCGGCACCGCAGGTAAAGAACAGCTCGCTGCCCTTGACATCCAGACCGAAACGCTTGGAAAGGTCAGCAGCGACGGCGGCACGGGCGCTGTCAAAACCGGCGGCCATGGAATAGCCGTGGAGCTGGATGGAGTCCATCTCATCGATCAGCTTTTTGACGGTGTCACCGACTTTTTTGGGGGCGGGAATGCTGGGATTGCCGATGGAGTAGTCAAACACGTTTTCCTTGCCTACCTTGGCGGCCTGCTGCAGGCCGTAGGCAAACAGCTGACGGATCACGGAAGGGGCATTGCCCATCTGGTAGAACTGTTGATTGAACATACAAATCTCCTCCTCAAATTTATTTTATGTAAGCGTTAAGTTAAATCCATACGGTCGGAGAGCACGGAGCCCAGGGCAATAGACGCCAGCTTGGAGTCGGCGCTGTCGGCGCGGGAGACCAGAACGATGGGCACCTTTGCACCCAGAATGATGCCGGCGTTGCGGGCGCTGCCGAACAGGGTGGCTGCCTTGCCGATGCCGTTGCCCACTTCATAGTTGGGGACCAGCAGGATATCGGCATCGCCGCCGCCGGGGGCAGTATAGTGCTTGTGATGGCAGGCTTCCTTGCTGACGGCAAGGTCCAGAGCGACAGGACCGAACACGTTCATGCCGTACTTGCTCCAGCGCTCGGTCATACCGGCCAGCTCCGCGGCGTCCACGGTGGACTGGATCTTGGGATTGACCTGCTCGGCGCCGCAGATGCAGGCGGCATTGATCTTCTCATAGCCCAGAGCCCGGAAGCACATAGCGGCATTCTCCAAAATCTCCGCTTTCTTGTCGAGATCGGGGAAGGTATTCACGCCGCCGTCGGTCAGAATGATCATCTTGCCCAGCGCGGGGATCTCATAGAACATACAATGGGTGGTCAGGTGGGAGGTGCGCAGACCGCATTCCTTATTGAAGACGGCACGCATCAGATCGGCGGTACCCAGAATACCCTTCATCAGGAAATTGGCCTTGCCTTCGGCGCACAGTGCCACGGCCTTGGCGGCACAGTCGGTATCGCTGTCGCCGGGCAGGATCTCATAGGCAGCGGGATCCTCGCCCACGTTTCTCAGCATGGCCTCGATCTCGGCGACGTGGCCCACCAGAATGGGGGTGGCGATGCCGGCCTTTTTGGCTTCCACAACGGCTTCGATCACAGGCTCGTCGTGAGCAGCAGCAACGGCGATCACGCCGGTTTTCCCGCCCTTGGCGGCAGACAGAATATCATCAATGGTACGGATCATAAAAAATCTCCCTTCAAAAAATGATACAAAGGTTGCTATTTGGATTATATATCCTTTTGTGAAAATCGTCAACGGAAAAACCGAATTATTCAATGAAATTTTCAGACGGAAGGGGAAAAGCGCGGAGATACTTGACGAAAAGAGGGAAAATGCGTAGAATAAAGCCGATTCAGAAAGAGGGTTTTTGTATGAAAAAAACGGGAGCGATGACGCTCTCCTTTACATACGTCGGCTGCTTCCTGGGGGCGGGATTTCTCTCCGGACAGGAGCTGTGGCAATTCTTCGGCTCTTTCGGCGTATGGGGTTATTTGGGATTTGCGCTGGCAGCGTCCCTGTTCGTCTTTTTCGGCATCGTTCTGATGCGGCTGACCCAGATGACGGGATATGAGGAGCTGGATCGGCTGATGGTGCCATGGGATAATCTCCGCTGGCTGCGGAAGCTCAGCGGGGTGATCGCATCGGCGTTTTTGTTTGGCGTTGTTGTTTTGATGTCCGCCGGTGTCGGGGCGCTGGGCGACCAACTGTTCGGTATACCGGCATGGCTGGGAAGTGCGGTGTTTACCGTGATCGTGTGTCTGATCGCCATATTCGGCGTGACGGGGATGATCAACGCCTTTTCCGCGCTGATCCCTATTCTGGTGATCGCCACCATGCTCTTTGCTGTGGGGGCATGGAAGAACTTTGATACCGGCTATATCCTGCACATACAGCGGAACAATGAAAATCCCCTGATGCCAAACTGGTTCATCGCGGCACTGACCTTTGTGGCCTACAACCTGATGGGCAGTATCGGCATCATGGTACCGGTTGGTCCATTGTTTACCAAAAAGAAAACGGTTTTGCTCGGCATTGCCATAAGCGGCGTGGAGCTGCTGATCGTGGCAGGGAGCGTATTGACCTCCGTTGCCATGCTGCCGGAGGCATCTGCGGCGCAGTTACCCATGGTGGCTGTGGGCAGTAAGCTGGCGCCGGTTTTAGGAAGTTGCTACGGCGTGCTGCTGCTTCTCGGTATGTTTTGTAATTCGCTTGCCTCCCTGGTAGGGCTGATGACCCATATGTCGCAGCGGATCGCCGTTGTGCGAGATCATAACAAGGGTGTGCTCCTGGTGATGATCGGCGTGATCTGGGCGTGCAGTCTGTTCGGATTTGCCGACATCATCGGCGTGGTGTTCCCCTTGTTTGGATATGCCAGCATCGTGTTTTTGATCACCATGGTGATACACTTTGTACAGTGCAAAAAGAAGTCGAGGGCGTAAGCCTTCGACTTCTTTTTGCATGGGGGGATGATGGGGAAAGGGCGGACAGAGTCGTCCGCCCCTACGAATCAAACGGAAAAGAGAATGTCGGCGTAGGTGGGGTAGGGCCAGTAGTCCGCGGCGGTAAGCGCTTCCAGCTTGTTAATGAGCTCGCCCGCCTTGCTGACGCGGCTGCTGACCTCGTCACGGAAGTACTTGGCGCTGCGGAGACCGCCGCCCATGTCGGGCGCTTTATTCAGGGCGCGTTCCAGAGCCTGACAAATATCGAACAGCTTGTCGTTCAGCGTGGTGATCCGGCGGAGTGTGGCCTGCTCCATACGGCTGGCGGCGGTGATCCCGCAGTTTGCCTTATGGAAGATGGTCTGCGCCAGGGTGTCGCTGTAACGGCTGACGGCGGGGAGAATGTGGCGCTGCGCCATCTCGAGCAGGGTATTGGCCTCAATATTGGTGACCTTGCAGTAGTTCTCCAGATGAATCTCATAGCGGGCACGCATCTCGCTGCCGGTGAGAATGCCGTGGCGGGTGAACAGGTCGATATTCTTGGGGTCGATATAGCTGGGCAGGGCATCCACCGCATTGGGAAAGATGCTCAGGCCCCGCTCTTTGGCTTCGGTGAGCCACTCCTCGCCGTAGCCGTTGCCGTTGAAGATGATGCGCTGGTGGTCGCGGAAGGTGGTGCGGAGCAGGTCTTGCAGGGCGGTTTGGAAGTCATCCGCTTTTTCCAGTTGATCGGCAAAGTTGCAGAGAACGTCGGCCATCATGGTGTTTAAGACCACCGTGGGGCTGGCGATGGACTGGCTGGAGCCGCACATACGGAACTCGAACTTGTTGCCGGTAAAGGCCAGAGGGCAGGTACGGTTGCGATCCGTGGTGTCCTGGGGGATCTCGGGCAGGGTGTCCACACCGATCTGCAAGGTGCGCTTGGTGACGTCTACGTACTCCGTGCCGCTGATGATGGCGTCCAGAATGGCGGTAAGCTCGTCGCCCAGGAATACGGAGACCACGGCGGGAGGGGCTTCGTTGCCGCCCAGGCGGTAATCGTTGCCGGGATACGCCACGGAGCAGCGCAGCATCTCCTGATACTCGTCGGCACCGCGGATAAAGGCGGCAAGGAACAGCAGGAACTGGGCGTTCTGGCTGGGGGTCTTGCCGGGTTTCAGCAGGTTTTCGCCGCTGTCGGTGCGGAGGGACCAGTTATCGTGCTTGCCGCTGCCATTGACGCCGGCAAAGGGCTTTTCATGGAGGAGGCAGACCAGCTCGTGGCGGTCTGCGACCTTTTTGAGAAGCTCCATGGTGAGCTGGTTGTGATCGCAGGCGGTATTGGCGTCGGTATAGATGGGCGCCAGCTCGTGCTGGGCAGGCGCGGCTTCGTTGTGTTCGGTTTTGGCGAGAACGCCGACCTTCCACAGCTCGGTATCCAGTTCGTGCATGAACGCCGCCACACGGGGCTTGATGGCGCCGTAGTAGTGGTCGTCCAGCTCCTGCCCTTTGGGTGGTTTGGCACCGAAAAGCGTCCTGCCGCAGAGCATCAGGTCCTCCCGCTGCTGATACATGGACTTGTCGATGAGGAAATATTCCTGCTCGGGGCCGACCTGCGGCGTGACGTGCTGCACGTCCGTGTTGCCAAACAGGCGCAAAATACGGACGCACTGTTTATCCAGGGCGTGCATGGAACGGAGCAGGGGGGTCTTTTTATCCAGCGTGTCGCCGCTGTAGGAGCAGAAAATGGTGGGGATATACAGGGTGCGATCCTTGATGAAGGCGCAGCTGGTGGGATCCCAGGCGGTATAGCCGCGGGCTTCAAAGGTGGCACGCAGTCCGCCGGAGGGGAAGCTGGAGGCATCGGTCTCGCCCCGTGTCAGCTCCTTGCCGGAGAGCTCCATGAGGATCTTGCCGTTGCCGGCGGGGGCGATGAAGCTGTCGTGCTTTTCCGCGGTATAGCCGGTGAGGGGCTGGAACCAGTGGGTGAAGTGGGTGGCGCCCATTTCGATGGCCCAATCCTTCATGGCAGCGGCAATCTCTGCGGCGATGCTCTGAGGAAGTGAAGTGCCCTGTACCAGACACTGCTGCCACGCTTCGTAGACGGCAGAGGGCAGGCGCTGTCGCATTTTGTCCTCGGTAAAGACCATACTGCCAAAGATGGCGGGAATGTTGGTGACGGGTTCAGACATGGTTGGCTTCCTCCTTTTTCAAAAATTTGCGGGTCAGGTTCATGGATTGAGCTTGGCAAGACCGGCATTCAGGCGGCGGAGAGTCTCCTCCTTGCCCAGCAGGTGGCAGATCTCCACGGCACCGCCGGGAGTGACCAGCTTGCCGGCGGCGGCAATACGCACCGGCCACATCAAGGTGGCATTTTTTACTTCCAGCTTTTCTGCCAGGGCGATCAGGCCATCGTGGATGGCGTCCGCCGTCCAGTTGGACAGGCTTTCCAGCATGGGAATGGCGGCATTCAGCATATCCCGGCAGACGGCGGGATCAGTCTTGGATTTCTTGTTGGTGAAGAACTCTACGTCATAGTCGGGGCAGGCATCAAAGAAGTCCACCTTTTCGGGGATCTCGGTGAGCTTTTCACAGCGTGCCTGTAAAAGTGTGGCGATCCCGGCCAGGTCAAAGTCGCCCTTAACGCTCTGGCGGATGTAAGGCGTTGCCACTTCACAGAACTTCTCCGGAGAGAGATTGCGAAGATAGACGGCGTTGAAATGATCCAGCTTGGCGATATCGAAGATAGCGGGGGACTTGGAGATGCCGGTCATATCAAACACCTTGGCAAGCTCCTCCAGAGAGAAGATCTCCTCCTCGGCATACTCGCCTTTAGGACTCCAGCCCAGCAGGGCAACGTAGTTCAAGATGGCTTCGGTCAAGTAGCCCTGGGCTTTCAAGTCCTCGTAGCTGGGGTCGCCGTGGCGCTTGGACATCTTGTTCTGGGCGTCACGCATGACGGGAGAGCAGTGGACGTAGGTGGGGATCTCCCAGCCGAAAGCCTCATAGAGCAGGTTATATTTGGGGGCGGAGGAAAGGTATTCGCTGCCCCGGACCACGTGGGTGATGCCCATCAGATGGTCGTCGATGACATTGGCAAAATTATAGGTGGGCAGACCGTCACGTTTCAG
Source organism: Vescimonas sp. (assembly GCA_045639965.1). Lineage (GTDB taxonomy): Bacteria > Bacillota > Clostridia > Oscillospirales > Oscillospiraceae > Vescimonas. The sequence continues at coordinate 17,551 of JAZUEB010000037.1, read as the reverse complement.
CAGCACCTGATCGTCCAGCGTCTTATTTTCCACGGTGATGTCACCGAAAATGGCGTCGTGGAACGTGGTAGTTCCCTCGGCGGGAATGCGCTGACGGATGACATAGGGCTCGCCGGCGGCTACACGGGCCTTGGCCACATCCAGAGGTATATCACGACAGGGGTCGGCGGCGCGGTCAAATTCACCGCTGTCCTCCTCGGACTCCGCTTTTTCGCAGAAACAGTAGTAGGCGCCGCCCAGTTCTACCAGAAGCTCCGCGTATTTTCCGTAGGTATCCCGGCGCTGGGACTGGATATAGGGGGCGACGGGGCCGCCCACATCGGGACCCTCGTCGTGAGTAAGGCCGCACTCTTTCATGGTGCGGTAGATCACATCGACAGCACCCTCTACCAGGCGACCCTGATCGGTGTCCTCGATACGCAGGACAAAGGTGCCGCCGGCATTGCGAGCGATGAGCCAGGTATAGAGTGCGGTACGGAGATTGCCCACATGCATATAACCGGTGGGAGAGGGAGCAAAGCGGGTGCGTACTTTTCCGTGAGGGATCTTTGCCTCCATTTCGGCAAAGTAATTCCTATCCAGAGCCATTGTCAGTTCCTCCTTGCAAACGGCAAAAAAATCACAAATACATTATAGTGTTTCCCGGGGAAAAGTCAATGAAATTCCGCCGTCAGCGTGTTGAAATGGATGAAAATACCGTGTATAATGAGTAAAAATATGAGGAAAAGGAGATGAGCCCATGCAGCATGAGATCACGGAGCGAAAACGCCTGCTGGACGATAAGGGCAATTTAACGGAGGCTGGCTATGCGAAAAAGCTCCTGCCCATCTATCGGCGGGCTGATATCAAGGCCGGCGCCATGCGTATCAAGGAGTGGGACTACTATCTCATCAACAACGACCATTTTGCCGTTGCGCTGACCATTGACGATAATGGTTATATGGGTCTGGACTCCATCTCCTTTCTGAATTTTGACGAGGGGTGGGAAAAGACCGTCAGTCCCATGCGCTGGTTTCCTATGGGCAGGACCGGCCTGCCTGCCAGCAGCGCAGAGGGAGACATTGCCGTTTCCGGGAAAGGCTACGCGCTGGCGTTCCGTCATGTGGAAGGTGGGCGCGAGTTGACGTTCCACATGGACGATTTTTTAGACGGCAAGGCGATCGACGGGCATTTTCTGCTGACCGCCGAGCCGGAGGAGAGCATGGTGATCTGTACGCCCTTTGACAAACCGGCACATTTCTATTTCAACCAGAAGATCAACTGCCAACGTGCCGCAGGTGAAGTGGTAATCGGTGTAAAGGAATACACCTTTCAATCTATTGACAGCTTTGGCGTTTTGGACTGGGGCAGAGGTGTATGGACCTATCACAACACCTGGTACTGGGGCAGCGCTTCGGGGCAGGTGGACGGCGTACCTTTCGGCTGGAACATCGGCTACGGATTCGGCGATACCTCCGCTGCCAGCGAGAATATGCTGTTTTATAACGGCAAAGCCCACAAGCTCAGTCAGGTAAATTTTAACATTCCCATGAAAAACGGAAAGGAGGACTATCTGTCCCCCTGGACCTTTACCAGCGACGACGGACGCTTTGAGATGGATTTTCTGCCTATTCTGGACCGTGCCGCCAATACGGACTTTAAGGTACTGGGCAGCAACCAGCATCAGGTGTTCGGACGTTTTACCGGCAAGGCCATTCTGGACGACGGCAAGGTGGTCGAGGTAAAGGATTTTTTGGGTTTTGCGGAAAAAGTAGAGAACAAGTGGTGACATCGCAGCTATATTTTGGCAGCCAAATGGCTAAAATAAGCGAAGAATGATTGCATTTTCGGAAAGAGCGTTGTATAATATGCAGGATTTGTTCGGAAGTGAGGTATAAGCAAATGGAAGAGAGAAAAAAGCGGATATTCAGCGGCATTCAGCCCTCCGGTGAGCTGACCCTGGGTTCTTATATGGGAGCGATCAAAAACTGGGTGGCTCTGCAGGATGAATATGACTGTCTGTACTGCATTGTGGATATGCACGCTATCACCGTGCGCCAGGATCCGGCGACCCTGCGCCGCCGCAGCGTCAATCAGCTGGCACAGTACATCGCCTGCGGTCTGGACCCGGAGAAGAACATCATGTTTATCCAGTCCCACGTTCCTCAGCACGCAGAGCTGGGATGGATCCTGGGCTGCTATACCCAGTTCGGTGAGCTTTCCCGCATGACCCAGTTCAAGCAGAAGTCCCAGCAGCACGCGGACAACATCACCTCCGGCCTTTTCACCTATCCCGTGCTGATGGCGGCGGGTATCCTGCTGTATCAGGCGGATCTGGTGCCGGTGGGAGAGGATCAGAAGCAACACGTGGAGCTGACCCGGGACATCGCCCAGCGCTTTAACGGCGTATACAGCGATACTTTCGTATTGCCGGAGCCGTTCATTCCCAAGATGGGCGCACGCCTGATGTCTCTGGATGATCCTGCCACAAAGATGAGCAAATCCCTCCCCGAAGGCTGCGTGAACCTGATGGACAAGCCCGAGGAGATCATGAAGAAGTTCAAGCGCGCCGTCACCGACTGCGAGACCGCTGTGAAGTTTGACAAGGAGAACAAGGCGGGCATCTCCAATCTGCTGACCATCTACTGTGCCGCTACCGGCAAGACCATTGCCCAGGCTGAGGAGGAATTCGCCGGACAGGGCTACGGTGTTTTCAAGCCCGCCGTGGGTGAGGCCGTGGTGGAGCTGCTGCGTCCCATCCGGGAGGAGTCCGAGCGGCTGATGGCGGACAAGGCGTACATTGAAAGTGTTTACAAGACCGGCGCAGAACGGGCTTCTTACCTTGCCAACAAGACCTTGAGCAAGGTACAGCGCAAGATCGGTTTTGTGGCTCGATAAATGCAATATTCCATGATTTGAGAAAGGAAGAAATCATTATGATCTATACCAGTGAAGTGCAGCATATGTGTCCCGTTGCCAAGGGCGCCTATCATGGCCCGGCTCCTATTCCCGAGGAGGGCAAGTGGGTCCAGGCTAAAGATATTTCCGATATCTCCGGTTTTACCCACGGTATCGGCTGGTGCGCTCCCCAGCAGGGTGCCTGCAAGCTGACGTTGAACGTGAAGAACGGCATCATTGAAGAGGCGCTGGTGGAGGTACTGGGCTGCTCCGGCATGACCCACTCTGCCGCCATGGCGTCCGAGATCCTCATCGGCAAGACCATTCTGGAGGCGCTGAACACCGATCTGGTCTGTGACGCCATCAACACCGCCATGCGGGAGCTGTTTTTGCAGATCGTGTACGGCCGTACCCAGTCTGCATTCTCCGAGGACGGTCTGGCCGTGGGCTCCTCGCTGGAGGATCTGGGCAAGGGCCTGCGCTCTCAGGTGGGCACCATGTTCGGCACAAAGGAGAAAGGTCCCCGCTATCTGGAGATGGCAGAGGGATACTGCACAAAGATGGCGCTGAACAAGGACAATGAGGTCATCGGCTACGAATTTGTGAACCTGGGCAAGATGATGGACTTCATCAAAAAGGGTGACGACGCCAACACCGCTTTGGAGAAGGCGAAGGGTCACTACGGTCAGTGGGATGCCGCGGTCAAGTACATTGACCCCCGTCAGGAATAAGAGGAGGACGAGACAATGGCTTTGTTTGAAAATTACGAGAGAAGAATTGAGAAGATCAACGGCGTCCTCGCTCAGTACGGGATCGGCTCCGTGGAGGAGTGCCGCGACATCTGCAAGGCGAAAGGCTTTGATCCCTATGAGATCGTCAAGGGGATCCAACCTATCTGCTTTGAACACGCCTGCTGGGCATACACCGTGGGCGCTGCTATTGCCCTGAAGTCCGGCGTTAAGACCGCCGCTGAGGCTGCCAAGATGATCGGCGTTGGTCTGCAGGCGTTCTGTATGGACGGCAGCGTTGCCGAGGATCGCAAGGTGGGTCTGGGCCACGGCAATCTGGGCGCCATGCTGCTGAGCGATGAGTCCAAGTGCTTTGCCTTCCTGGCAGGTCACGAGTCCTTCGCCGCCGCCGAGGGCGCCATCGGCATTGTGAAGAACGCCAACAAGGCACGTAAGGAGCCGCTGCGGGTTATTCTGAACGGCCTGGGCAAGGATGCGGCGCAGATCATCTCCCGCATCAATGGCTTCACCTATGTGCAGACCAAGTTCGACTATTTTACCAGCGAGCTGCACATCGTGCGTGAGATCCGCTATTCCGAGGGTGAGCGCGCCAACGTGCGCTGTTACGGCGCTGACGATGTCCGCGAGGGCGTGGCCATCATGCACCATGAGGGCGTGGACGTGTCCATCACCGGCAACTCCACCAACCCCACCCGCTTCCAGCATCCTGTGGCCGGCACTTACAAGAAAGAGTGCATCGAGCAGGGCAAGAAGTACTTCTCCGTGGCATCCGGCGGCGGTACCGGACGTACCCTGCACCCGGACAACATGGCCGCCGGCCCTGCCAGCTACGGCATGACCGACACCATGGGCCGTATGCACAGCGATGCCCAGTTCGCCGGTTCTTCCTCCGTGCCCGCCCACGTGGAAATGATGGGCTTCCTTGGCATGGGCAACAACCCCATGGTGGGTGCCACCGTGGCCGTTGCCGTTGCTGTGGAGCAGGCGGTGAAGTAAGGAATACCGCGTAAAAACTGCAAAAATTACAACTTTTTTGAAAAAAGAGAGAGCGCCGTTTCTTCGTGAAGCGGCGCTCTCTTTTCGTTTTGTCAACATTTTGTCAACCGTTTTCTGAAAGCTGTGTCAAATGCCGGTGAGCGGTAGAGTCAGAAGGTATCCAAAAGCTTTGCGCCTTCCTGCGACATTTTCTCTGTCAGATGCTGATAGATCTGCATTGTGACCTGTATGTTCTTGTGCCCCAAGCGTTGCTGCACATACTTCGGGGGAGCGCCTTTTTCCGCTAATATGGTGGCGTGGGTATGGCGAAGACTGTGATAATCGAAGCGTTCAAAGCCTAACTCATGTGTTGCGATCTGGCTGACATATTGCATATTGCGGCTGATGATGTACTCTCCGTTTTCGCGGCGCATGACAAGGTCAACGATCTGGCCGGAGGTATCTCTATTCAGACGATCGTTTTCATCCCGGTAATATTCGGCATAGAAGTCTTCGTAGCGCATCCGCATCTTTTGCTGGCGCTCTTTCTCATGCTTCAGTGCGTCAACAACATCCTGCGATAGTTCAATCGTACGATAGCTTTCATATTTCGGCGGAGTAAAGTACCAATATATAACGCTATTTCAACAACTGTTTTATTGTTTCTTTACGACATTTTAGTCAGGAAATGGCGAATCTTGTGAAAACTATTCTGCTAATTTCAGAAAATGCGGTATTCCGCAAAAATTTCTTACAGGACTTGACGAAGAAGTGCTTTTGTGGGTATAATACAAACAGAACAAGCGGTATTCCGCAAAAATATGAAATAGAAACGGGGCGAATACATTGGAAATTCGCAGAGATATTTATTTGAATAAGCTGATTTCCAAAAAGCAAAACGGTCTGATCAAGGTCATTACCGGCATTCGACGCTGCGGAAAATCCTATCTGCTGTTTACACTTTTTAAGGGTCATCTTCTGGGGGATGGCGTTCCGGAGGATCATATCATTGATATTGCTTTCGACGGCTTTGAAAACAAAAAGTACCGTGATCCCGAAATCCTCTATCCTCACTTGAAAGGACAGATCAAGGATGAGAATACCTACTATATTCTTTTGGATGAGGTTCAACTCTTAGACGATTTTGAATCCGTACTGAACAGCCTTGCCAGAATGAAGAACGTGGATATCTATGTGACCGGCAGCAACGCAAAATTCCTGTCAAAGGACATCATTACGGAATTTCGTGGTCGAGGCGATGAGGTGCATATGTATCCGCTTACCTTCGCGGAATTTATGTCGGCCTATTCCGGCACCAAGCAGGATGGGTGGAACGAATATCTTCTGTACGGAGGATTGCCGCTGGTATTGAGTTTTCAGACACCGGATCAGAAAGCAGACTTCCTGAAATCTTTGCTGGAAGAAACCTATATTTCTGATATTGTCGGAAGGAACAAGGTCAGAAACAGGGCAGAGCTGGAAGAGCTGCTGAATATCCTTTCGTCTGCTATCGGTTCTTTTACCAATCCGAACAAGCTTTCCGCGACCTTTAAGAGTGTAAAGAATAAGGTGATCAGCCCTTCGACCATAAAGAAGTATATCGATTATCTGTGTGACTCCTTTTTGCTTGACTGCGCCATGCGCTATGACATCAAAGGGAAGAAATACATCGATACGCCCTCAAAATACTATTTCACCGATATAGGACTCAGAAATGCACGCCTGAACTTCCGACAGGTGGAGGAGACCCATATCATGGAGAATATCATTTTTAATGAGCTGCGTGTTAGGGGGTATAATGTCGATATCGGCATTGTCGTAGCAAACCAGAGAGATGCCAACGGCGCGAATATACGCAAGCAGTTAGAGATCGATTTTGTTTGCAACAAGGGTTCAAAGCGCTACTATATTCAGTCGGCGTATGCCATGCCTACCGCTGAAAAGCTGGAGCAGGAGCAGCGTTCTCTGCTTAAAACCGGCGATGCTTTCAAAAAAATCATTATCACCAAAGACAGTGCTGCACCGCTTTACAACGAGTCCGGTGTGCTGGTAATGAGCATCTACGATTTCCTGCTGGATCCCAACAGCCTGGATATCTGAACTTTTGTCTGCATTTTGTCTACAGTTGCTGAGAAACGGATAAAGAGCAATGAAAAAGCGGTCGCATAAAAAAGAAATACGAAAGAATGAAGAACAGGTGATGAAAAACCTGCTGCTCTTTTTTGGCTTACTATTACGAAAAATCCTATGAAATGTGAGCGCTTTTCGCTTGTAGTACAGTCCGGAATATGCTATGCTGTCTTTGACAGAGGGGAGGGGGAAGTTTTGAACTACTTGCTGTTGAATAAGGACGTCCCTGTCTTGCGCTTTTCCTGTATTCGCAATGCGTTTGAGGAAGTAGAATGCCGGGAGCTGGAATGGCTGACAGAGAGAAAGCCGCTGGGTTATCATAACCTAACTGATTTCCTCTCCGCTCGTCAGGCGCCTAAGCACCGCAAGCATATTGAAGAATTGCTCAAGCGCTATGGATGCGATGATCTGGAGGGCTTTCTAAACGTCACTCATGCCCTCTCGCTGAATGATACCTATTGGGTAAAGCCGGAGACTTCTCCGCTTATATGGGAGAATATATCGCTCTATTGCAACGAGTTCGATGAGTTGGTTTCCAATGCCGCTTTTGATGGAAGATTCAGCGCTGCAAGTCTTTCTTCCACATCTCCGGAGTTTGGCACGGATGGCCAGTTTGCGAAATGCTGGGTGCGGGAAAATGGGCAGATCATGCTTTATAAGAGCGGCAGCACAACCTTTGAAATTGAGCCGCTGTCGGAGTATCTGTCCTGTCAGATCGCGGAGCGGCTGCATCTTCCCTATGTCCCATATGATTTGGCGTTCTATCACGAAAAGCTGATCAGCAAATGCCGCCTGTTTACGGATGAGGCTACCGGACTTGTGAAGGCACATGATGTGATCCCGAGGGGAGAGCGCACCGTCGCGGCGATGCTGAACTATTTTTCCTCCATCGGTTCGGAGGACGATTTCCGCAGAATGTGCGTACTGGATGCGCTGATCCTGAATACGGACAGGCATCTGGGCAACTTCGGCGTGTTGGTGGACAATGACACGCAGCGTGTATTGCAAATGGCACCGGTCTATGATAATAACCGAAGTTTGCTGTTTGATATGGATGATGAGCAGTTGAAACGAACAGAGTGGTGCATCGGCACCTGTTCCCCGCGTTTCGGCACAGACTTTGTGGCGACCGCCCGGGGAATGCTGACAGACGCCATTCGGCGGGACGTGAGGGATCTGACAGATTTCAGCTTCATGCAGCACCCCCGCATTTCGGCCAGTGAAGAGCGGCTGCAGCGGCTATCCGCTATCGTCCAAGAGCAGGTGCGACGCGTGTTGGAGGGTTAAACCGTTTGTCTGCATTTTGTCAACGGTTGCTGAGAAACATTAAAATCTCATAGAATTCAATGAAATTTTTCGTATGAATTTTGTGATGAGTTCATAGAATGATACACTGTTTTCAGAACTTTTCTGCACAATTAAAACACCGGAAACCCTCGATGCCGTATGGGCAACAACCCCATGGTGGGCGCCACCGTGGCTGTGGCCGTTGCTGTGGAACAGGCGGTAAAGTAATAATGCTTGACAGCAAAAAAATCATCCGTTTTTTGCAAAACGGATGATTTTTTTGCTGTAATTATTCTGTTATCGGCGGAGATTGCAGATTGAACATAAGAGTACTGTATGCAGGAAAAATGTTTGTTGTGAGACCTTGATATAATCCATATATTGTGCTATGATAAAGCAATATATTGGGGATATATGTCAGCTTGCCTTGCGATGGGGCAAAAGTGATCAACATATTTTTTCCTGACTTTTTTCGAAGTGGATGTGAGGGCATTTTGTATAGAGCTTTTATCAAGCGTACGCTGGATATTTTATTGGCGCTGCTGGGACTGATAGTGCTGCTGATCCCGATGCTGATCGTTTCCGCCGCCATTAAGATCGACTCACCGGGACCGATCCTGTTTCGGCAGAAACGGATCGGGAAAAACGGCAGGGTATTTGAGATGATGAAGTTTCGCTCGATGGTGGTAAATGCGGAGCATACCGGCAGCGGAGTTTACTCTGACAATACCGATCCGCGGGTGACAAAGGTGGGCAGGATCATTCGAGCAACTTCTTTGGATGAACTGCCGCAATTTATCAATATTTTGCGGGGAGATATGTCTTTTATCGGACCGCGTCCGCCGCTTACTTACCATCCGTGGACATACGAGGAGTATTCCAAGTACCAGAGGCGGATGTTTGAGGTGAGGCCGGGGATCACCGGTTGGGCACAGGTAAACGGACGCAAAACGGTGGAGTGGAATCATCGGATCGAGCTGAATATCTGGTATGTGGATCATATATCGCTTTGGCTTGATCTGAAGATATTATTTATGACCGTATTTAAAGTTTTTACCAATGCGGATAATGCGAATTTGGGCGAAACGGTAACGAAGTAAAAGGGGAAGAGACATGGCACTCAAGCTGATGTACATAACAAACAGGCCGGAGATCGCGCAGATCGCGGAAAATGTTGGCGTGGATCGCATTTTCGTTGATATGGAGTATATCGGCAAAGCAAAGCGGCAGGGCGGCATGAATACCGTGCAGAACCACCATACCTTGGAGGATGTGCGCGCTGTTAAGGAGGCTGTGAGTAAGACGGAGATCCTATGTCGGATCAATCCGATTCACGATGCCTGTGCCGAGTACGGCTCTTCCCGTGAGGAAATTGAGGGCGCGATCGCTGCCGGCGCAGATATTCTGATGCTGCCGTATTTTAAGACCGTGGAGGAAGTACGGCAGTTTATTTCCATGGTGGACGGACGAGTCAGGACTCTTTTGCTATTGGAAACGCCGGAAGCTGTGGCGGCTGTGGATGAGATCCTGGATGTAACGGGAATCGATGAGGTACATATTGGCCTGAACGATTTGAGTTTGGGTTACGGTATGAAGTTTATGTTTGAGCTCCTTGTCGACGGAACGGTGGAGAGGTTGTGCCGGAAGTTTGAAGAGAAGGGGATCTCCTATGGCTTCGGCGGTATCGCTTCCCTGGGAAAAGGGATGCTGCCCGCTGAATATGTGATTCGGGAGCACTACCGTTTGGGCAGTACCTGCGCGATTTTAAGCCGGAGCTTCTGTAATTTAGACACCATAACAGATTTAGAGGAAATTCGGAATACTTTTGAGACCGGTCTGCTGAGGATTCGCGGATTGGAAGCGGAGTGTCGGCAGTTTGAACGGGACAGCGACTACTTTAGCGAGAACGCCAAAGAGGTCGTAAGACGAGTCGGAATAATTTGCGGAGATTGATATGGATTTGCTTGTTACCGGTGCCTGGGGCACAGCAAAAGAGCATATTGCCGAGCTGGAGCAAATGGGCCATCGGGTGATCTTTTTGCAGCAGGAGCAAGACGATCTGCCGTGCTCTTATGATTGGGCGGAGGGGATCATCTGCAACGGACTGTTTTTGCATCACCCCATCGAGAAATTTACCAACTTGCGTTATATTCAGCTTACCAGCGCAGGATTTGACCGTGTTCCCATGGACTATGTGGAGGCACATGGTATCGAGATCCACAACGCCAGAGGCGTTTACAGCATTCCCATGGCGGAATACGCCGTGGCAGGTGTGCTGGCGCTCTATAAAAAGCAGCAGGCGTTTGCCGAGAACCGGAAGCAGCACAAGTGGGAGAAGCAGCGCGACTTATTGGAGCTGTACGGCAAGGAGGTCTGCATCGTCGGCTGCGGCAGCGTGGGAACCGAGTGTGCCAAACGGTTTCGGGCATTTGGGTGCCGTGTAGTCGGCGTGGATATTTGTGTCAGGAACGATGAAATTTTTAACGGTATGTACAGCATGGTACAGTTGAATCAGCTGTTGCCGCGGGCGGACGTTTTGGTTTTGACGCTGCCGCTGACAGAGAAAACGCGGCATTTGATGGATGAAATGCGTTTGAGACTGCTGAAAAATACGGCGGTGTTGGTGAATATCGCCAGGGGCGGCCTGGTAGATGCGGCGGCGCTTTTGGATGCACTTCCGCATCTGGGCGGTGCGGTGCTGGACGTTTTCGAAGAAGAGCCGCTGCCGGAGAGGAGCCCCCTGTGGACCATGGAGAACGTTATCGTTACCCCGCATAACAGCTTTGCGGGAGAAGGCAACCAGGAGCGTTTGACAAAGTGCGTGATGAGAAATCTATGAGAACGAATGAAATCAGTACGGAAATCAATCGGTTGTTATCGGATCATATTGAAAGCAGAGGAAGCTCAGGTATTTCCGCTGCACAGGAGCTGACAGTGTATGCAAAATCGCATCAGATATTGCCGATCGTTTATTACCAGACAAAAGATGATGCGTTGAAGTCCGCTTATTTTCAGGCGATCAGTTCCTATACGCAGCGAAAAGCGCTGCTCAATCAGATCACGGAAGCTTTCTCGGATATCCCGTTCTATACGGTAAAGGGGGTAGCTGTCGCCGATTTTTATCCCGTCCCGCAGCTCCGAACCATGGGTGACTGCGACATTATCGTCCATGAATGTGACAAGGAAAGAGCAAGGCAGCGCCTTCTTTCCATCGGTTTCACCGAACAGACCGGTGAGTGGGATAATATGGAGTGGCATTTTGAAAAGCTTGGTCTGGATTTTGAACTGCACCACCGCCTGCTGTATGACGAGACCGTCAACACCGAGCAGGAGAAAGCGTTTGCCGACCGTGCGTGGGATTATGTACGCGGTCATGAGTTGGACATAAACTTCCACTTTGTATATGTATTGCTTCACCTGAAAAAGCATCTCCTCAACCGCGGTGCCGGTATCCGGCAGTTCATGGACCTGGCTGTAATGAGCAGGAATGCGGGATTAAACAGGGAGCAGGTAAAGGGATTCCTGCAGCAGGCCGGAATAGAAAAATTCGCCGGCGTGTGTTCGGCGCTGTGCGTGCGTTGGTTCGGGATCTCCTTGCCTGTGGATACGCCGGAAATAACCGATGAATTCTTTGCACAGGCAACAGATGCTATTTTTGCAAATGGTGTTTTCGGCTTTGAAGTATCTGGCTACGAGGAGAAAGCAATGCTCAATACCATCCAAAAATCCGGAAAGTTCGGCTCGATTATCAGGCACCTGTTTCCCTCCTACAAGATCTGCTGTGTTACACCAAAATATAAATGGATCAACGGAAAGCCGTTTCTGCTGCCGGTACTCTGGATCTATCGGATCTTCTGGGCGGTGTTCAGCGGAAAGAGCAAATCCAGCGTAGAATACATATCCGCAGTTACAAGCAGCGATAAGGCATTGGCGGAGCGTGAACGGGTTTTGAATGATTGGGGCCTGTGATTTGATCATAAGAAAAGAGCTGCGTACCAAGCGGTACGCAGCTCTTACAGTATCAGCAGCAGTCCCAGTGCGATCAGCAGCTCTTCGTCTGCCCTTTGCCGGAACAGAAAGAACAGCAGCGCCAGCAAAAGTAAATCACCGGAGTCGATGTCGCCCAAATGGAGATGCCCCAGCATTTTGTTGGCAAACTGTGCTTCGGGCGGCCTTTTCTGCGGATGATTCGCAGGATGGGAAGGCGGTGCTTCCTTTGACGGAATGTTTGGCTCTGACATTGATGGTGGCTGTGCTTCTTTTGGCGGTGCATGAGGTGTTGGTATGTAGGTCACGGACGGTTCTTCTACGCTGACCTTGACATAGTTACCGTCTTTATCCCGCATATAATGATTATACAAGGTCAAGCCCCCAATCTGAAACTGCTTTTTTCCCGATATGGATCAAGTGTGCCAGTTTTACCGCACGGTCGATTTTGCCCTGCTTTTCCTCCTTCAGATAAGGGCGCAAGGCGTAGAGAAGCTGGGTCGCCTGTGAATTGGGCGTTTGCAGTTCTTTTACAAGGGGCAGGAGTTTCGTGATCGTCTGCGGGTCAAAACCGGAGAGATCCGGGGCAGAGGGAGGTGGCGGCGTGCTGACACCGCCGGAGAGCTGCTGCGCCATCTGCATAATGCGGCCCATCATCTCCGGGTCGTCTAACAGCTTGTTCAGTTTATCCTCCATCTCCGACATACGCTCTACCCCTTATCCCTGTATTTGCTTTGCCAGACGCTCTAAAAGCTCCCGGCCCTCTCGATCCGCCATCACGCTGCGTAACAGCTTTGTCATGGCGACGAGGTCGCCCTGCTGTCCCTTTTGCGTGGCCTGCTCCAATGCCTGGCCGTTGGTTTGCAAACGTGCCATCAGCGCCTGGCCATCCTGAGAGTTTGCCAGATTCTCCAAAATCTGCGGATTGCGGCGCAGCTGCTCCGCAAATCGGTTTTGATCCATCATTTCACCCCCATAGCGCATTGTATGCGCCCAAAAGAAAAAACGTGCCAGTCCCATACAGGACCGGCACGTTCCCTATCTCTGGTTGACCGCATCGCAGAGGGCTTTTAGGGGGCATTCCCCGCAGCGGGGAGAACGGGCGGTACACCATTCCCGGCCGAATAGTACCATGCGGTGGCAAAAGTTGTTGGATTCCTCCGGCGGTATTACTTTCCGCAGCTGCTGCTCCACCTTGACGGGGTCTTTGCTGCCGTCGGTGATGCCAAGCTTTCCGGTGATGCGGATACAGTGGGTGTCGCAGACGTAACCCTCCTGCCCGTAAATATCGCCCAGGATCAGATTGGCTGTCTTGCGCCCTACGCCGGGCAGGGTAAGTAGATCGTCCATATTGTCGGGTACTTTGCCGTCAAAACGCTCCAGGAGCTGCTGCGCCGTGGCAACGATATCTTTGGCTTTTGCGCGCCAGAAGCCGCAGGAATGGACGTATTCGCCCACCTCCTCCACGTCTGCCTCCGCAATGGACTGGAGGGTAGGGAAGCGGGAAAAGAGTACCGGTGTGACCAGATTGACCCGTGCATCGGTACATTGTGCCGCCAGCCGCACGGAGAATAAGAGCTCATAGTCCTTTTTGTAGTTCAAAGAGCAGAGCGAGTCAGGATATATCTCTTTCAGCTTCTCAATGATCGCGCAGATCTCTTTTTTCGACTTCATTCGACCTCACCTCAATTTCATTATATCAGCGGTTGCAGAAAAAAGCAAATCATGCTATAATCCATTCAAACGAAAGTGGGGTGATACCATGCGTCCGTTGGCTGACGAGATCCGCCCGCAGACCTTAGATGAGGTGGCGGGTCAGAAGCATCTTCTGGGGGAGGGTGCGCTGCTGCGCCGGCTCATTGAAGGCGGCAGCGAAACGAACCTGATTTTTTACGGACCCTCCGGTACCGGCAAGACCACGCTTGCCAATATCATTGCCAAGCGTACCAACAAGACCCTATATCACCTGAACGCTACCACCGCCGGATTGCAGGACGTCAAGGACGTGATCGCCGATGTGGACACCATGATGGCGCCCAACGGGATCCTGCTCTACCTGGACGAGATCCAGTACTTTAATAAAAAGCAGCAGCAGAGCCTGCTGGAGTTTCTGGAAAACGGCAAGATCACGCTGATCGCCAGTACCACGGAAAACCCCTATTTTTATATCTATAATGCGCTGCTCTCCCGCAGCACGGTATTTGAATTTAAGGCGCTGACGCCTGAGGAAACCTTGCCTGCGGTAGAACGTGCGCTGAAGATCCAGCAGGAGCGCAGCGGCTTACCTTTTACCTGGGAGGAAAGCGTCCCCATGACCGTGGCTTGTGCCTGCGGCGGCGATGTGCGCAAAGCAATCAACGCTATAGAGCTGCTATACCAGTCCGCTCAGCCGAAAAACGGCGGCCTATATGTGACAAGCAATGACGCTTTACAGCTATCGCAGCGAAGCGCCATGCGCTATGATCGGGACGGTGACGCCCACTATGATCTGCTCTCGTGCCTGCAAAAGTCCATTCGCGGCTCCGATCCAGATGCGGCGGTCTACTATCTGGGCAGACTCCTGGTGGCAGGTGACCTGCTTTCACCGTGCAGACGATTGCTGGTGATCGCCAGCGAAGACGTAGGCCTGGCTGATCCGCAGGGCATCATTCTCACCAAGGCCTGCGTGGATGCCGCCCTGCAGGTGGGTTTGCCGGAGGCGCGTCTGCCTTTGGCGGAAGCCGCAGTCTATCTGGCGACCGCACCAAAATCCAACTCTGCCCACAACGCCATCATCGCGGCAATGGAGGATATTGAGCACGGCGCCATGGGAAATATTCCTCGTCATCTGCAAAATGTCCATGCGGACAGCGCTGGGACGGAAAACATACCGCACTACAAATACCCCCACAACTATCCAAACCACTATGTGGAGCAGCGCTATCTGCCGGAGGAGCTGGGAGCGAAGCGCTACTACGAATACGGACCCAACAAACGGGAACAGGCGGCAAAAGCCTACTGGGACAACATCAAAAAGGAAAACTGACATGGATTATCAACTGCACGACATTCTGGAGCTGAAAAAGGAACACCCCTGCGGCAGCCGCCAATGGGAGGTGCTGCGTCTGGGTATGGATATCAAGCTGCGGTGTCTGGGCTGTGGCCATGAGATCATGCAGCCGCGGCGTAATATTGAAAAGATGATCAAACATATCGTGCCGAAGGAGGAGAACACATGAACAAGAAAACCACACGATATATCGCCATGGCGATCGCACTGCTGCTGGCCATTGTGATGGCGGCATCCCTGATCCTGCCGTACATCGGGTTATAAGTCATGAAGCACTACATCATCGGAAAATTCAAGCCACAGGCAACGGACCGGGCGATACAATGCAGCCGCATAGCCGAGCTGTTCTCTGCGGCAGTAAAAATTCCGGGCATTCACGGCGCAGAGGTGTATAAAAACTGTATCGACCGCGACAACCGCTTTGACGTGATGATCGTGCTGGACATGGAAAGGGATGCGCTTTCCGCGTGGGACGGTTCGGCGCTGCACCGCCAATGGAAAGATACCTTTGGTACGATTTTGGAGAAAAAAGCGATCTTTGACCGCGAATAAAAAGACTTGGACCGACAGAAGAAAATCTGCCGGTCTCTTTTTTTGACCCTTTTCCAAGGCACAGCGCAGTATAATCTTACACGGGGTGAGCGCTTTGACGGTGGTGTACATAGACAGCGTGTTTTTCCTCAATGCAGCTGTGGACTATCTGCTGCTGCTCACCACCGCACAGCTGATGGGATGCACTCTGCACAGATGGCAGTTTCTGCTGTCTGCCCTGCTGGGGGGGATCTATGCAGCAGCCGTGTTTGCTGTTTCCTGGC
This sequence comes from Vescimonas sp., assembly GCA_045639965.1. Taxonomy (GTDB): domain Bacteria; phylum Bacillota; class Clostridia; order Oscillospirales; family Oscillospiraceae; genus Vescimonas. The sequence continues at coordinate 1,682 of JAZUEB010000037.1, read as the reverse complement.
TGGGTACGCCGGTGCTGCGTATCCTGTTCGGAATTTTCATGACGCTGATCGCCTTTGCGGGGGAACGGCATCTGTGGCGGTATATTGCCCTGTTTGCGCTGCTTTCCGGCGCTTTGGCGGGGATTTTACTGGCAGCTGGGCTGCTGCTGGGATCGCCCCATTCACTGATACAGCGGATCTATTACGCAGATATCAGCTGGTGGGTGTTGATCGGCTCTGCGTTATTGTTTTATCTCCTGCTGGAACTTTTATTTCGGCAGGAGGCTCGCTTTTCGAAAGGAGAAATTATGGACATCACGGTTTCTCTGGCGGGGAAGACCTGCCAACTGCGCACCCTGTACGATTCCGGAAATACCCTGCGAAATCCCGTGGACGGGACATCGGTACTGGTAGCGGAGGCTGAGGCGCTCTTTTCCCTGTGGGATTCGGAGACATATCACATATTGGCACAGCCATTGACGCCGGAGGAAAAACTGACAAGACTCTATGAAAGCGGAGATACCGCATTTTCCCTGCTGCCATTCCGCAGTGTGGGCAGGGAAAACGGTTTGCTGCTTGCTGTAAGAAGCGACTATATCAAAATCGGGCGGCGGATCTGTCCGAAAACATTGATCGCACTCTATCCAAGCAAAATCGGCGGTGCGGCATATCACGGCCTGTGGGGCGGAAAGGGGCGAGCAGATGAAACTGATCACGAAAATCCAGCAATGGATATCCCAACACAGGTCGGATAAGCTCTACTACATAGGCGGCAGCGACGTACTGCCGCCGCCGTTGTCCCGGGAAATAGAAGCGAAACTGCTGGAAAAACTGGAAACCGACCCGGAGTCCCGGCAGACGCTGATCGAGCACAATCTGCGGCTTGTGGTCTATATCGCCAAGCGGTTTGACAACACCGGCATCAACATTGAAGACCTGATCTCCATCGGTACGATCGGACTCATCAAGGCGATCAATACCTTTCGCGTGGACAAAAATATCAAGCTGGCAACTTATGCCAGCCGTTGTATCGAAAATGAAATTCTGATGTATCTGCGAAAAATCAGCAATCAAAAAGGAGAAGTCTCCTTTGATGAGCCCATCAATGCCGATTGGGACGGCAACGAGCTGCTTCTTTCTGACATCCTGGGCACGGATGAGGATTTGGTGGAGCGGCCTGTGCAGGAGGACGCAGACCGTCAAATGCTGGCTCAGGCGCTGGATTGCCTCAACGAGCGGGAACGAACCATCATTTCCATGCGTTTCGGGCTGAACGGAAAGCGGGAAAATACCCAAAAGGAAGTGGCCAGCGTGATGGGAATCTCTCAATCTTACATTTCCAGGCTGGAAAAACGCATCATTTTGCGGCTGAGAAAGGAAATGGATCGAATCGGCTGAAATCAGGGCAAAGCTTGCATCCATTTCACACTGGAATTGGAAATATTCCCTTTCGAAAAATTGACAGCCGAAACGAGTTATGCTATACTTTCAGGTGCATCAAATCCAAAAAAAGAGGTGATAAAAGAATCGTGTTTTAGGTGCCCCATTCTTTAATTCATTAACCAAAGAGAGAGGAAAACAATTCAAATGAAAGACAATAAGACCTTTAAGCCCTATATTCCGGCGGACAAAGTTCTCCCGGAATTTACCGTGACTTCTGTCATTCTGGGCATTCTGCTGGCGGTTATCTTCGGCGGCGCAAA